>JAIDSW010000001.1 GCA_029061025.1 Duncaniella sp.
GTATATAGTCGACCTGCCCGGATATGGATACGCCCGCCGCGGTCAGGAACAACGTGACGCGCTGCAGAAGATGATCGAGGGTTATATCCTCAACCGCGAGCAGATGACATGCCTGTTTCTTCTCATCGACTCCCGCCACGAGCCTCTTAAAATCGACATGGATTTCATGAACTGGCTTGGCGAAAACGGCGTCCCGTTTGCCATCGTGTTCACCAAGCTCGACAAGCAGAGCAAAAGTGCCGGCAATCGAAATGTGCAGATGTATATTAATCGAATACTCGAGACATGGGAAGAGCTGCCGCCGGTTTTCATGACTTCGAGCGAGGATGGACGTGGCCGTGAAGAACTTCTCGGTTATATCGAGCAGCTCAATCAACTGCCGGTGGGAGGATACGTCGAAGAAGCCGGAGAAAATGATGAAACAGATGTAAACGACCCAGAAGAATAAACTTTTTCGCTGTCTGCGATGTTAAAATAACAAAAGAAAAAATTAACTCTAAAAAATTTAAGATATGGACAAGAATGTAAACAAACCCGCTGATGAATACCGCGGAGTAGACGTCAACGTAGCCGACAACGAAAAAGTGAACGCCGAACTCGTAAAAGAAGAGACCGCCGCGCTCAACAATAATCCCCGCGACAACAATCTCGACGAATAAGCTGTCAGCTTTTCCATCGATTAGTTTCACCGTTACTCACATCGAGGCTGCAGTGTTACCTTTACATTGCGGCCTCGTGAAATTATAGGGCTGTCTGTGAACTTTATAACGCGACAAGGTGTTATAAAGAAAAACATTTAAACTCATAACTCCCCCTGACAATGGACATTCAAGAAATCATCAAACAGCTTACTGCCAAGTTTGGCAACGGATTCGACATCTCAAAAGTAACCGACGTGCTCAAGACTTTGGATCTTAAAAACTTATCTTTCTCTGACATCGTGTCGAAACTCGGTGCAGAAGGTCTGTTGAAAAATGTCAATCTCGACAGCGTAAAAGGCAATGTAATCGACGAATTAAAGAGCAAAGCCGGCGATATGCTCGGCGGAATGTTCGGAAAATAATTCCTTAGCGTTACTACGTTATAAACCGTTCAGGCCGGAGACATCCCAGTTTCCGGCCTGCTTTGGCTTTATTTACGCGTAATACTCCTTTAACAAAATCCCGGAGATAGGCGTAACACCATCTCAAGAATATAATATAGACGTAACTCATCCGGTAACGTGCTCGTTATAAGTGCCGGAGGCACTTAATTGTCTTGAACCCCGTATCTTCAGTGCGGGGGAAATGCACAACTCTTCCTTTAGCGTCCCGGCAGGACGCCTTGTGTGAATAGCTGCGGTCGCGCTCTTTGTTAAATGCTAAACTTCCCAAACGAGGCGTCCCGCCGCGAAGCGATATATTGTTAAAGTATCCTGTCAAGCAAAATTAGTTCAATCCAATAAAAATTCAGCTCACCGCACGTCGAATTCTTAATAATCCAAAAAAGTGGCGGGGGTATAAGCGATAATTGCTAACTTTGCTCTTTGAAGCGAAAACGATATGTCAACAAAATACTTTACCCCCGAAGAGCACACTCGCGTGCGCGAAATCCTTGCCGGTCTCGGTGAGGCGGCAGCCGACGTGTTCTCTCGCGATGATTACCGCACTCTCCGCCGCCTTATCGCCGATGCTGTGGCCGATGGCAAACTTGCCCGCGACCGCTATGGGATTAATCCCGTTTACCACAATCTTGACACGGCCCTGACTCTTTGCGAAATGGTGTCGCCTGATCGCAACATGATACTGGCAATCATGCTCTACGAGCTTTGCCAGAGCGGTGTCATCACTACCGAACAGATTGCCGAGAAATGGGACGACGATGTGGTAAGGCTTGTCAACGGCATGCTGAAAGTGGCTACGCTCTACGGTTCGCACGGCGTAGTAAAGACCGATAATTTCCGCAAACTCCTGATGACTTTTGCCGAGGATATCCGCGTAATTATAATCATGATTGTCGACCGCCTTACTCTCATGCGCGCCATCAATCATCATCCCGACGAAAAGTTTGTGGCCGACACGGCATTTGAGGCCAACTATCTCTACGCTCCCCTCGCCCATCGTCTCGGCCTGTATAAAATCAAAGGCGAACTCGAGGATATGTCGCTGAAATACACCGCACGCGACACCTACACCAAAATCGCCCGCGAGCTCAATGCCACAAAGGTGACTCGCGACGCTTACATAGCCGACTTCATAGCGCCGCTCAAAGAGCGCATCGATGCCACGGGGCTCAAATATGAAATCAAGGGGCGCACCAAGTCAATATTCTCAATATGGAATAAGCTCCGCCGCCAGAAGGTGGAGATGAAGGATATATATGACCTTTTCGCCATCCGCATCATTCTTGACGTCCCGCTGGAGCAGGAGAAAGCCGAATGCTGGAAAATCTACTCGATAGTGGCCGACATGTACACGCCCAATCCGGCACGAATGAAAGACTGGCTCAGTATACCGAAGAGCAACGGTTATGAGTCGCTTCACACCACCGTGTTAGGTCCGGGCGAGAAATGGGTGGAGGTACAGATTCGCACCCGACGCATGGATCTGATTGCCGAAAAAGGTCTTGCGGCGCACTGGAAATACAAAGGCATCAAGAGCGAGAGCAATCTTGACTCGTGGATGAACAATATACGCGACATACTCGAGACTGCCGAGGGTCCGATGGAGCTGATGAAGAATTTCAAGATGGATCTTTACAGCAATGAGGTATTCGTGTTCACTCCCAAGGGCGACCTTTACAAGCTGCCCGAGGGTGCCACGGTACTTGACTTCGCCTTCAATATCCATTCAAAGCTCGGATGTACCTGCATGGGAGGCAAGGTCAACGGCCGCAACCGCAAGCTCAACTATAAGCTCAAGAGCGGCGACACGGTGGAAATATCCACCTCTCCACAGCAGATGCCCAAAGTGGACTGGCTCAACTTCGTGGTCACTTCCAAAGCTCGCACCAAGATACGTCAGAGCATAAAGGAACTTGAGCACCGCTCTGCCGAACTCGGCAAGGAACTGCTGATGCGTCGCTTCAAAAACCGCAAGATAGATATTGATGAGGGAATGCTGATGCGCACCATCAAGCGCCTGCAGTTCAAGACCGTCACAGACTTCTACAACGAAATATCGGCCGAGCGTCTCAACATCAATGATGTCATTGCCCAGTATGAGCAGACGGAGCGCGAACTGCACTCTGACAGCAAGGAGCACACAAGCGCCGAGGAATTCGAGCTGCGCCCAGCCGAAGAGCGTGATCAGGAATCGGGCGATGTGCTTATCATAGGCGATAATGTGAAGGGCATCAACTATCGCCTGGCCCGATGCTGCAATCCAATCTACGGCGACGAGGTTTTCGGCTTCGTATCATCTGAAGGAGTCATCAAGATACACCGATGCGACTGCCCCAATGCCGCAAACATACGGCAGAAATACCCTTACCGCGTAATCACCACACGCTGGTCGGGCAAAGCGGGGAAGCAGTTCACGACGATGCTCCGCATAGTGGGTCAGGACGACATAGGTATTGTGACCAACATATCTTCGATAATCAATAAGGAAAAGGACGTGACGCTGCGCGACATATCAGTGTCGTCACACTACGGCACATTCTCGGGGCTCCTCGTTCTGGGCATAAGCGACACGTCATCACG
>JAIDSW010000010.1 GCA_029061025.1 Duncaniella sp.
CCTATGATAAATTTTGAACGAGTATTTGATAACCAGTTGACTCTCTTTTAATTATTTTCATCGAACTCACGTTAAATTAAGCCATATTTAAAGTTTCAAGAATTAGATTGCGGAAGTTATATCAAAAAATAGGACTGGCAACCATAATTGACGATTACGGCTGCCAGTCCATATGTTAAGATAGAAAGTTATCAGAAATCGGCGTGGCCGGGGTAGCGGGGGAAGGGGATGACGTCACGGATGTTGGTCATGCCGGTCACGAAGAGCACGAGACGCTCGAAGCCGAGGCCGAAGCCCGAGTGAGGCACCGTGCCGAAGCGGCGGGTGTCGAGATACCACCACATATCTTTCATGGGAATGCCGAGTTCCTCGATGCGTGCAAGGAGCTTTTCGTAGCTTTCTTCACGCTCGCTGCCACCGATGATTTCACCGATGTGGGGGAAAAGCACGTCCATGGCGCGCACGGTCTTGCCATCCTCGTTCTGCTTCATATAGAAGGCCTTGATTTCCTTGGGATAATCGGTGAGGATCACGGGCTTCTTGAAATGCTCTTCAACGAGGTAGCGCTCATGCTCGCTCTGCAGGTCGGTGCCCCAGTGCACGGGAAACTCGAATTTCTTGCCCGATTCCTCGAGTATCTTCACGCCTTCGCCATAGGTGAGGCGCACGAAATCGTTCTCGACCACAAATTTGAGTCGCTCAATGAGATCCTTGTCATACATCTGCTGGAGGAATTCGATGTCATCCTTGCAATGCTCGAGAGCGTAGTTGATGCAATATTTCACAAATTCCTCAGCCAGATCCATGTTTTCGGTAATATCCATGAAAGCGACTTCGGGTTCGATCATCCAGAACTCCGAGAGGTGGCGGGGTGTGTTGGAATTTTCGGCGCGGAACGTAGGGCCGAAAGTATAGATTGCGCCAAGCGCCGTGGCACCGAGCTCACCTTCGAGCTGACCCGACACGGTAAGAGCTGTGGGCTTGCCGAAGAAGTCGGCTGAATAATCCACCGCACCGTCCTCCGTCTTGGGAAGGTCGCTGAGAGGAAGCGTGGTTACCTGAAACATAGCTCCGGCGCCTTCGCAGTCACTTGCTGTGATGAGCGGAGTATTGAGGTAGAAGAAACCTTTCTCCTGGAAAAACTTATGGATTGCAAAAGCGAGTGCCGAGCGCACGCGCAGAATCGCTCCGAATGTATTGGTGCGGGGACGCAGATGGGCGATATCGCGCAGGAACTCAAGGGTGTGACCTTTCTTCTGCAGGGGATATGACTCCACATCGGCCGTACCGTATACAGTGAGAGTATCGGCCTGAATTTCACAGGTCTGTCCCTTACCCTGCGACTCAACGAGCTGACCGGTCACACATATCGACGAGCCGGTGGTGACGGGACGAAGATCGTCGTCACTGAACTTGGCCATATCGAATACTATCTGAATATTCTTGATTGTAGAGCCGTCGTTGAGAGCTACAAACTGCACGTGCTTGTTGCCGCGGCGGGTGCGCACCCAGCCTTTGGCCATCACTTCCGTGCCGATAAGGTTGCCTTTGAGAAGGTCTGCTACTTTAGTACGTTTCATGAAAATGATATGATATTGTAAAATTGATTTTTATTCAAAAGAACCCATCTTGAGGTAGTTGACCTCTTCCTGGGTGAGATAACGCCAGCGGCCGCGGGGAAGATTTTTCTTGGTGAGTCCGGCGAAATACACGCGGTCAAGTTTCGTAACGTGATAACCGAGACTCTCGAATATGCGGCGCACGATGCGATTGCGTCCCGAGTGTATCTCGATACCGGCCTGGTTACGGTCAGTCTCGGTGGCATAGCTGATGGCATCGGCATGGATGGGGCCATCCTCAAGCTCTATGCCGTCAGCGATACGCTGCATGTCGTCCTCGGTTATGTCCTTATCGGTCCACACATGATAGATCTTCTTCTTGACATACTTGGGATGAGTGAGCTTCGAAGCGAGGTCGCCGTCGTTGGTGAGCAGGAGCACTCCGGTGGTATTGCGGTCGAGTCGACCCACGGGATAGATGCGCTCGTTGCAAGCACCTTTCACTATATCCATCACGGTCAGTCGGCCGTTGGGATCATCGGAAGTGGTCACGCAATCCTTGGGCTTGTTGAGCAGGATGTAGCACTTACGCTCCAGTGTCACCACCTTGTCATCATATTCGATGGTATCCTGAGGGGTGATTTTGGTACCGAGCTCGGTCACAACCTCTCCGTTGACCTTCACGAGTCCCTGCTTGATAAACTCGTCGGCTTCGCGACGCGAGCAGAGGCCGGCGTTGGCCATGTACTTGTTAAGACGTATCTGCTCGTCGGGAGCCGGTGCAGTCTCTTCATAGATCACCGGACGCGGACGCGGGGTGAAGCTTTTGCCACCTTGAGGCATGCCAAACTGATTGCGCTGGTTACCGGGACGGCGGTTATTGTTGTTGCCGTTGTTGTAGCCGCCCTGCTGGCGATTATTGTTATAGCCGCCCTGACGGTTGTTGTAGCCACCCTGCTGGCGATTATTATTGTAGCCGCCCTGGCGGTTGTTGTTATACCCGCCCTGGCGGTTATTATTGTATCGGGGCTGACGGGGCTGATAGCCGTTGTTGGTATTGTGCTCCCGGGCATTTTCCTCATCGGCACCTTCGGCATTGTTTCCGTAAGATTCCGTGCGGGGACGATTGTTGTAGCCGCCCTGGTTATAGCGGTTGTTATTGTTATAGCCGCCCTGCTGACGGTTATTGTAGCCGCCTTGACGGTAATTGTTGTTATAGCCGCCCTGACGGTTGTTATATCCGCCCTGCTGACGGTTGTAGTTCTGATATTGCTGACGGGGCTGATATGCCGGCTTGCTGTTGTCGCCTTCGGCGGGAGTAAATCCTTCGGGACGCGACGACGGTTCGGCTGCTGTGGATTCAGCACCTTCAGCGGCCTCATACTGATTATGACGCTGGCCGTAGCCCTGATTGTTATTATACTGATTATTGTAGCGGTTGCCGCCGTAACCGCCCTGATTTCCGTAGCGGTTGTTGTATCCGCTCTGACGGCCATATCCCTGATTGTAGCCGTTCTGGCGGTTGTTGTA
Source organism: Duncaniella sp. (assembly GCA_029061025.1). Lineage (GTDB taxonomy): Bacteria > Bacteroidota > Bacteroidia > Bacteroidales > Muribaculaceae > Duncaniella. The sequence continues at coordinate 3,090 of JAIDSW010000010.1, forward strand.
CTGACGGGGTCCGTTGTTATTGTTTCCGGGACGGTAAGAACGCTGCTGGTATCCGCTGTTGTAGTTACGCTCCTGCTGCTCGCCATGCTCGGGTGATTCCGTGCTTGCCTGACGGGGAGTGATGTCGGAATTTCCTTCGGTCGATACCACGCTCATATTACGGGATTCCCCTATGCGTGGACGCCTGTTTTTCTTTTCAATATTGTCCATATTCAGTGTAATTGTGAGGTAATAAACATATCGGCGAAGCCTCGCGGCTTATTGCCGTAACTGTAATTAGGTGATTTTTTAGTTGATAATAGTTGTTTTTTATAAGTAATTCGTTAAAATTTAATCCATTAATATGTTGTAGCGCTGCATGCGCGAAACTTTAACAATCTTTTCTGTGATATTTGTTATTCCGCCGCAAAGATAGCAATTATCTCCCTCGCTTCCAAATAAATGATACAAAAAAAGATAAAATATTGTTGACATACACGTTGATACGAGATTTATCCATTTGTTTCTGAAAACATGTCGCGTTTACCGAAGCAAGACAAGGCGAACTTTAATAACGATACAACACTCTCTGAATCGCTCCTTAAATCACCCCGAGATGTAAAGTGATGAAAATCTGCGTAGGGACATCGCTTTGCGATGTTTACGGGTAGCTCGATAAGGTAATTATTTATGTATCAGCAATGTAAACCGGTGCTCCGTAAAGTTTCAGAGAAGAGCAGCATGGTAATGTATGGCAGTGCGTATTGAGTCTCATGTTTTCGAGGTGGACGCGATGAATCGCGTCCCTACTCATCCCATTATCAGGATCATACAATAATTTCAGCTTTAAATGCACATACAGCACCGGTCGCTTCGGTTAAGTCATTACCATACACGATTGACCCGGTGATCGATCGAGCGGAAATTACGCTAAGGTTAAGACACAGTAAAAGTATGAAGCAATATAATCGTGGCATAGTTTTAAATCAAAACAATTAAACTCATCCCGCAAACTCAATGGCGGGATGAGTTTATATTAGATCCGGACTAATTATTTCACAGGCGTGAGGAGGAGCGACGCGCCGTTGAATTTCGACAGGGCGTCGAGAAGCGTTACCACCTCGGGCCACTGCTCGGCTGAATATACGGGATTACGGAGCGACGACATCACAGTAAGGTCTATCACCGAAGGATTATCGGATTTCGCTACAGCTCGCGCCGCAAAATTACCGGCGTTATTGTTGAGCTGCGTATTGATAGCTTCAAGACTTTCGGAGCTTACGGCAAAGCCTTCGGGAACGGTAAATAATATCTGTACGCGATCATTTGACGGATAGGGCAAAATGGCTTCGATCTCGCGGGTGCGCTGCGACTCGGTGAGGGTCACCTGATTGCCTATGAGTTTGCCTATATTCACAAGCAGATTGTTACCGGCCTGCGACACAAGTCCTTCAGCTTCGGCCGTGAATGCAAATTCGGTATTAGGACTGTCGGGAGTGCAGCCTATCGATGTTATGTCAAAACTGCCTGTCTTGCGAAGTTTGGTGTCGAGATATGCACCGGCGATGGCTTCGGCCATCTTAGTCTTCACTTCGGCAATATTCTCGGGATCGCTTTTAGATTTGTAACCTTTACCTTCGGGTATGCCGAGAAATTTCTCAAGCGCGGCATAATAATCCTCGGGGAAGATGAGTGCTCCGAGCACGCCTTTGCTCGCGCCTTTGAGCACCACCGAGCAGTTCACATCCATCACATCCATATCGTCAGGGTCGAGCGACGCCTCCACCGTGACGCGGGCCGTATTGGTGATAGGGCGGCTCTGCGGCAGGCGTCGTATCACAGGCGAGGTAAGGAACTTGGGATCTTTACGTGAAGCCTTGAATACGACATATTCCTCGCCGGCAAACGATCCGGGAATCTGTCCGGGCACGAATGTGCGGCCTTCGGTAATCATATAAAGCGAGTCGCCCACCTGAGTGCCATAGCGGGCCTGATTATCTGTCTCTTAAAGACATCTCCGAGCCCACGAGTGCGAGGCTG
>JAIDSW010000100.1 GCA_029061025.1 Duncaniella sp.
GTCGCGCACCTTCCACACGAGCACCATACCTATCATCACCGGATTACCGGTCTTGTCGTTGACCTTGATAGGCGCTACATCGAGGTTGCGTATTCTCAGCGAAACTTTCTTCACGCCCATGAAAGGATTGACCCAATAGTAACCGGTCGAGCGGAACGTTCCCCGGTATTTACCGAAAAATATCATGACACGTGCCTGATTGGGCTGCTGGATGAAAAATCCGCACAGCATGATGATGAACACAATGAACAGCGCGGCACTCGTCACCCACGGCCATGCCGAACCGAGCAGGTCGGGAGAGAGCAACAGCACTGCAGCGATGGCGCCGGGAATAATGACAAGCGTGACAAACAGCATCAGGAAACCGTTGTAGACCTTGCCGGTGTAATCATATTCGTAATTCTTGTCTTCCATTTTTAAAATGATATTAAAATGATATTGTTTTTCTATCGGCAAAGGTAGATTCAATTTTTCATACCTGCAAGAAAAAGTTGAAAAATCTTTCGTGTACATTTTAATTCGGTAATTTTTAGTAATTTTGCAGTTGAATCAAAGTAAAGCGATGAAAAATATCCGAAATTTCTGCATTATAGCTCATATCGACCACGGTAAAAGCACTCTTGCCGACCGTCTGCTCGAATATACCGATACCGTTGCCGGCAAAGACCTGCAGGCTCAGGTGCTCGATGATATGGATCTCGAGCGCGAGCGCGGTATCACTATCAAAAGCCACGCCATTCAGATGAATTACCGCCTTGACGGCGAAGATTATACCCTTAATCTCATTGATACTCCGGGACACGTGGATTTCTCCTATGAAGTGTCGCGTTCCATAGCCGCCTGCGAAGGCGCACTGCTGATAGTCGATGCTTCGCAGGGCATCCAGGCTCAGACGATATCAAACCTCTACATGGCTATCGACAACAATCTCGAGATTATTCCCGTGATTAATAAAGTCGATCTCGACAGCGCCAAGCCTGAGGAGGTAGAGGATCAGATAGTGGATCTGCTCGGTTGTGACCCCTCGGAGATAATCCGCGCAAGCGGAAAGACAGGTGTGGGTATTCCCGAGATTCTCGAGGCTATAGTGAAGCGTATTCCCGCGCCCGAGGGGGATCCTGCCGCGCCGCTGCAGGCTCTTATCTTCGACTCTGTTTTCAATCCTTTCCGCGGCATCATTGCATATTTCAAGATCGTCAACGGCACTATCCGCAAGAACGATTTTGTGAAATTCGTGGCAACGGGCAAGGAATATAACGCCGATGAGATCGGTATACTCCGGCTTGATATGTCGCCCCGCGACGTACTTTCGGCCGGAAATGTAGGTTATATCATCTCAGGTATCAAGACCTCAAAGGAGGTGAAGGTGGGTGACACGATCACTCATGTCGACCGCCCCTGCTCGGAGGCAATCGACGGATTTGAGGAAGTGAAGCCTATGGTATTTGCCGGTGTGTATCCCATTGAGACCGAGGATTTTGAAAATCTCCGCTCGTCGCTTGAAAAACTTCAGCTCAACGATGCATCGCTTACCTTCCAGCCCGAGTCGTCGATGGCACTGGGATTCGGTTTCCGTTGCGGCTTCCTGGGATTGCTCCACATGGAAATCGTGCAGGAGCGACTTGGCCGTGAGTTTGACATGGATGTGATCACCACTGTGCCCAACGTAAGCTACCGTGTCTACGACAAGCACGGCAACATGACCGAGGTGCATAATCCGTCGGGACTCCCCGAGCCAACTCTGATCGACCATATCGAAGAACCGTATATCCGCGCATCCATCATCACCGCTGCTGACTATATCGGTCCCATCATGACGCTTTGCCTTGGCAAGCGAGGTGAGCTCGTGAAGCAGGAATATATCTCGGGCAACCGCATGGAGATGATTTTCGACATGCCGCTGGGTGAAATCGTGATAGACTTTTACGACAAGCTCAAGAGCATATCAAAAGGTTATGCTTCATTTGATTACCACCTCCACGATTTCCGCGAATCAAAGCTCGTGAAACTCGATATTCTGCTCAATGGCGAGAGTGTCGACGCGCTTTCGACACTCACGCATGTCGACAATGCCGTGACGTTCGGCCGACGCATGTGTGAGAAACTCAAGGAGCTGATTCCACGCCAGCAGTTTGATATTGCCATTCAGGCCGCTATCGGTGCCAAGATCATAGCACGCGAAACCATCAAGGCCGTGCGTAAGGATGTGACGGCAAAATGTTACGGAGGCGATATTTCTCGTAAGCGCAAGCTGCTCGAAAAGCAGAAGAAGGGAAAGAAGCGCATGAAGCAGATAGGCTCGGTAGAAGTGCCTCAGAAAGCATTCCTCGCCGTGCTCAAACTTGATTAAAATCTCTCCGAATTATGATAATTCTTCTATCAATCATAGCCGTGGCATTGGTCGCGGCTTTGGCATTTTGCTACACCCGACTTGTCAACACCCGTTCGACACTTGTTGCGGCTGAAAACCGTTCAGCCGAATTCACGACGAGGCTTGATGAAATGACATCGAAAGCCGAAAGGCTCACCTACGATCTATCCGAAGCCAACAACCGGATAGCGTCGCTCACGGCCACTGTGCATGCAGCCGAGAATAATTCCCATCGGCTCATAGAGGAGCGAGATGCCGCTCGAAAGGAGCTCGCTTCGGTAAGCGAACGTCTCAGCGATGAACAAAAAGAAAATTCAGCGTTGAAAACCCGTCAGGAGATGCTCGAACGCCGTTTCACAGAGATGCAATCCGCCGCCGAAGAGCGCTTTAAAAACATTGCCAACGAAATCCTTAGCAATAATTCCGCTACTTTCAAGCAGCAGAATGAAGAGAGGCTTTCAGAGATACTCTCGCCGCTTCGCGAGCAGATCGAGGAATTCAAGAAGAAGGTCAGTGACACTTACAGCGAGGAGGCACGCGAACTCTTCTCGCTGAAAGAAAGGCTTAAAGACCTGCGTGAACTCGGCGAGATGATGGGTCGCGAGGCCAAGCAGCTTAGCGGAGCGCTGCGCGGTAATACCGGCGTGCAGGGACAGTGGGGGGAAATGGTACTTGAGACCATCCTCGAGCAATCAGGTCTGCGCAAGGGACATGAATATGAAGTACAGGTGACACGCGACGATGACGGGCGCGTGCTCACAGCTGAAGATGGAGGCAGAATGCGCCCCGATGTGGTGGTGCGTTACCCCGACGGTCGCCGTGTGGTGATCGATTCCAAGGCGTCGCTCACTGCCTTTCTCAGGTATACCTCAGCTACCGATGACAACGAGCGGGCAGCTGCCGGAAAAGATCACGTGGCCTCGGTGCGCCGCCATGCCGATACGCTGGCTTCAAAGAAATATTACGACATAATGGGTGACGGAGCGGTGGATTTCGTGATGATGTTCATTCCCACCGAAGCGGCCTATATGGCAGCCATGCGCCTCGATCCCGGACTGTGGCAGCATGCCTATAACAACCGCGTGCTCATCGTGTCACCGAGTCATCTCGTATCGGCGCTCAAGATTATCGAGCAGCTCTGGCGCCGTGAGCAGCAGACGGCCAATGTGGTGAAAATCGCTCAGGAAGCCGCTAAGATGTATGATAAATTTGTGGGCTTTGTTAATGATCTTCAGACCATTGATGCCAATCTTACCAAGACACGCAAGAGCTACGACGAAGCCATGAAGAAACTCTCGACCGGAGCTGGCAATCTCGTGCGCAGAGCGGAAAATCTCAGGGCTCTCGGCGTGAAGGCTGAAAAGGAATTACCTAAATCAATTATTGACGAGATGAACCAGGATGCCGATACCGCCGGTCTCCTGCCGACAACTGAAAAATGAAAAAGTATTTCACCTGCCTGCTTTTCGCAGCGATCTTGTTTACTTTCCTGCCGTGGCTCGGCGACACCCTTTTCAATACCAAGGGTGAACCGCGCGAGGCTATCGTGGCATTGTCCATGATAAATTCGGGCGACTACATTCTTCCCACGAGTTGTGGCGGGGATATTCCGTATAAGCCGCCG
>JAIDSW010000101.1 GCA_029061025.1 Duncaniella sp.
CCTATGCTTAAGTATCAGATAACCGGCGACGCCTTCGCTGAGCTACGGCGGCGCCGGTTACGAATAATTCAGCGCCCGCGGGCGCTATTTGATTTTTGACACAGCCTCTTGGATAAACAATTATGTCGTCAGAACGAGAAAGCTATGTAGATGCGGAAATTAGAGAATTTACGCTTGATTTTGGGCAAGGTTTCTTCCTCATCGTCTGACTCAAATAGCGACGAGATCTGCGAGTATTTACCGCTGCCCCAGCACCCTTCAAGACCGAGCGCCAGACCGCGATACTGAATCTTACCGCCGAAATCCCACATATTACAGTAGGCCATCGAAGTATCCATCTCGCCATCCTCGCTTACAAGGTGCACGCCGAATGTGGGTTTGTAATGGCAATAGAGCGTGGCGCGAAGGAAGCGGGCGGCATTGTTGAGATGCGACAACGGAGCTACCGACACTACAGGACCGAAACAGAATGCACTCACGTGGAGATCATATCTGCCCAGATCCGTAAAACTGTCGAGAAATCCTGAATCGTCGTCATCATCACCGTAACCCCACTCACCGTCGATCCAACCGTCGGTCACTTCATAATCAGCCTTCTTATATTTTATGAAACTTATATCGGTCCAGCGCATATCAAGGCCCACCTTTACCATGCCACCGAAAGGTTTCTTATTGAAGAAATACTGATTACCCTTGGCTAAAGCGAACCCGAAAGAGGCATTGGACTTGATACCATATTCAGTAGACGAAGCCGAGGGTGAATAGGCTATCATCGTATAGCGGCCTTTGCTCCAGATCTCGCTCCATTTCTTTTCCTGAGCCAAGCGCTGATTTTCGGCATCGAGGCGCGAGAGCTCGCTGTTGGCATACTCGAGTTGCGACTTGAGCAATGCAAGGCTGTCATTTTCTACCGTTTCCTGTGCTTTACCGCTGAAGATTCCGGCAAGAGCAATTAATGTGATTAATATTTTTTTCATGATTTTCTTTTATGAAAAAGTCTGTATTTTCTTGATGATTTTTTATTGAATACATTGAATGTGTCGGACGATGCCCCGGTCTCGAATACGCCGGCTCGGCTTAAGGTGTAGTTATAATCTATCACCATCTGTATCGAGCCATTGACAGAAACCTGTTCCTTTGCGATCGAACCGTTGCTGTTGAGCTTATAGCCTAAATTTACAGTATCTCCTTCGTAGGAATCATACATTCCCGATGGGAGATATCCCGGCACTTCACCAAACAGGCCGGTAAGCCAGTAAATGGGAAAATCACCCCACATCATGCTCACGTTGCGGGCTTTGTTTTCTACATTTGAATAGGTAAATGTCTGAGTATAACTTTCTTTTTCGTCATAAATATGAAGAGATTTCAGATAAGCGCCGTCCCACTCAAATTTTGAGGTAGATCCCTCGCCGTCGTTGGTTGAAGTAATGTGATTATTACGATCATATGTCACCGATATCCTCCATGTATCAATTCCGAATTCATCCTCCTCAGTCAACTTTGCCGAGGTGATAAATCCTGCGCTATTTGTGTTTATATCAGTCCACTCAGTCACTTCATCTTCATCTATAATGGTCATCGTTAATGGAGAGTAGGAGATTTTTATCATCATATCATCCAATGCCTTGAGACGGGTGACCCTTCCCTGACTGTCATACTGTATGGAAATCAATGTCTGACCGTAGGCAGTCATAGTTGATAGTTTCTGCGAAGCAGCATCACCGCTACCGGAAGGTTCGTCATCATCGTCACCGCACGCCGGGAGCACCAGCAGCATTGACGCCAATAGTCCCCACAGGATTTTCTTTGAGTTCATAATGCAAAATGTTTTATGGTAAATTTTTTAACCACAAATGTACTCAAACAAAACTACAAATTTACCCCCCCCGTTAAAAAATGTTAATTCATTGAATTTTAACCACATTTCTCACTCTATCCCTTGCCGTAGGGACATCGCTTTGCGATGTTTACGTGAGATGCAAAATTGTAACTTACTGACAATCTTCAATGTATGGAAGGTGCTTCGCACCGTTGGTCTTGGAGCTCTACAAAAACAGAAGGGCGCGGGCAGTTGATGCTGCATCACTGCTTGCACACGCTCCCGCGGGTGCAATATTTGGGGGGTATGATTTTTCGTCGGGTTTCGGCAAAGCCTCAACCACGACGCTATTGTGCTTTCACCTGCGCTGCAGGTGAGGTCTACTGCTTTAACCACTGATAGTCATAATCAAGCGCTAAAGCTAAAGTATTGGTAATAGCGAGGTTAGACTCAGTAGGGACATCGCTTTGCGATGTTTACGTGAGATGCAAAATTGTAACTTCTTGACAATCTTCAATGTATGGAAGGTGCTTCGCACCGTTGGTCTTGGAGCTCTACAAAAAAAGAAGGGCGTGGGCGGTTGAGGCCGCATCACTACTTGCACACGCTCCCGCGGGCGCCCTCGGGCGCCGACTTACTCGTAACCGGCGCAGCCGAAGCTCAGCGGATGCGTCGCCGGTTATCGAGCAATCACTAATGGCGTCCGACAGGCCGCCGATTGAATAACATGTTGATTTTCATTATATTCGGCGACCTATCGGGCGCCTTTGGATTTTTCCATTTTCCCCTGGGTGCCTCCGCTGAGCCTCGGCAAGCCGGTGAATCTGCACAATAAAAAATGCACCTGCGAGGCAGATGCACTTTTAATTTACAATAACCGGTCGGTCATCCACTCCTTGAGCAACTTGAAGCCGGTCTTTACATTTTTGGTTTTACGATTGTTATAGGCGCTGAGTGCGTAGGATATCGCGCCTATCTCGCGGATGCCCACATCTTCTACCAGTGCACCATCGGGTTTGCGGCGCTCTATCCACAGGCTGATACGCTTTCCGTGAGGCTCTATGGTCAACTTGCAATCGTTACCTTCAGCATCCTTACCCTTCACCACAATTTTATCAGCTATCGACACCTGCAGATCGGTCCACACGTATTCAGCCGATACATTATACCCCTTAAAAAGCTGAAACAGAAGAGTTTTATTATATGTCTCATGGAGCATTACGGAGGCAGTGCCATACTGGTTGGTAATATCCACATAGCGCGCTGACTTCACATACTCCGAGTCAGCTTTCTTTTCGGCAAATGCCGTGGAGCACCCTGCCATAATCACGAGCAGAGACAAAAGGATTCTTGAGATTTTCATGGTTTTATTCTTTATATTCTTCAACATGACATATCAGCCACAGACCGAAATCAGCATAAGCGCCTGCCCAATCAGCATCGGTATAGCCGGACTTATCATTATCATTATCACTAATAGGATTAGATACTTTCAAGCCTTTCAGCCTGAACGAACCTGAATAAAGATTTTCATCGTCAGCCGATATGGAGTATTCAACGGTCACGCCGTCGGAATCGGCCGAGAATGCCACAATCAGCGTTGCTATAGGATAACGGCGTCCATTAGCGCTAAAATTTTCTATCACACCGAAGCAGCCTTCTTCCATGCCGTCGAGCAGATACTTGAATCCCTTTACGGTGAGATCGTCCTTGCCCGGCAGCTTTACGAAAGCCATGCCCTTGGTAGCGGAAGAAGTACCCTTGAAAGCTACTATCTTAATGGATTTATCGGGCGTAGTGCCGAAAATTTCCACTGTGTTGCAGCGATCCACGGCATCAACATCTAATATTGCTGAAGCACTGAAAGCCACCGACAGACATAAGAAAGTCAGAATTAAAGACCTGAGATTAATCAGTTTCATAAGCAGGTAGGTTAAAAAAGTTACATCAGCAAAAGTAATCAAAACATTTATTATTCAAAAACATTGTGACATAAAAAAATAATTACCGCGAGTCATGCTCGTGACCCGCGGTAATATTTTTATAATGAGACACTCCGATTACTTCTTCACGATCTTCTGACCGCCTACTATATAGAAGCCTGCGGGGAGAGTGTCAAGGTCATCGGCCTCGCCCATATACATGCCTGCGAGATTATATATTTTGGAGGGATCAAGGTTGCGGTCGGCCACGATGTCGTTGATACCGGCGCCCGAGGAGCGGTAGGTAAGTTTAACGGTCGCGCCCTCGGTGGTGATGCGGGCACGCTGGCGCACATCGTCGGAAGCGGCGGCGAGCATCAGCGCTCCCCCACCCTCAGCCACGTCTAATGTCTGGTCGGCGGTGTTGAAATAAGCGAGTTGCTCGTGCTTGACGGGGATAACCACATCTTTCGACTCACCGGGCTCAAGCTCAACTTTAGCAAAGCCTACGAGCTGCATGCGCGGGCGATCGATACCTGTGGGTGACTCGCAGTGGGCATAGAGCTGCACCACCTCGGCACCGGCGCGGTCGCCTGAGTTAGTGATTGTGGCGGTGACGCTGAGAGTGCCGTCCTTTTCAAGACGAGCTTTGTCGAGCGACATTTCAGAGTAGTCAAATGTGGTATAGCTCATTCCGTGACCGAATGCGTAGAGAGGAGTCTTGGTGTGATACATATATGTATAGCCGGCCTTGCGGATGTCATACTCCTTCATGCCCGCGGGAAGATCGGAGAGAGAAGCATACCACGTGGAGGTAAGCTTACCCGAGGGGTTGTAGTCGCCGTAGAGCACGTCGGCGATAGCTTGACCCTGAGCCTGACCGTCGTACCATGCTTCGACGATGGCGGGAATATTTTCTTTTGCCCAGGGGATGGTTACCGACGAGCATGTCTCAAGCACGAGCACCACGTTGGGATTTGCCGCATAAACCGCTTCAAGAAGTGCCTGCTGGTCACCGGGGAGATTGAGATTGCTGCGGTCGTGGCTCTCGTCGGAAACATCGAGATTCGTACCGCCGACGAACACCACTACATCAGCTTTCGATGCTATTTCAACGGCGCGGGTTATGTTGGTCTCCTTCTTGTCATTGACCGAGCAGCCCTTGAAGAAGTACAGCGGGCCTTCCTCTTCGAGAGGATTGGTGATGGCGGGGTCGGAGAACTTGAACCAGTCCATGTTGGCGCAATACTTGTCGCCGTTTGTACCGCCAAGGAACTTGGTGTATACCTTGTGCACACCCTTGAATACCTCGGGATCAACGTTGAGCGAAGTGATCACGTAGGTCGACCAGTTACCGGTCACGGGGCATGTGATTTCGGCCTCGGGAGTATCGTCAAGTGTATCGAGATAGAATTGTACTTTGGTGGCATTGCTGTTTTTGGCAGCGTGGTATACCTCGAGAAGCGAGCGGCCGTTGCCGAAATTAACATCGTTGAATGCCACCCAGTCATTGTTGTAGATATATCCGAGGTTACCCGACGAGCCGTTGGCTTCGTGGGTGAGACGCTTGTTGCTCGATTCTATGCTCTGCTCGTCGCAGTCCTCAAACTGCACCGTACCGTCGTCGATCACATAATTCATCTTCGAGGCAATACCTTCGAGCGGAGTGGAGAGAGCCGTGGGCGAGCCGGAATAGCCGCCGAGTATCACGGTGTGGCCGAGCGGACCGATCACGGCAACCGATTTCGTCGGGTCGAGCGGAAGCATGTTGTTGCTGTTCTTTAGCAGGACAATCGATTCGCGTGCCGCTTTCAGAGCAAGCTGCTGATGCTCGTCGCAGTTGAGTTTTGAAGAAGCCACGGAGGTCCAGCTGACATTGGCTTTCGGATCAAATTCACCCACCGAGAAGCGGGCTGCAAGCACGCGGGTGAGCGCGCGGTCGAGATCGGCCTCGGTCATGAGTCCCTTTTCTATTGCCTCCTTGCAATACTGCTGGAAGGTATCACCGCAGTTGAGATCCTCGCCGTTTTTCATCGATACGGCCGATGCCTCGGCACCCGTGGGAACATATTTGTGGCGGGTATATACATATTCCACCGCGCCGCAGTCGCTGGTCACGAATCCGTCAAATCCCCACTCGTCGCGGAGTATATCGATAAGCAGTTCATGGCTTGCACCGCAGGGGATACCGTTGACGGCGTTGTAAGCACTCATTATGGAGCGCACATTGCCCTCCTTGACTGCCATTTCAAAGGCAGGGAGGTAATACTCGCGCAGGTTACGGTCGTCCATATCCGACGAAGTATTCGTGCGGCCGCCCTCGAAGTTGTTTGCGGCAAAATGCTTGGCTGTGGCGATGGTCTTGTAGTGCTTGGGATCGTCGCCCTGCATACCCTTGATGTATTCCACGGCGATTTTACCGGTAAGGAACGGATCTTCGCCATAGTTTTCCTCGTCGCGTCCCCAGCGCGGGTCACGGCTCATGTTGATGGTGGGACACCAGTAGATCAATCCCTTGCCGTTATCATTATTATATATGCGGGCTTCATCGGAAATCGCCGTAGCCACATCATATATAAGGGGGAGATTCCAGGTGGAAGAAATGGCTTTGGAAACGGGAAACGAAGTGGCCAGACCCGAGCGCGCTACGCCGTGGATGGCTTCGTTCCAGTAATTGTAGCCCTTAAGGCCGAGACGGGAGATGGCCGAGGTCTTGTGACCAACCTGATCGATTTTCTCGGCAAGAGTCATGCGCGACACCATGTCGGCGGCGCGCTCCTCGGGCGAAAGTGTCACGTCCTGATAGGGCAAGGTCTCTCCCACCGCAGTGGCGCCTGAAAGCATCGCTACTGACGCAAGAATAAAAAATTTTCTCATGGGGTAATGAATGGATAAGTGTTTGGTAAGTAATATTGTCTACGCAAATATAATAAAAAATCCTCTGAATATCAGAGGATTAAAATAGTTAATATAAGTTAATGACAATAAGCCCGCTCCCCTTATTGTAAACTGACCCGCAAGGCTTATTGTATTTATTCTTCGAGAGCACGAGCCATGGCGGCAGCGGCTTTGCGACCGTCGCCCATAGCGAGAATCACTGTGGCTCCGCCGCGCACTATATCCCCGCCGGCATATATGGCGGGAATTGATGACTGCATGGTGTCGTCGTTGACGGTAATGGTACCGCGGCGTGACACTTCGAGCGCGGGTATCGCATTGGGTATAAGCGGATTGGGCGACACACCCACGCTTACAATCACCACATCCACTTCGATTTCGTCAATCGCTCCGGGTATGGGCTCGGGGCTGCGGCGTCCGCTCTCGTCGGGCGCGCCCAGACGCATGCGCTGAACTTTCATCGCACGCACCCGCCCCTTGTCGTCGGCCAGATATTCCACGGGGTTGGTTAATGTCAAAAACTCAACTCCTTCCTGGCGGGCATGTTGTATTTCCTCGACACGCGCGGGCATCTCGGCTTCGCTGCGTCGATACACTATCATGGCGCGGTCAGCACCGTGGCGACGCGCTGTGCGGACGGAATCCATCGCCGTATTGCCGCCCCCTATCACTGCCACACGCTTTCCGGTGAGCACGGGAGTATCATGTCCGGTCTTTCCGGCACCCATCAGATTGATGCGCGTAAGGTACTCGTTGGCCGACATCACACCCACGAAATTCTCACCCGGAATACCCATGAACCGCGGAAGTCCCGCCCCCGAGGCTACGAAAAGCCCGGCATATCCGTCGGCCATAAGCTGCTCATAGCCGAGTGTCTTGCCTATCACGCAGTCTCTTACAAATTCCACTCCCTCGCGGCGGAGAGCGTCGATCTCCACGTCGACCACCTCATTGGGCAATCGGAACTCGGGGATACCGTATTTCAGCACACCTCCTATCTCATGGAGCGCCTCGAAAACGGTCACATCGTAGCCGCGGCGTATCATGTCGCCGGCAAACGACAATCCGGCCGGGCCGGATCCTACCACAGCCACTTTCACGCCCTTCTTCGGCGTAGAGGCCACGGCAGGTGTTTCCGCAGGATTATATCGTTCATTATCGGCAGCGAAACGCTCGAGATAACCTATCGCCACCGGCTTTTTCTTCATTTTGTGATATATGCACTTGCTCTCACACTGGCGTTCCTGAGGGCACACGCGACCGCACACGGCCGGCAGCGCGCTTGTAAGCCTCAGCACAGCGGCGGCATCATGAATATGACCCCGCTCGATATTCTTGATGAAACCGGGTATGTCGATCGACACCGGGCAGCCGGTCACGCACTGCGGGTCGGGACAGTCGAGGCATCTGGTAGCCTCAAGCACGGCCATCTCGCGGCTTAGTCCGCGGTTGACCTCGCGTGAGCATGTCACGCGATAGTCGGCATCAAGTTCGGGCATAGCCACGCGGGGTATCGACGTGCGCTCGCGCGGGGTAACCGATTCCCTGAGTTCGCGACGCCACTGCGAGTCGCGATCCGACAATATATTATTCTCCGTCATAATCAGTTATAGGATTTCAATCTCATTATCATTTCGTCAAAGTCTACTTTGTGGGCGTCAAACTCGGGTCCGTCGATACACACGAAGCGCGTGCGACCGTCGACCGTCACGCGACATGCGCCGCACATTCCCGTTCCGTCGACCATAATGGTGTTGAGCGACACCATGGTGGGAACATCGTGCTCCGCTGTGGTCTTGGCCACGAATTTCATCATCACCGCCGGGCCTATCGCCACCACAAGGTCAACCTTCTCGCGGGCGATGACACTCTCCACCCCGGCCGTGACGAGTCCTTTCGTTCCCGCCGAACCGTCGTCGGTCATGATTATCACCTCGTCGGAATACTCGGCCACTTCTTTTTCAAGGATTATGAGCGAAGAATTGCGCGCCGCGAGTATCGACACCACGCGATTGCCGGCCTGCTTCATTGCCTTTACTATAGGAAGTAGCGGCGCCACTCCCACTCCCCCTCCGCAGCACACCACAGTGCCATAGCGCCGTATGTCGGTAGCCTTGCCGAGCGGGCCTACGAGATCAGTGAAACTCTCGCCCGGCTCAAGGGCGCATATCTTATGGGTGGAGACACCCACATCCTGCACCACAAGCATTATGGTGCCGCGTGCGGTATCGGCGTCGGCAATGGTGAGCGGTATACGCTCGCCGCCCTCTCCCGTCCTGACGATTACGAAGTGACCCGGACGGCGGGAGGCAGCAATAAGCGGCGCCTCGACAATGAACTTCACCACCTTTTCCGAGAAGTATTCTTTTTCTAATATTCTGTACATGGTATTAAGATTAATGGTGCAAAAATAACATATTTCTATCAAAACGCGCAAAAAATCCTTAACTTTGCATCGACAATGAACCAATCATCAAATAACACCCGGCTAAACGAACTTGCGGAGTCACCCGTAGGCTCACTACTTTTCCGCTACAGTTTCCCCGCCATTGTGGGAATGGTAGTGATGTCGCTCTACAACGTTATCGACCGAATAATCATCGGGCAGATAGTAGGTCCCGAGGCTATTACGGGTCTCACCATCACGTTTCCGGTGATGAATCTCACGGCCGCGCTCGGCATTCTCGTAGGAGCCGGTTCGTCGGCCTGCGTGTCGATCATGCTCGGCAGCGGCGACCGCCGCTCGGCAAGCATCGTGCTGGGCAATGCGCTTACTCTCACACTCATCTTCGCCACGCTTTATATAGCATTTTTCGGCGTGTATCTCGACGATATACTGCGCAGCTTCGGGGCAAGCGACGTAACGCTCCCCTATGCCCGCGAGTTCATGACCTACCTGCTGCCGGGTCTGCTCATGACCAATCTCACATTCTCGTTCAACAATATCATGCGCGCCTCGGGCTACCCCATCCGCGCTATGGTCACCATGCTCATAGGCGCGGGATGCAATGTGGTGCTCGCATATCTTTTCGTGATCGTGCTTGACCTCGGCATCAAGGGAGCCGCTATCGCCACCGACATATCCATGACAGTGTCGATGCTCTTTGTCATGGCACATTTTTTCAAAGCCGAAAGCACGCTGCGCTTCCACCGGGGCACGTTCGGGCTGCGCTTCCATATCGTAGGGCGTATAGTCGCAATCGGCGCGGCGCCGTCGCTGGTCAATGCCGCCGCTTGCTTTATCAACGTGATCATCAACCGCTCGCTCTATGACTACGGCGGCGATATGGCCGTGGGCGCGGCCGGAATATTCACTACGTTCACATCACTGCTTACGATGGTGTGCGTGGGCCTGTGTCAGGGTATGCAGCCCATCGTGGGTTACAACTACGGAGCGGGCAATCTCCACCGCCTCAACCGCTGCTACTGGCTGGCCGTGGCCGTGGCGACAGCGGTGACAGGTGCAGGAGCCGCGATCGGCTACACCATGCCCGGGTATATCGCCCGCGCCTTCACCACCGACGGCGTGCTTATATCCACCACCGTGCAGGCGCTCTCGATAGCGATGACTGCCTTCCCGGTAGTGGGCTTCCAGATAGTGTCGACCACATTTTTCCAGTCGATAGGCTACGCAGCCAAGTCAATATTCCTCAGTCTGTGCCGCCAGGTATTGTTTCTCATACCGCTACTGCTATGGCTGCCACCCTATTTCCAACTTGCAGGCGTGTGGATGGCGTTCCCCATCAGCGACATCATCGCCACCATCGTCACCGCCATCATGATCGCCACCCAGCTCCATTCCCTGCGGAATATCCATCTTAATTCCAGCCACAAAACGAAATAGAGCTCGTGCAAATGCCGGAGGCACAAATAGTGAGCCTATTATGTCTGATGAATAAGCCTGATTTTATGATTTTTACAGGTTATAATCCATTAATCATTAATCCTTAATTAAAAGGAATCTCCACGATTTCGCCGGAGTCGAGGTACCAGAGGAAGCCGCGGACATTTTTGTAGCCCATCTCGGCGAAGCGATCCATGTAGCGACGCACCTGGCGGCGGTAGCGCGACGGATTTTCCTGACCGGTCTTGTAATCGATTATCTCGATATTGCCGTCGGCGGTCCACACCACACGGTCGGGGCGATGTTCCTCTCCGTCGATCATCACGGGGCGCTCTATCAGCACACGCTCCGTATCCTCAAACCATCGGGCAGCGCGGTCATCGCCAAGCAGACGATGAGCAGTGGAGCGCACTTCGTCAATTTCGTGCGCCGGGATTTCTCCTTCACGTATCATTTTGGTAATCACCGTGTCCACTTCGTCAAGCGAATGAATCCGAGCCATAAGGTCGTGAATCACTATACCGCGACGGCGCGCGCTGGCAAAGTCATAGCGGCTCACGTCGTCGACCCGCGTGCCGTCCCACAGATCGTCACGGTCACTGCTCCAGTATACGGGCATTTCTTCGGTCACCGAAGGGGTGAGCGCCGTAACGTCGGCTTTCTTGTCGGCGCCGGCTGCGGTGGGAGTGCCTATCTCAAGAATTCCGTCGCTCCCCACTGCAAGCGACATGTATTCCGAGCCCTTTTCCACAGGAATCTCGGCAGAAAGATTGGCAATATAATCGGGCGTGCACGCGGCTATCGCATCCCTCACATAGTCAGCCACCGAGGTGCCGCGAGTCACGGCAAGCCCCACATACAAGCGGTCGACAGCTCGGGTGAGAGCGACATAAAACACGTTGAGCTCATCCATGAGCACATCGCCTTGAAGTTTTCTAAATTCTTTTTCAAACGGAGTGCCTTCCAAAGCCGAGGTGCAGTTAATGGGGATGAAAGGCGGGATGTTTTCAGCCGAGATGCCCGGAATCGCGGGCATCTTAAACCATTTAACTTCCTTCACCGTCACCTCCTTGGCTCCGGCAAACGGCAGTAGCACCACTTTATATTCCAATCCCTTGGCCTTATGAATGGTGAGCACCGACAGTGACATATCGTCGGCCACGCCGGCCACGGGAGTACGATAACCCTTCTCATCCCACCAGTCGAGAAACGAGCGAATATCGCCGTTGCCGTTTTTCACAAAGTCGTTCACGAGATCCTGAAAGGCGCATATGAACAGATTCTGCGACAGGCGGTCGGCGGGGGTAACGTAGCGGGTGATGATGCGCTCCACTACCGTGGGAAGATTCAGGCAGTTGACCGCAATGGCTTCGGAGGCGATTTCCTCCACCACTTCGGGCGACGACAGCGCCTCGATAAGCGAGCGCGACGCGGTGAGGTTGCGGCTGCGGAAAAACTCGTAGCGGTTGAGCAGCCGCGCAATCTCGCGGCGGGATTTCTTGCGAGAAGAAGTCACATCGTCAGTAGCGGTAAGGAATCGCAATACACTCACAATAAGCCTGACGACGCCCGATGACGATACGAGTATGGACTGGTCGCTGACTATACGCACATTCTTAAACCGTCCCTCCTCGCTCTGGAGTCTCATCAGATGCTCGATCACACGCTCACCTTCCTTG
>JAIDSW010000102.1 GCA_029061025.1 Duncaniella sp.
GCTAACAATCTTTCTTATGATGTAGTGGGCAGCTACCTTGCGCCCGAGTATCTCTCGCAGGCACGCGAGGATTATGAAAACGGACAGATCCCTGCCGATACCCTCGCACTCTATCAGGAAAAAGCGTTCAACGATATTGTCGAAAAGCAGATTGAGGAGGGACTCGAATATGTAACATCAGGCGAACTCCGCAGAAATCACTGGGGTAAAGATTTTTACATGGGGCTCGCCGGTATCGAGCGCGAGAATATCTCAGAAGGCAGCATACTTCAGAGCGAGCCGGTGATGACTGACCTGCTTCGTTTCAACGGACGTATCGAATACAATCCCGAGCATCCGTTTTTCCACACTCTGTCACTCCTTGCCCGTGCGGTGGGAGGACGTGCCCGCCTAAAGCAGACTATCCCCTCGCCTACTGATCTTTACCGCACCATTTTGAAAATGACGATGGGTAAACCGGAATCAGTATATGTTTCGCCTGACACCCTCATTGACGACATCGCGACTGCCTACAATAAAACCATACGCCAGTTTTATCATTTAGGTTGCCGACAGATTCAGCTTGACGATACAGTGGCCGGCCGCCTGTGCAACCCTGATTTCCTCAGCCGCATAATATCTTCGGGTATTGATCCCGTGACACTTTTCGACAGCATCATTGACCTTATCAACCGCTCTCTCGCCGATCTCCCTGAAGATCTCTTGAAATCAATCTACATTTCAGGCGGTAATCCCATAGTGCCTGAATGGAGTGCCGAGCTTTCGGTAGACAATATCATGATCCAGATGCTTCAGAGACTTAATGTTGACAAGTTTTATCTGCCGTTTGACATCGATAATCTCGAAGCGATGGAGATACTTAAATATGTAGCTCCCCGCAAGCAGGTGGTGCTCGGACTCATTTCGGCCCACAACCCTATGATGGAATCTCCCGAAAAGGTGCTTGAGGCAGTGGAGTACGCATCGCGATTCATTCCTCGCGAGCGACTCTCAATAAGCCCAATGAGCGGATTCAAACTGCGTTCTTACATATCCCGCGGGCTCAGTTTCAACGACCAGTGGAACAAAATCCATCTCCTTCGCTCCATTTGTGAACAGGCATAACAACTATTCTGTTATATCATATTACGAAATAATATAAAACTCCATACGAAAATGGCAAAAAAAGCATTGTTAATGATTCTCGACGGTTGGGGAATCGGCGACCATTCCAAAAGTGATGTAATCTACTCAACTCCCACTCCTTACTGGGACTACCTTCTTGCTAATTATCCTCACTCCGAGCTTCAGGCTTCGGGTGAGAATGTAGGATTGCCCGACGCCCAGATGGGTAACTCAGAGGTGGGTCACCTCAATATCGGCGCAGGCCGCGTGCTCTATCAGGATCTTGTAAAGATCAATAAAGCATGCAAGGAAGGCACCATCTACGAAAATCCTGAAATCAAGAGCGCATTTTCTTATGCACGCGACAATGGCAAGGCAATCCACTTTATGGGACTGACTTCCAACGGAGGCGTGCACTCGTCGCTTGACCATCTTTTCACCCTCTGCGACATCGCCAAAAACTATGGACTTGAAAAGGTATACATCCACTGCTTCATGGATGGTCGTGACACCGACCCCCGCAGCGGCAAAGGCTTTATCGAGCAGGTGACAGAGCATTGCAAGAAATCGGCCGGAACCGTTGCTTCTATTATCGGCCGCTATTATGCCATGGACCGTGACAAGCGATGGGAGCGCGTGAAAGTTGCCTATGACCTACTCGTTGACGGTGAAGGCAAGCAGGCTACCGATATGGTTAAAGCCATGCAGGAATCTTATGATGAAGGTATCACCGATGAATTCATCAAGCCTATCAACAACGCCACTGTCGACGGTACAATCAAGGAAGGCGACGCTGTAATATTCTTCAATTACCGCAATGACCGCGCCAAAGAGCTTACCGTTGCCCTTACCCAGCATGACATACCCGAAGCCGGAATGAAAGTGATCCCCGGACTTCAGTATTACTGCATGACGCCCTACGACGCATCTTTCACCGGAGTGCATATACTTTTCCCCAAAGAAAATGTAGAAAACACTCTCGGCGAATATCTGTCATCGCTCAACAAGAAGCAGCTTCACATTGCCGAAACCGAGAAGTATGCCCACGTTACATTCTTCTTCAACGGTGGTCGAGAAGAGCCCTACGAAGGTGAGGAGCGTATCCTTGTGGCCTCTCCGAAAGTTGCTACATATGACCTCAAGCCTGAAATGAGTGCCTATGAAGTAAAGGACAAACTTGTGGAAGCCATCCGCGAGAAGAAATATGATTTCATCGTCGTAAATTATGCCAACGGTGATATGGTGGGTCACACAGGCGTCTATGAGGCCATTGAAAAAGCTGTCAAAGCTGTGGACGAATGCGTGAAAGATACCGTGGAAGCTGCCAAGGAATCTGATTATGAGGTAATCATAATCGCTGACCACGGTAATGCCGACAATGCCGTGAATGCCGACGGCACTCCCAACACAGCACACTCACTCAACCCCGTGCCCTGTATCTATGTTACTGCCCGCAAGGATGCCCATGTGGAAAACGGTCGTCTCGCCGACGTCGCTCCCACCCTTCTTACAATCATGGGACTTCCTCAGCCTAAGGAAATGACCGGTAAATCTCTCATTGACTAATTGGAATCGATAAAATCCATCTATAAAATAGGTTACGGCCCGTCGAGCAGCCACACGATGGGACCGCTCAAAGCAGCGCAACTCTTCGGCGAAAAAGCCCGGGGAGTTGCGCGGTTTGAAGTAACCCTTTACGGCTCGCTTGCAAGTACCGGCCGCGGTCACCGCACAGATGTGGCGATTCTTGACAGTCTTCAACCTATAGCTCCCGTTGAAATCGTATGGAAACCCGACATATTTTTGCCGGCGCATCCCAACGGAATGACTTTCCGCGCTTTTGACAACGAAGGAAAAGAAATCGCAGTAGATACTTTCTACTCGATAGGAGGTGGAGACATTGTGCGTGAAGGTGAAAAGCGCCCCGAAGCCGAGCAGGTATATGAGATGTCGACTATCGGTGAAATTCAGGCTTGGGCTGAAAAAACCGGTCAGAGCTACTGGGAATATGTAGCTCAGTGCGAAGATTCATCGATATGGGATTATCTCGCTGAAGTGTGGAAGACGATGCGCGAAGCGGTAGAACGCGGTATTGAAGCCGAAGGGGTTTTGCCCGGTGGACTGGGAGTGCGTCGCAAAGCGGTGTCATATCTCATGCATGCTTCGGGACACAATCAGAATCTTCGCAGCCGTGGTCTGCTTTATGCCTATGCCCTTGCCGTAAGCGAGGAAAATGCTGCCGGCGGGAAAATCGTTACCGCCCCTACATGCGGTTCATGCGGAGTGTTGCCCGCGGTACTTTATCATCTTCAGACTTCAAAAGGATTCTCCGAGCAAAGAATACTCAGGGCACTCGCTACGGCAGGACTTTTCGGCGCTGTGGTTAAGAACAATGCTTCTGTTTCTGGTGCCGAAGTGGGATGTCAGGGCGAAGTAGGTGTTGCCTGTGCCATGGCATCAGCTGCGGCCTCACAACTCTTTGGCGGTACTCCCGCGCAGATCGAATACTCGGCAGAGATGGGTCTCGAGCATCATCTCGGATTGACGTGCGACCCGGTGTGCGGCCTCGTTCAGATTCCGTGTATCGAACGCAATGCCTATGCTGCCGCCCGCGCTCTCGACAGTAACCTCTATGCGGCTTTTTCCGACGGAACCCATCGGGTAAGTTTCGACCGCATTGTCGAAGTCATGAAACAGACAGGCCACGATATTCCGCCAATTTATAAAGAAACAGCACTCGGCGGCCTCGCCGCTATCAAATAGTATGCCAGAAAATTCACTTCTACAGCGTCTCGACGGTATCGAATCCCGTTTTGAGGAAGTATCGACCCTTATTACCGATCCTTCGGTAATAGCCGATATGAAGCGCTATGTAAAGTTGTCAAAAGAATATAAAGACCTCGAGAAACTGACCGGAGCTACCCGACGTTACCGTGATCTGCTCGGTAATGTCGATGAAGCCAAGGAGATACTTGAAACCGAGTCAGATGCCGATATGCGCGCCATGGCCCGCGAACAGCTCGAAGAAGCCACCGCAGCGATTCCCGAACTGGAAGAAGAGATAAAGCTGCTCCTTATACCCGCTGATCCCGAGGACAGCAAGAATGCCATTCTTGAAATCAGAGGTGGGACCGGCGGCGACGAAGCGGCCATTTTCGCCGGTGATCTTTACAAAATGTACGTAAAATACTGCGAATCACGCGGATGGAACGTGGCTATCACGAGTTTCAGCGAAGGCGCCGCCGGCGGATTCAAGGAAATCATTATGGCTGTATCTGGTGAAAATGTTTATGGTACGCTCAAGTATGAGAGCGGTGTTCACCGTGTTCAGCGCGTACCGGCCACCGAGACTCAGGGTCGTGTCCATACATCTGCCGCCACAGTAGCCGTGCTTCCCGAAGCCGAGGCTTTTGACGTAGAAATCAACGAGGGTGAAATTAAGTGGGATACATTCCGCTCCGGTGGTGCCGGCGGTCAGAACGTGAATAAGGTGGAGTCAGGTGTACGTCTACGCTACATGTGGAAAAATCCCGTTACGGGCGAAACAGAGG
>JAIDSW010000103.1 GCA_029061025.1 Duncaniella sp.
CCACCCTATCGAGGGCCGGGGTGACTCCATAATCTTCATTAATTCCATGGCAATGCGCTCGCGGGTTATGATCTCGATTCGGGAGGCATTGCGGGTAAGAGCATCAAATGTATCGGGATGTATCTTGAATCCGAGCTGGGTGGCAAAACGGATGGCCCGCAACATACGCAGCGGATCATCGCTGAATGTGATGTCAGGATCGAGAGGAGTGCGTATAATCTGCCTGTCGATGTCGTCCATGCCGTCAAACATATCAATAAGCTTCCCGAAATTCTCGCCGGTGTTTACCTGCAAGGCCATGGCGTTTATCGTAAAGTCGCGACGGGAAAGGTCATCGGTAAGAGAACCTTCTTCCACTATAGGATTGCGAGAGTCACGGTTATATGACTCCTTTCGGGCGCCCACGAATTCAAGCTCGAGATGATGTTTTTTTACCTGCGCCGTGCCGTAGGTGCGGAACACACTAAGGTGAGCACCTTTTCCGAGCTTCTCAGCCACAGCTTCGGCAAGCTCGATGCCGCTCCCCACTGTGACGAAGTCAATATCTTTAGATGGACGGCGGAGCACCATATCGCGCACACACCCGCCCACCGCATAACACTCGCGATGCAGTTCATTGGCGGCGTCTCCTACGATATGAAACACCTTTTTATCTATTTCTTTCTTAAAATCAATCATCAGTCAAACGGGATAATCGCTTCAGGTGCGGGAGTAAGATTCTCCACATGGTCAGGGTGCACGAAATACGTAGATTCGATACCTACGGCACCGGCTCCGGGAATCACAAACTTCGGTTCGAGAGCCACTGTGTTACCGGCGGCGATAATGTCGCGGCTTCGTGGCGCTATTACGGGAAGCTCGTTTATCTCTATACCAACACCGTGACCAAGGAATCCGGCTTTCTGCCGATGCCCCATGAAATATTCGTGCAGTCCCTCCTCGCGGGCAATCTCCTCGGCCCGCTGCCACAACGCTTTGGCCTCAGTACCGGGCACGAGCATCTTTACAAGTTCGCGGTGTATCCGTATCGAACACTCATGAGCCTTGCGCACCTGCCCGGGAAGATTCTCCACCGGCCCCACGCAATAAATACGGGTCATGTCGGTCATATAACCGGTATAGTCGCCGTTCATGTCCACCATCACGGTCATACCGTTCTTAATCAGTGTACCGTCGGCACCCACAGGCAGCGACGGATCCATTCCGGCACCACCCATGGCAAAATCATAAGGAGAAGGATTATCGGAATTATCACCTGCAAGCACATTACCCATATAAAGTTCCATGCTGTCACCGCTTATACGGAACTGGCCGAGGCAGCCTTCAAGTCGGCTCGCGCGCTCAATCTCAATCTGAAGCTCGATGTCGCTCATGCCCTCCTTATACAGTCGCGGGATACGGCTGTAGACATACACCTGCTTCTTTCCGCTCATGCGCAGCAATTCGAGCGCCGCATCGTCTTTCACGGCACGCACCTGCCTGAGCAATGGAGAAGCATTTTTAATTTCAGCTCCGGAAAAAACTTTTTTAAGTCTTTCCACTGTGCTGTAAGCCGTAATATCAAGCTCAAGGCCAAGCGACTGAGGCATATTAAGGCCGAGTGTTTCAGCAATCTGCTCAGGCTTATGAACATAGACCACGCCGTCGCCCTCAAGCTTGAGCGGTCGACGGATAAAATAAATCACCTCACCCGACAGAGGGACATAGACCTGTCCGGTAAACACTCGACCGGTAAGAAAATACTTATTGGCATTGTCCGTCACAAGCAGTGCCGCCATGCCGGCATCTTGCATTGCCGCACGCAGTCGCTCCACTCTTTCCTGTGACACCGCATTATCAAGCAACACAAGTTTATTATAGTCCTGAGATTTGATTTTCATACACTTTAGTTTTTATGTTACAAAAGTAAGAAATTTTTCTCAGAAATCTTATTAAAGCGTCCGACGAAGCTACATACCCGAATCGAATTTCCTATTCTCAACTAATTTTATCGTTGAAATATTTGGTCAACTAATTTTTTAGTTTTAAATTTGCGTCGTCAACTAAAAAATTAGTTATCGATATGAGAAAGAAAGAAACCACCCTCACCGAAAAAGAACTCGAAGTAATGCGGATACTTTGGCAGCACGGGCCGATGTTTGTAAAAGAGATGCTTGCCCACTACCCCGATCCGGCACCACATGTCAACACGGTATCCACCGTAGTGCGGATTCTTGAGGAGAAGGGTTATGTGAGCCACGAAGCCGTAGGCGGATCTTTCCGCTATCAGGCAGCCGTGCCTATGGGGCAGTGCCGTGAGAAATCGTTTACAAAACTCGTCAGCAATTTTTTCAATAATTCATATAAGAGCGCGGTATCGGCTCTTGTAGAGGATGAAAAAATTTCACTCGACGATCTACGCGATATTATACGCATGATCGAAGAAGGCGGTCGATCGGGAAAGGAGGATTGATATGGGGACTATTTTTATATACTCCATATTTTCCTCAATTACACTCGCCATGCTTTGGCTTGTGTGGGGGGCGACCATGCGGCGCCTGAATCTGCCGGCATTTAACCGAAAGATACTGCTTTCCATCTACGCACTCTCGCTCGTCGTGCCTCCGCTGGCAAAAGTAATTGAAAATCGTGCTCACGGTAATGTCGAAATCGACTTGGGGATGCCGCTTGTTAGCGCCGTAGCCGCGTCGGATACAGCCCCTGCCGCAACTGATATATCGTTGATAAAGATTATGATTTCAATGTATTTTGTCATAGCGGTAATGGTATTTCTATACTTTCTTTATGGAGTCATCACACTCTTGATACTCCGACGGAACTCCCCAAAAGTGACTTTGCAGTCGGGGCAATGTATAAGAGAGGTGCAGTCTTCTGTAATATCTCCGTTTTCATTCCTCGGCGAAATATACATTTCCTCATCAATGATCCGGGGAGAAAACGGGCGCATGCTTCTGCTCCATGAATCGGCTCACGTGAATCACCGCCACTGGATGGATCTGCTGCTTGCTCATGTGGTATGCGCCCTCCAATGGTATAATCCCACCGCATGGAAAATGCGATCAGACATTAAGCGGATTCACGAATACGAGGCTGATGCCGATGTTCTTGAGGAAGGCGTCAATGCCAGGGATTATCAGATACTTCTGCTCAAAAATGCGTTAGCTCCCTCCTACACTTCAATTACCGATAACTTCAATCAAAATTCATTAAAATCACGTATTATTATGATGCACAATTCCTCATCTTCTCCGTTGAGCCGACTGCGCTCTTTATCACTCATTCCAGTGGCTGCTCTTGCCTTGTTCGCTATCACACTGCCCGCTGCGAAAGCTTTCGCTTCTGAAATAGAAGTAGCTGATAGTGAACCTACTCCGGCAGAAAAGACTGAAACGTTGACTTATCATGCCAAAATGGATAATGCCGCTGATGAAAATACTACTGTTTCCGATATTTATGAAACCGTAGAGGTCATGCCCGAGTATCCCGGAGGTATGACAGCCATGATGATTTACCTGAGTAACAATATACGCTATCCCGAAAAGGCTTTTAAGGAAAATATCGAGGGCCGTGTAGTGGCGCGTTTCGTGGTGTCGGCCGAGGGCAAAGTGAAAGATGCAGAAATCGTGAAAGGTGTTTCTCCCGAACTTGATGCCGAGGCTCTGCGTGTGGTGAGATCTCTCCCCGATTTCACGCCCGGATATAATAATGGCAATGCCGTGGCATGTTACTTTACACTTCCTATAGTGTTCAAATTGACAGCCGATGCAGATATACAGCCTGCTCCTCACACAATTTTTGTAAATGGCAAGAAATATGCAGGTTCAACCGGCGATATAGCTCCTGAGACCATCGAGCGTATCGATGTAGTAAAGAATGACCCGGATTATCCCGACGGCAAAGTAATGATTAACCTCAAGAAATAACACGATTCCCATACTTTTTCACGGGCGACCGCATCTCATACCTGTGCGGTCGCCCATCGCTTAATTTTCTTCTGCTGAGTTTCGGAAAATTTTGCTACTTTTGCAAAAAAAGAATTTTATCTTTATCTTCTATGGAATTAATTTTCACAAAGTTATCCGTTCACGACAAGGTAAAAATCATGGGTCACCGGTTTAACGGGCTCAATGAGATCGAGGCAGCCGTGGAATTGTCATGCTCGGAAAGCGACATATTGAATAATTTTCGATTTAGTCTGAAAACCGACCATAAACAAATTTCAGGTATCCATATTGCGGAGATATATGCGCCTTATCCATGTTTCGATTCATATGACAGTATTTATGAAAACCGTAAATACCGCAACTACTTCTTTTCCCGCGAACCGTTTACTGAAACCCGACTCAAGGCGATTTTTGAATCATGCCGCATGGAAATGAATTTCCGTCTAATTAACGATGACATGCCGGCATCAGCCACTCCGGCTCTTTATTACGAAGGAGAGGGCGATGAAATGGTGCTCGCAATGAGTAAGAACCTTGAAATTGAAAAAGCGGCATCGGTATTTCAAAAAATTATATCACGCCTGAAAAAATTTTTTTGCCAATCGGGACAAAATGGTTAACTTTGGGAAAAATCTAAAACCATTAACTAACTAATCATCATTTCTATCATGTTACGACAGCAAGATATTGAGCTTCTGGCTCAGCGTGGCATCACTGTGGAGCAGGCTGAAAAGCAGCTCGAACGTTTCGCCACCGGTTTTCCTTACCTTAAAATCAAAGACGCCGCCCGAGTTGGCGAAGGTATCATCCGCCTCACCCCTGCCGAGGAAGACGGCGCTATCGAGCGCTGGAAACAATATCTCGCCCATGGTGGAGAGGTTATGAAATTCGTGCCCGCCTCCGGAGCTGCTTCGCGTATGTTCAAGGCTCTCTTTGAATACGTCGACGGTGGCACCGATGAACTCAAGGAAGGCTCACCCGTGGCTGTGCTCATAGCATCGCTCGATAAGCTCCCTTTCATTCCCGAACTCGAAGCCGCATGCAAAAAACTCTATGATACTGACCTCGATACACTCGTAAAAGCCGGTCGCAATCGCGACATAATCCGCGCGATCGTTGCTGCCGACGGCATGAACTATGGCGGACTGCCCAAGGGGCTTCTCAAATTCCATTCTTATCCTGAAGGCTCACGCACTCCTGTAGAAGAGCATCTTACCGAGGGCGCGCAGACCGCTGCCAATTCCGAGGGGGTGGTTAAGCTCCACTTCACCGTATCGTCCAACCATCGCAAACTCTTCGAGGACAAGCTCGCCGAAGTGATTCCCCAGGCCGAAGCACGCACGGGCAAGAAATTCGTAGTGACCATGAGCGAACAGAAGCCCTCGACCGACACTATAGCCGCAAATCCCGATAATACTCCTTTCATCGAAGACGGTCACATAGTGCTCCGTCCCGGCGGCCACGGCGCTCTTATCGAGAATCTTAATGACATCGACTCGGCTGTGGTATTTATCAAGAATATCGACAATGTAGTGCCCGACAGCCGACGCGCCGATACTATCCGCTACAAGGAAGTACTGGCAGGTGTGCTGCTTGAGACACACGACACTATCGAGCAGTTCCTCGTCAACCTTGACCAAAACATCTATACCCCCGAGTCGCTTGCCGAAATTCTTGATTTCATGCACAAGCGCCTGTTTATCTACGATAACCTTGACCTCAACGACAGCGACGCCGTAGTGAAATATATCAAGGCTAAACTCAACCGCCCCCTGCGCGTGTGCGGTATGGTGAAAAACGAGGGCGAACCCGGCGGCGGCCCGTTCATAGCCTACAATGCCGACGGTACCGCATCACCTCAGATTCTTGAAAGCAATCAGGTGGATCCCAACAACGAGGAGTACATGAAGATGATGAAGACAGCCACTCACTTCAATCCCGTTGACCTTGTATGCTATGTGAAGGACGGTGCCAAGAAGAAATTTGATCTCACCAAATATGTTGATCCCGCCACCGGCTTCATTTCTTCCAAATCGAGCCACGGCAAGGAACTCCGTGCAATGGAGCTCCCCGGCTTGTGGAACGGCGCTATGAGCGACTGGAACACCGTATTTGTAGAAGTGCCCGTGTCGACCTTCAATCCTGTCAAGACAGTCAATGATCTTCTCCGTCCCGCTCATCAGGGATAACGGCTGAAGTAAGATTTTCAGGGGAAGGCTGACCGAGCGGTCAACCTTCCTCTTGTTTATGGCGTTATTATGATATGAGTAAGAAAGATGACATACAGAAAATATATCGTGAAGTATTCAACGACTCCCCCGAGTATGTGAAAATGCTTTTCGACGCCATTTATACTGACCGCGAAGGTATGCTGCTTGCGGGGCCCGACGGACAACCGGCCTCAATAATGCTGCTTCGCGATTTCGAGATGTCTTTCCACGGAAGCCGCGTGCCGGTGGCCTATATCCACGGAGCCGCCACCCGTCGCTCCCAGAGGGGCAAGGGTTTCATGTCGCGACTGATCGTTGATGCTGTCCGTGAAGCCGCGTCCCGCGGAGATATGATGGTGACTCTTATTCCTGCCAACAACGCGCTATATTATTTCTACGCCCAATATGGCTTCACCACAGTATTTTACATGAAAGAGCAACGCTTCACATCGCTCCACTCGTTTACCGACGGCGAGGAAGATTGCAATGCTTATCATGCTGCGACCGACATTGACCATGACCGCCTGTGGGAAGCATTCAACCGCTTTCAGCTCGCCCGTCCTTGCTACATTCTTCACTCGCGTGAAGGATTCCGTGCAATACTTGAAGATAACCGCATAGACGGCGGTGACTTTGTGGTGATGACACGCGACGATGAAGATCTCGGCCCGCAGATCGTTTCGATGGCGTGGGCGGTAAAACGCGACGACCTGCTGGTGGTAACTGATCTTATGGGAGTCGACCGGTCGGCGCGCATGGCGGCATTGCGTCAGTTGCGCTCGATTCACCCTGATCTACCATTCCTCCTTTACGCGCCTCCTACTGACAGCACCGGCGGCAGACTTATGCCCCGCGGCATGGGACTCATTGTAAATGTGCTGAAATGCCTTCAAGCGGTGGCAGCTGCCGACAAAAATCTGAATCTCAAGATAAAAGTTTACGACGATTATCTGTCGTCGCTCAACTCTCATACGTATATCATCAATCACGGTGAAGTCAAGATTGACGACTCATATAGCGGCCATCTCGACTTTGACGTGACCATCGACGTGCTTTCAACTATAGTATTCAACTCCCGATCCATCGCCGACATAATAGGCTTCCCCTCCGTAAGGCCTATGATTTCGCTGATGCTCGACTAAGAAAAGATATAAAAAATGATCATCAATTCTGCCCGATTCTCAATATCGAGTCCCAAAGTGGAAAAATGTCCTGACACACGGTTGCATGAATATGCCTTCATCGGCCGTAGCAATGTAGGAAAATCGTCGCTTATCAATATGCTCACCGGTCACAGCCGTCTGGCAAAGACTTCCGCTACCCCCGGAAAGACGCTGCTCATCAATCATTTTCTCATCAACGACTCGTGGTATATAGTCGACC
>JAIDSW010000104.1 GCA_029061025.1 Duncaniella sp.
ACCTTCAGGGCCGAAATATATATGGTTCTGAATGTTTTCTATGCCTATGTCGATGCGGGTGCGGGTGAAGGGGAAATTGATTGACCCGCCCACGCGGTAGGTGCGAATCTTGCTGAAGTCATTGTGCCATACGTAGTGGTTGCTCTGATATACCTCAGTGAGATAGGGTGGAGCCTGATTCTTGAAATCACCATAGGCCGAAATCGATACCGTGTCGCGCAGCAGCGGGAAGCGGGTGGTGATATTTCCGTCGACGGTCAGGTCGCCAAGGCAGCGGCCGAGCAGGCCGAATTCCACCCCGGCATCGTAGGTGAGTATCGAGCCTTTCTGCTTGGTGAGACGTCCGCCTATGTGGATGTTGTTGTCGGAATACTTTCCGGGCAACTTGTAGTCAAACGGCCACGGCGTGAGATCCTCGGGACGCCCGTCGGCCACGGTGAGAGGCACCGTGTCGGGCATCTGATGATATTTGAGCAAGGTGTGGCGGCCGTAAACGGTGATACCGGCCTTGGCCCATCGGTTGAAGCCTTCGAGCAGAGCCACGCCTATGGTATTTGACAGCTTGCTGTAAGAGCCGGTCTCGTCGGTGCCGCTGAGTCCCTGATAGTGGTTGGGCCAGTAGGATTGATCTTCCGAGGCGTTGGTGTTGATGAATTTATGCTTTCCGTCGTTGTATTGCAGCGTCCATATGAAACTCGTCACGGGCACGTAGGTACGCGAGATCACCGAGTCGTTTTCGTCGCGGGTCTCATCCCAGAATCCCACTTTGTAGCGGTTGTTGATCATAAGGTCAGAGCCCTTCACGCGGTTGTGGGAGGCTGAGAGAAATGTAGGAATCGACTTGGGCTCTATGGTCGATACACCGCCCTGAAGCTGTGCAGGGTCGATGATATAGAGGTCGTCGGTGATACCGCCGTTTTCCTTATTGATTATATTATGGTGGTTGAAAAATGCCTGAAGTTCGTAGCGGTCGCCCATGTAGGAAGTCGACAATCCCCACACGAGTGATTTCGATGCCTGATAATTGTAGCTTCCCTTTGAGTAAATGAAGTCGAGATTTGCTCCAACCTGCCATTTCGGCCCCGCGTTGCCCGAGAAAACGGCTGTGAGGCGGTCGGCCGACGTCTGCTGGCCGCCGCCCGTGAGATAGCTCACGAGAGTCATGGGTATGCGGGTGTTGTAGAATTTATGGGAGTCGGTGCTCGGAAGCCAGTGGTGCAGTGCATCCTGCGGGAAGAAATCGCCGTCGGGCTGCCGGTCCATATACACCATATTTTTAGTGGCACCGCCTAAGTTGCCCGTAAGAGCTACTGCGGGGGAGTAATCCTGGGGCACGGCGGTGAGATAATAGTTGTGGAGCAGCGTATCGATAGTGGCGTGATACCTGATACCGAGCGGTGCCCTCGCCTCCCACGCATATGACGGCTCGACTGTCAGCGGCTTTTTGGCTGACAGAACCTGCACGGCGGCGAGTATCAGTGCTATCGGGAGAAGGTATTTATTCATCGTGGGAAATGATGTCGATAAGTTGGGTTGTGACAGCGATGGAAGTGGTAAGCTCGTGATTGAGTTCGCGGGCGAGACGGCGTCCGTAGAGCCACACGGGGATTGCCAGCGGGAACAGGACGGCCTCGATCCAGCCGGCCAACTTCGGGCGACCAGGCTGCAGAAGAGCCATGATACGTATTACGGGCATGTCCATCAGCTTGAGTATCACGTTGCGGTTGCGGGAATTTGACAGGTATTCCACATCGGCTTCCATCTCGTCGCGCAGGCTGAGCAGGCGGCTGATGTCGATGCCGCGCGTCCAGTAAGCGATATAGCCGGGCTTGAACTGCTGCGAGGCCACAAATGTCTCAAGAGCTTCGCGGAGACGGCGCAGGCGGTCGAGAGCGACAGGTTTCTCCACCTCGTCCATAATCACTTCCTTCATCTCCAGCTTGCGCACCTCACTGATGCCGAAGAACTTGCGGAACAGGTTGGCATAGGCATCGGCATTGAACACAGCCGAGTCGTTGACCGCCTTGTAGGTGAGGAATATGCCTAACGGCAGAAGCACCGCGGCACTCAGCCACATTCCTTGCCACACCTCCCACTTGCCGTCGCGGGCAAACTTGTAGCCCGTATTGTCGATAATAT
>JAIDSW010000105.1 GCA_029061025.1 Duncaniella sp.
GAGGATTATAGGCTATAGTGTTGATCTCGGCACCGGTGAGTCCGTTGAACACGGTGAGATACTCCGAGCCCGACATAATGATACCGGTATTGGAGCCGCTCTTGACGCGGAAGTCATCAGTTACCTTATCGTTGCCCATCAGCACGGCATTACCCTGACCGTCGATAGTACCGGGGGCGGTCTTGCATATCATCTCGGCTTTGCCGTCACCGTCGAAGTCATATACCATGAACTGAGTGTAGTGAGCACCGGCGCGAATATTACGGCCGAGGTCTATACGCCACAGTTTGGTCCCGTCGAGCTTATAGCAGTCGATTATCACATTACCGGTGTTGCGGCGTTGAGAGTTGTCGGCCGAGTTGGAGGGATCCCACTTAACGAAAATCTCATATTCGCCGTCACCGTCAACATCACCAACGGAGCAGTCGTTGGGCGTATACGTATAAGTATAGTCACTGGAGCTCATCTGCTCATTACCGCCGGGAGCTGAAACGCCCGATGCGGGACGGTCAAGCTTGACGCGCAGAAAAGGATCGGCACATACTTTAGTTACCTGAGATTCCTTGACTTCAGCTTCGGCGCCAACAGCCTTGACTACATAGGTAGATGATACAGTACCATCGGCATCCACGTAGTTGGTGGTAGCCTTGAGCGGTTCAGAATTGATTTTAGTTCCGTCGCGGTAAATGTCGAAGCTCGTGCCGAAAGGATCGGTGTTGAGGCTGCGCCACGACAGGAACACTCCGTTCTCCGTCTTGAGGGCGATGGCACCGCGGCCAAGCTTTTCAGCCTGCTGCGCGAAGCCTGCCACCGTCGATGCAAGGAGAGCGATGGAAAGAAGTGTTTTCTTCATTTTAAGGTAAATTGGTTATTGGTGTTAAAAATATTGGTTAATCTTCAATAATGAACGGCAGTGACTGCACGGCAGCCGACGAACCACCATAATATATATTATAGCGTCCGGGCGTTACAGCCATGCGCTCTGTTGAGTTGTCAAAAGTAGCGAATGTTTCGGGGGTGAGAGTGAAATTCACTTCGGCGGTCTCTCCGGCCCTTACGGGCACGCGGCGATATTCGCGCAGGGTCTTCACGGGACCTGTCTTGTCGTCAGATGCGATATAGATCTGCACCACTTCATAACCGTCGCGGTCACCGGTGTTGGACACCTTTACCGATAGATCCACATTGCCGTCGGCTTTCATGGACGGAGCGGAGAGTGTAGCCTCGGGATATTCAAATGTGGTGTAACTTAATCCGTAGCCGAAAGGATACAGCGGCGAGCCGTTGAAATATCGGTAAGTACGGTTGTTCATGCTGTAGTCCTCGAAATCGGGGAGCTGGTTATCGTCGGCATAGAAAGTCACCGGCAGACGCCCTGACGGGTTATAGTCGCCGAAAAGCACCTCTGCTATCGCCTGGCCGCCGGCCTGGCCGGGATACCATGCCTGAAGTATCGCGTCGCAAATTTCTGCTTCGGGGGCCATAGCCACGGCCGAACCTGAAAGATTTACAAACACTACCTTCTTGCCCTGCTCCTTGAGGTTGCGTATCAGTGCACGCTGCACGGCGGGGAGCTCGATAGTCTCGCGGTCGCCGCCTCTGAATCCGGGAACGCTCACTTTCATCTCCTCGCCTTCAAGTTTTGGCGAAATACCGCCTACGAATACCACCACATCGGCATCAGAAGCGTCGAGCGAATCGTTATCCTGAGTCTTGATGTCAAATTTCAATTCGGCCACATCGTCGCGGTGATCATAATGGAGCACAATATCGTTGGGCACACCCTTTTGCCCCTCCCACATATAGGAAATTTTATGCCCGTTTCTGCCGCCGGCCTCTCGCGACGCCACCACGCGGCCATCGATAAGGAGTGTCTGGGCACCCTTGTCAGCTTCAATTTCTATTATGTAGTTACCGTCGGTCTCGGGAATGAACTTACCTTCATACCTTGCGCTGAAATCATTGAGATTGACGCCCGGAGCCACTACCGTGGCACCGCCGGTGGTGATATTAAGCGGTGTGCTGTAAGTAACTTCAGCCACAGGGTCGCCGTCGGGTGAAAGCGAGTTCCAGTAACATGCTTTCATGCCGCCATCAAGTCGGTCAAATACCGATACGAGCGACGAGCTGACCACATGGTCACATCCGCGGGCATATCCGGCATCGGGAAGATAGTTGCGTATACCTTCGAGAGCGGTTACCGTGTGGGAGGGGAAACCGTTGTAATTCCCCCACATCGTGACTGAATCGGCTGCGTTAGGACCCACAACAAGCACCTTCACTCCCGACTTGGGAAGCGGAAGCACGCCGTTGTTCTTAAGCAATGTCATCGACTGGCGAGCCATATCGAGAGCTATCGCCTTATGCGGTTCGGAGTCTACTATCGAGAGTGGTATTGTATCCCAGGGTGTGTGAAGGTCGGGGAAAAGTTCGCCCATCTCGTAGCGCGCCATCAGGAGCTTGCGAAGGCTCTCGTCGATCTGCGCTTCGGTGATAAGTCCTTGTTGGAGCGCTTTTCCAAGATCCTTGTAGACGGGTCCGCATTCGAGATCAGTACCAGAGATTACGGCATCGGCACTCGCGGCTGCCGCCGAGGGATGGGTATTGTGAGCCCAGTCAGAG
>JAIDSW010000106.1 GCA_029061025.1 Duncaniella sp.
AAAAATCAAGCATCGAGACTAAAATAATCGTCTGGATGCTCTGATATTACGCCTTTATATGGGATTTTATAGATTAAATAATTGCGTGTTCTTACTTTACTAATTTTTATTCGTGTTAACTGGTAGAGTAAGAGTTTAATTTACAGCTATTAAGATTATTTATGAGTTTCGTGTGAAGAAATTACCGACTTCGCTTCATGTGAAATCAATTAATTGCTATAAATTTGCACATATTTTTATATTTTGAAAAACAGCTATGTATAAATCCTTTATCCGCATCGTAGCAGCAGTAATGAT
Source organism: Duncaniella sp. (assembly GCA_029061025.1). Taxonomy (GTDB): domain Bacteria; phylum Bacteroidota; class Bacteroidia; order Bacteroidales; family Muribaculaceae; genus Duncaniella. Next base: position 298 of record JAIDSW010000106.1, read on the forward strand.
CTTGGCTGCCGCATGTATGCGAGGCCATGCCGAAACCCATATGGTGATTCATTTTAAATCGGGCGAGACAGCCAAGGTTAATGTAAGCAATGGATTAAAAGTGACCTTTGGCGACTCGGAAATGGCTGTTGTATCCCTTGATGATTCAACGATATATTCGCTTGACAGCGTGAGCCGTCTTTCATATATCAAATTAGACTCTTCCGAGGTTGAGGAGATTGATGTTAAGCAGGCTCCCGTGTTTACCTTCACTCTTTCAGGAATCGAAGTAAATGCCGAGGGTCGGCATCGTGTTGATGTGACAGATACAGCAGGCCGCGTGATCATGACGTATCAAATGACAGATAACTTGTTCATACCTAAAAATTCACTTCCGGCAGGAGTTGCGATCATAACCGTTGACACCAGCTCGGCATTTAAATTTGCAATCAGATGAAAAGACTGTATATACTTTTGCTTACTTTAGTCGCACTTTTAGATGTTACGGCTCACAAAATTTACGTTTATCGAAATGATGGCAGGTTCAATCAGTTGGGTGCAGCTGGCTCAGCAGAACTTCTCCACGAAGTAAACAATACCGACACGATTGTGAAATTCGGCAATGAATCACTTTCTCTTTCTGCGATAGATTCGATCTCGGTAAGAAGCGTAGATGTTCCGGTGCTTCACTTTACCTTTCCTGACAATCCCGACGCCGAATGGGTGACTGATAAGGAAACATATATCCGGGCGCAGCTCGATGTCGATGGCTCGGAATATACTGAATCGTCGGAAGGATTACTTCTTAATGTAAAAGGCCGTGGTAACTCCACATGGTCTTTGCCCAAGAAGCCTATGAGGCTGAAATTCGACAAGAAAACTTCCATATGCGGCTTCGATAAAGCCAAGAATTATGTGCTTCTGGCCGACTATAGCGACCAGTCGCTTATGCGCAATGCTACCGCTCTGTGGGTAGCGCAGAAGTTGGGCGTATCAAGTGCCGTCGACTTTATGCCATGTCAGGTGTGGGTCAATGGCAAGTTTGCCGGCATGTATCTGCTTACCGATAAGATCGGTATTAACAAGACGTCGGTTGATATCGACGAGTCTACAGGCGTGCTCATAGAAATGAGTAATGAGTATGACGAGCCTTATAAGTTCCGTTCCGCCATACACAAATTGCCCGTGATGATCAAAGATCCCGATTTCGATGAACTCGCCGTGGATTACCCCGATGGTCCTTCACCCGATGAGCGACTTGCAACTTGGGAAACCGATTTCAACCAAGCTGAAGCCGTTGCCGAGCAAGCCGGTGATGCTTTTGAAGCCGGTCGCCAACTTGCGCCGGGAGAGGGTGAAGTTGAAAAATATTTTGATATGAATTCGGCTGTCGATTATATCCTACTTTATAACTTTGCCCGTAACAACGAGATAGGCTTCCCCAAGAGCTGCTATCTTTATAAGGAAGCACCGGGCGAAGATTTCAAGTATAAAATAGGGCCGGCATGGGACTTTGACATTTCATTCAATATACTTTCCTATGGTGGCAAGCCCGAAGCGACAGAAGCTCCTATAGATAAAACCGTGTGGCTCAATTCACTGCTGTATTGCATCAGTTGCAGCCCAAAATTCCTGCCATTGTATAAAGAACGGTTTGAATATTTCAAGACAACCATATATCCCGAATTACTGGAGTGGATCGATTCATATTCATCGTTAATCGAACCCGGAGCACGTCTCGACGGCCTTCGTTGGCCGGAAACATTCGACAATCCGCAATGGATTAAAAAGCCTCGCTCGGCTTTTGACAACCGCCTCAATGTAGCAGAGCTGAAAGATTGGATTATGCGCCGCGTCGACGCCATGCAGCAGGCAGTGGACGAAGGCGGATTCTGATACGATCAGTTATGTGGATGGTAATATAACCCGGAAATATTGAGAAAAATGGGTCTGTATTCATAAATGTACCGGCGATGAAGTGGTTGAAGCAGTCTTTGCCGGAGAACTTAAACTGAGCGGACATATACTTAGCGATAAATGGTAGTACTAATGGAATAAAACTTACTACTATATATCTATTTGTCAATTCCTCATCCGCGCCTGCGACAAGGTAGCCGCCCTCAACCGCCTCAGCAGCACGCTTTTCTGACGGACAGGTAATAAATTGTAACAACGCTACTCGCTTGAATTTCAGGCGGGTAGCGCTTTGTTTAGGCCCGGCGGTTTAACATTATTTTTATATATGGAATTTTTTTTGCAATTTTGCAGAAAATTTCAAGTAAGAATATACCGCTATGGAACTTACAGCCGCGCAATTAGCCTCAATGGTCAACGGCACCGTGGATGGTGACGGCGATGTGAAAGTGAGCACTTTTGCCAAGATCGAGGAGGGGCACCCCGGCGCACTCTCCTTTCTTGCCAATCCCAAATATACGCATTTTATTTACGATACCGATTCGAGTGTGGTGCTTGTGAAGCGCGATTTCGAGCCGGAACATCCCGTGAAAGCAACTCTCATAAGGGTGGATGATCCCTATGCCACCGTGGCCATGCTGCTTACGATGGTGGAGAAGATGACCGCTGTGTCACGCACCGGTATCGAGCAGCCCTGCTACATAGCCCCCGACGCGAAGGTCGACGAGAACGATACTTACATAGGCGCGTTCAGCTACATCTCGCCCGGAGCGGTGATAGAGCGCGGCGCCAAGATATATCCTCAGGTGTATATAGGCGACGGCGTGACCGTGGGTGCCGATACCATAATCTATCCCGGCGTGAAGATCTACAAGGGTTGCCGCATAGGTGCCCGCTGCATCCTGCACTCGGGTGTGGTGATAGGTGCCGACGGATTCGGTTTCGCTCCTCTGCCCGACGGCAGCTACGAGAAGATACCGCAGACCGGTATTGTGGCCATCGACGACGACGTGGAGGTGGGTGCCAACACCACCATTGACCGCGCCATGATGGGCGCCACCTACATAGGCAAGGGCGCCAAACTCGACAATCTCATCCAGATAGCCCATAACTGCGCCGTGGGTCCCGACACCGTTATGGCGGCTCAGGCCGGTGTGGCCGGCTCCACCAAGATAGGAAGCCGCTGCATGGTGGGAGGTCAGGTAGGTATAGTGGGACACTCCTCTATCGCCGACGGCACTCAGATAGGCGCTCAGAGCGGTATCAGCCGCTCCACCCGCCCCGGCGACCGTCTGATGGGTTCGCCTGCCGTGGAGATGACTGAATATGCCCGCAACCTTGTATATGTCAAGAAACTCGGCTCGCTCTATGACCGCGTGGCCGCTCTTGAGAAAGCAATGAAATAATCACTCCTTATTTTATATATAATCCATAATGAATCAGCTTACAATCAAAGCTCCCTTCAGCGTAAAAGGAAAGGGACTTCACACCGGTCTTGAGATCGAGGCCCGTTTCCTTCCCGCGCCTGAAAATCACGGATATAAATTCAAGCGCGTAGATCTCGAGGGAGAGCCTGTGATCGATGCGCTCGCCGAAAATGTCGTGGACACGCAGCGTGGCACCGTGATAGCCAAGGGCGATGTGCGCATCTCTACCATCGAGCACGCCATGGCCGCTCTCTACTCGGCCGGAATCGACAACTGCCTTATTGAGCTCAACGCCCCCGAGATGCCTATACTCGACGGAAGCGCCCGCGTCTACACCGAGGCTATCGCCGAGGTGGGTCTCGAAGAGCAGGCCGACGACAAGAAATACTACGTGGTGAAGTCACGCATGGAAGTGCGCGACGAAAACACCGGATCGTCGATTGTGGTGTATCCCGCCGAGGATTTCTCGATCGACGTGAAGATCGACTTCCCCTCATGCGTGCTCAACAATCAGTATGCATCGCTCGGCGCACTCGCCGATTTCAATAAGGAAATAGCAGCCGCGCGCACTTTCGTGTTCGTGCGCGAGATCGAGCCGCTGGTGAAGAACAATCTTATCAAGGGGGGCGACCTCGACAATGCCATCGTGATCTACGACGCTCCCATGGAGCAGGCCGAACTTGACCGTCTGGCCGACCTTATGGGCGTGCCCCGCAAGCAGGTGCATGAATTCGGTTATATCAACAATCGTCCCCTCGAGACCGAAAACGAGCCTGCCCGCCACAAGCTGCTCGACGTGATAGGCGACCTCGCCCTTATAGGCCGTCCGCTCAAGGGCCATGTGGTAGCCACACGTCCCGGCCACTCCATCAACACCACATTTGCCAAGAAGGTGCGCCGCGAGATCAAGCAGCACGACGTGCTCGCTCCCGTGTATAACCCCAACATAGCTCCCGTGATGGACAACAACCGCATACGCGAGCTCCTTCCTCACCGCTATCCTTTCCAGCTTGTCGACAAGATCATCGAAAAAGGCACCAACTATATCGTGGGCGTGAAAAACGTCACCGCCAACGAGCCCTTCTTCCCCGGCCACTTCCCCCAGGAACCCGTGATGCCCGGCGTGCTTCAGATCGAGGCCATGGCGCAGACCGGCGGACTGCTCGTGCTCTCGGCCGTCGACGAGCCCGAGCGCTACTCCACCTACTTCATGAAGATCGACAACGTGAAGTTCCGCAACAAGGTGGTGCCCGGTGACACCCTGCTTTTCCATGTCTCATTCATGACCGAACTCCGCCGCGGCATGGCGCAGATGAAAGGTTACGCCTTCGTGGGCGACAAGATCGTGAGCGAATGTGAGTTCATGGCACAGATTATCAAAAACAAGTAACATAGAAACGCAATTTACGACATGAAACAACCCTTATCATATATCCATCCCGCCGCCAAGATCGCTCCCAGCGTGGTGATCGATCCGTTTGTCACCATAGAGCAGAACGTAGAGATAGGCGAAGGTACCCGCATCGGCTCCAACGTCACCATCATGGAAGGCGCACGCATCGGTAAAAACTGCACCATATTCCCCGGCGCGGTGATCTCGGGTGTGCCTCAGGATCTGAAATTCCGCGGTGAGGATACGCTTGCCATCATCGGCGACAACACCGTGATACGCGAATGTGTTACCGTCAACCGCGGCACCGCCTCCAAAGGCAAGACCGTAGTAGGCAGCAACTGTCTTATCATGGCTTATTGCCACGTGGCTCATGACTGCGTGGTGGGCGACAATGTGATCATCTCCAATGCCACCCAGCTTGCCGGCGAGGTCGTTGTGGACAATTTCGCCGTGATAGGCGGCGGCACACTCGTGCACCAGTTCTGCCACATCGGCCCTCACGTAATGATCCAGGGCGGAGCGCTCATCAACAAGGATATTCCCCCTTACGTCAAGGCTGCCCGCGAGCCCATCTCCTACGTGGGTATCAACTCAATCGGCCTGCGTCGCCGCGGCTTCTCCAACGAGACTATCTGTGAGATTCAGGACATCTACCGCTACCTCTACCTCTCGGGTCTCAACTTCTCCGACGCCGTGGAGCGCATCGAAGCCGAACTGCCCCCCACGAAAGAGCGCGACGAAATCATCATGTTTGTCCGCAACTCCAAGCGCGGCATCATCCGCGGCTACGTGTAATCAATCATCACGCTATACCCTCAAAAGCAGTTGCCACCCCCGCGGCAGCTGCTTTTTTTGATGCCCCAAGCCAACTGATTCCTCTGACTTTTTGCAGAAAACTGGCGATTATTCCTCTGACTTTTTGCAGAAAATGTGCGATTATTCCTCTGCATTTTTGTTATATCGTTAATACTTAGTATTTTTGCGCAACGAAATCAGAATTCACATATATCCCAAGACTAATTGAATCACAACTTCATTTGTGGAAATATCAACCACTACATAAACCACTCCTTTTGAGGGGCGCCCGAC
>JAIDSW010000107.1:0-265 GCA_029061025.1 Duncaniella sp.
CCGTCGCGCCAGGGACTTGTCGGAGCAGGTTATTCGGCGGGAGCCTCAAGCTTAGAGTCGGTGGGGGTGGGGATGCGGAAGGTTTTAGGATCTGAAGATCTCCAACGGGGAGCACCGATATTGAGCTTGTAGATTTCGTGATCAAGGAGTTTGCCTGAGGTCTTGTAGGTAAGACGCTCCCATATTTTAGCGGGATCAGCGTAGTGGGCTTCCTTCTTATATTCGTCAGCTGTTTCGAAATGGGTAGTGGGGTTGGGATCGTTGA
>JAIDSW010000107.1:275-3251 GCA_029061025.1 Duncaniella sp.
AGGTGTGGAACCAACTTTTATTACGAGATCTTCTGCGCTGTTAGCGCCAAGACAATCAGGCCAAGCACCAGGGGCATTCTTGTTTACCGAGAATTTGTTTGCTGCTTTAGTCACGATACCATCGTCTTTTCGATATGCTTCCTCGGAAGAAGCAGACCAGTTGTTGCAGATGTCAAACTCTATTTTCTGCGAACCGTGAATTGTTTCAATATATGCACCACAGAATGCGAGGCGACGCTGGTCATTTGCATCGCGAGTGAGCACAATGAGGTTATTCTTGAAACCGATCTTAGAATCACCGGGGACATGACGCATATTGAGGAATGCCTGGTCGCTACGGGTACAGTGATTGATGAAGGTGTTGTTCTCCACCATGACATTCCAGTGAATATCATCTTCAAAGTCTTTGGAGTTGACACCGTTCTTAGTGGGGGAGATGGTACCCATGGGACAATCATAGAATGTGTTGTTAGTCATCTTAAGATCACCGCACATATTCTCAGCCTCATGTTTGGCCTCACCATGGAAAATATTGTAGTCAATACCCTTTGCACTGTAGAAACCGCAGTTGAACAGGACATTATTGTCCATCACAATGTGGTTGATCACACTGCAATTGTTACCCTGAATGCGGAAGAAACCACGCTGTATACCCTGGAAGGTACAGTTACGCATCTCGAACGATTCAAAGGTTACAGGCAGACCGCCGGAGTACATATTTACAAAATAATTACCGGTAGCACCAGCTTTAGTAACTGCATTCTCTCCATAGTTGACAGGATTGGGGCAGATAAAGTCAATATCCTCGAATACTACACTTTCAAGAAGAATAGGAGAAACATATTCGCCATCCATTGCATTTCGTCCAAGAACCCAGTTAGCTGCACTAACGCAGGCACCGGCCTGATTACGGAACAGACCACCCAAATAGACGGTAGCGCGTCCCTTCTCAGCAAGATCCTTGGGATCAGTTTTCAGGACAAATCCCTTGCAAAGGTCAGTATTGCTGCGGATATAATAAGCCTTGCCACCTTCAAGGAGGTATACCTGTCCTTCGCCAAGATTGAAATTGTTGTTGAAATTGGAGAATACAGTGTCAATACGACATGCATTGTACTTCTGCTCAGCCTCGAGCCACTGCTGTTCGAGATCCATATCGGGAGCAGCGGTAGCGTTAGGATCAACCCAGATAGAGGTTGCTACTTTGTGAGTAAGAAGAATGGGCTTACCGGGTACACCCTTAGTGCGGACGGGCTCAAGAAGATAGATGCGGTCAGCGTCAGCGGTTGCCTTGGGATTGCTGTCGTCGCGCAGAGTCACGGAGTAGAGAGCAGATTGGTCGAGACCGGTCACGCGAATACGGATGTAGCCGTCAGCGTCGGGAGTAAGCTCTGCTGGTGAGAGGAGATGGCCTTTCAGATACTCTTCCGGAACCTTAGCGCCGAGGCTCTTAGGCTCAACTACTATATGGGTGAACTGGAACTTTCCGTTAACGATATTGAAGCGACTCTCAATAGTGTCGGCATCCTGAGAATTCTTCTGGCTTGCACGGTTCCAAGTGGGGTTGACCATGATGGTGAACTCATCGAGACCGGTAAGTTGCTGATCTATCTGAAGAATCTTGGGGGTGGCATAACGTTTGCCGGTAGGAATAATCAGATAGTCCTGACCATGAGAACCGTCGCCACGTCCATACCAGCGTGAGTGATGTGCTTCCTGTCCATCGGGGTGGAGTGCGCGAATAGAAAATATGTAGTTGGTTCCGTTGTACTCAAGATCCTTGAGTTCCATACTAAGCTGATCGGGAGGAAGAATCACTTTGGTGACATTCTCACCATCCCAGAATTCATCAGTATCGCGAGCATTGCCGCTCTTGCCATAACGGACTTCATAACCAGCAGCACCATCTACGCCATACCAGTGAAGCTGAATGCGGTTGGCATAACCGTCGACGAGACGCGATGCGTAGAGGTCATTCAGGTCGTCGATGTTGGTGTTGACCTTGCGGCGGAACATAGGCATCGGGAGACGGTCAAGATCCTCAGTAACGTTGAACGTAGTGTCGTCGTCCTTACAAGAGGTAACAGTCAGAGCCATCAGCGCCGCAAGGAAATATATGAATTTTTTCATTGTGTCGTTGTTTGGATTGAATTGAATATAAAAATTGAGAGGAGAGAGATGACTCAATTAAGAGTTGGTGTAACCGTATTTGTTCACATATTTGCCCTGGGAGCGCATCACAGTGCTCTGAGGTATGGGAACTATGTAACGAACAACAGGGAGTTTCTTTACGAGATCTTCGTCGCTGATACTGCTGTCAGGCATAGGTACCGAGGTTTCGTTGCCGTTGCCATCGATGAGTTTCTGCTGATCGAGTTCGTTGTAGAAGATGTAGCCCATTAGAGAGTAGCGAATTTCATCCCTGACATTTCCATCGCCATCGGTCCATGAATACTGTGCTTCATTGAACCAGTCGCTATTAGGAATAGTGGAGAATTTAGTCTGCCATTCTTTAAGTGTAGGCTGCATTTTTGCTTCCTTACAGTAGGGATTTAGAATCCATACGATCTTGATATCGTTGTTAGGGAAAGCGCAGAAAGGAATGATACGTTTGCCTTTCTGAGCTACAAGCTCACCGTTGTATTCATAATCCTGAATGAATGCATTGCTATAGGTTGCAAGACCGCGGAACTTATCAGGCATATTATCATAGCCATCAGGATTACCGTTGAAGTCACGTTCCGAGACTGCGGTGAGGTCACCATTGAGGTCGGCCTTCTCAAGATAACGCTGGAAAGTCCAGTAGATTTCTGCGCTGTAAAGGTTGTTGCGTACGAGGTCGCGCCAGCGAAGACCTTCACCTGCAAACTCAAACTTGCGCTCGTCGAGCACAGCCTTGAGGAAACCATCGGGATCTGTGGCATAGGCGTAGATCTTGCCCTGGTTGGTGTTGCGGAAAGCACGTTCGCGGACAGT
>JAIDSW010000107.1:3261-4284 GCA_029061025.1 Duncaniella sp.
CTTCCATAGCCTCATTAGTAACGGCACCGTTGAGTTTCACATCGGTTTCGGCAAACATGAGGAGTACATCAGCATAGCGGAGGTAAGGATAGTTGATACCGGTATTACCCTCAGTAATGGCTCCGAGGCCACCGTTAACCCAAAGTTTGGACCACTTGCCGTTGAAGACATTGTAGTGGTTCTTTGCAGTGACAGTGTAGCCTTCATCGTTGGCAGAGTAGGTGAATAGCTGGTTAACATAGTCACGACGCTCGTCGTCGGCATCGAACTGGAAGCGATAGAAGGCGTTCAGCTTGGCACCACCCGAGGCCTTACCGTAGGGGTGAGGGGTCTCGCCACGGTACTGATCCATCCTGGGACCGTGGATATAACCGATGTTACCGGTTGACTCCTTTCCGAAGGGAATCTCGAACATGGGGTCATCGTTGAGAGATACGACGTTGTTGCACTCATCAACGAATACCTGATAGTAGTCCTTGGTGAGTGAGTGCTGCTTGGAGTCGATAACTTTCTTGGTGTACTCGTGGCAGATTTTCAGGAAGTCATTAGCCTTGGGGCTCTGAACCATCTTACCGTAGGTGTTGCCTTCAGGAGCAAGGTACCAACCACCGGCAGTGAGGGCGAGACGGGCTATGATACCGTAGGCAGCCTGGCGGCTCACGCGCTCTATACGCTCAGAGAGCTCAGCAGCATCCTTCATATCGTCGGCAACAGCAGCGATATCGTTGATGCACTTTTCGAGAATCTCAATGCGGTCAGTGATAGGATATATCTGGCTCTCGGCAGTCTGGGAGGAGTTGAATGAGAAGGGTACGTCACCCCAGTTCCATATAAGCTCGTGGTAGAGAATGCCGCGTATAGCTTTTACCTCACCAATCATCTGTACGATTTCGGGATCGGGTACGTCCTTGGTGTAATAAGGACAAGACTCGGCACCTTCAATGAAGAGGTTGCAAAGCTCGATTGCGTGGTAGAGGTCATCCCAAGTGTTAGCAAGGTCGCCACCTGCGGGATCGCAGTCGA
>JAIDSW010000108.1:0-2580 GCA_029061025.1 Duncaniella sp.
TACACAAGGCTATGCGTCGGCAGAGTAAGATCTGTATAATAGACAGACTATAAATGTTAAAATGCAAAAAAGAGACACCGGGGGATTAATGATATATCCCGGAAAATTATTATCTTTGCCAATGATAAGGGAAAAGGGATAAAAACAGAGATTTTGACAGAGTGTTTTTATAATTAATTGATAATCAGTATTAAAAATAAACCTGCCAGATTTCTGAGAGTCAAGAACAAAGCGCGTGACAAACGCTTTCTTATTTTATTTTAATGCCCACTCCTCGAAAACTCTTTTCCCGTCGGCATGGGCTTGTTTGCAAAATTATATATTTTTTCTCATGTGAAAAAAATATTTGTGCTTATTTATTACTTGTATATTCTTTACTATCATAAGAAGACTTCACCTGCAGCGCAGGTGTATACATAATGGCGTGGTGGTTGAGGCTGCGCCGAAATCCCACGAAACCAATTACTTACATATTCTGCACGCGCGGGAGCGTGTGCGAGCATTGCAACGACAATAGGGGCTTACTGATCATCTCTGCTTGCACATGCTCCCGCGCGTGCATAATTTTTGGGTGCTATGATTTGTGAGGCTGTGTCAAAATATGCTATTTCAAAATGTGTACCGGCTTCCGCAGGCCGCCTAGTTCTTCGTAACCCGGGTCGCCGCAGTTATGCGGAGGCGCGCCGGGTAAATGAGAATGATCCTATAGGCGCCCGATAGGCCGCCGAATATGATGGGAATCAACAAGTTATTCAATCGGCGGCCTTGCGGGCGCCTATGCTTAAGTATCAGATAACCGGCGACGCCTTCGCTGAGCTACGGCGGCGCCGGTTACGAATAATTCAGCGCCCACGGGCACTATTTGATTTTTGACACAGCCTCCTCTAATGCTTTCACCTGCGCTGCAGGTGATGGTAACTTTACGGGGAATTTTTTATTTCGATCTTGTGCCGTCCCACATTTCGCCGCGCTCGGGGTAGCGGGAGCCGCGGAGGAGTAGACGGAGTGAGGTATTGTAGGTGAAATAGGCCCACATCCAGTTGAGAAGCACATTGATTTTGCTGCGCATACCCAGCAGCGAGAGCAGATGCACAAACATCCACGCCACCCATGCAGCCCAGCCGCTGAAATGATAGTGGGGCAGGTCGGCTACGGCCCGGTTGCGCCCTATGGTCGCCATCGAGCCTTTGTCCTTGTAGCGGAACGGACGGTCAGTGCGACCCGTATTAAGTATCTTGGCGAGGAACTTGCCCTGCTGAATGGCTACCTGAGCCAGCTGCGGGAGTCCGCGCGGAGCGTCGTCAGACGTGTGGATGCCTATATCGCCTATGGCATAGACATTTTCAAGTCCTTCCACGCGGCAATAACCGTCGGTGACTATGCGGCCACCGCCACCCACGGGCTTGTCGACGCCATTCCACTCAAACTGCACTCCCTGCACTCCGGCAGTCCATATCACCATCTCGGAGTAAAAAGTATCGCCGGAGGTGGTGGTGACGATGTTGTCATCGCCGTAGGACTTCATAATGATGTTGAGGTGAATATCGACCATAAGGGCTTCGAGTCCTTTCAGCGCATCGGCCGACGATTTCTCGCTCATGGTGCGCAGCAACCGGTCAGAGCCTTCCATCAGAATGATCGAAACATCGTCGGGCGAAAGAGTGGGGTAATCGCGCTCTATTACATAGCGCTTCATCTCGCCGAGCGCACCCGCTATCTCCACTCCGGCCGGGCCTCCGCCTATCACCACGAAGCTCAACAGCCGGCGGCGCTTTTCGGCGTCGGGTTCTACCGAAGCCCGCTCGAAGCGGTCAAGCATCTCATTGCGGATGCGGATTGCCTCGTCGGTCGACTTGAGGGTATAGACTTTCCTAAGCAGGTCGTCGTTGCCGAAAAAATTGTTGGTGCTTCCGGCCGCAATCACAAGGCGGTCGTAGGGGATGATCTCGAGATTTGTAGTGACGGTCTTGGCTGCCACATCGATACTCCTGACCTCGCCCAGATGAAACTCCGCCTTATGGTGCTTGCCCGAGCGCAATTCCCTGCGGAACGGGAACGCAATACTCGTGGGGTCGAGACCCGACGACGCCACCTGATAAAACAGCGGCGGAAAACCGTGGAAATTATTACGGTCAACGAGTATTATATCAAATTTTCTGTCGTCGAGATGCTTTATGAGATTCAGTCCGGCGAAGCCGCCGCCGATCACTACGACGCGCTCGCGGGTTGAGGATGTGGTGGATGTCATTGTTATCTGCTGTATAGTTGATTATACAGAAATAACAATAGCTGCGGGTCACTTGTTTAAGATGCGGCGGGGAACGTTGACGTTGTGACGGTCGAAAGTGCCTACGGCGTTTTTCACGAAAGCATCGCGGTGATGCCTCCACACGGGAGCAATAGAATCGCTCTCGGCAGGAAAGAGGCGGAAATTATCGCCCGGCTTCACGGGCGAGTTGACAAACACGAGCGAATAGTCGGCGCTCTTTACCGTTGCACGTCCGAGCGAGTCGCGCATCAACGTGACCTTTACCGTTGCCCCTCCGCGTGTATCGGATTTCTTCATGCCCGAGATAAAAT
>JAIDSW010000108.1:2590-4311 GCA_029061025.1 Duncaniella sp.
CGTGGAATCCACATCAAAAATCTCCATAGGCTGAATCACATGAGGATGACCGCCTATGATCAGATCAGCGCCCTGCTTTTTGAGAAATTCGGCAAGATCGCGCTGCGCGGCATTGGGCAGAAGATGGTATTCATCGCCCCAGTGCACGCACACAGCCACTATTTCAGCACCCTTGCTGCGGGCAGCGGCAATATCCTTAGCCATAAGCGAGCGGTCGATGTAGTCGAGACCCACGGGAGTGGTGCGCTTCATGCCGTTGGTGCCGTAGGTGTAATTCAGAAAAGCCACTCGGAAGCCGTTGATGTCGCGTATCAGCGGCAGAATGGAGTCGCGTGCGGACTGGTCGCGATATATGCCCACATAGGGTATATTCCGCTTTTCAAATTGATCGATAGTGCGCTGAATTCCCTTGTCTCGGCGGTCGAGAGTGTGATTGTTGGCCGCGAGTATCAGATCGAAACCGGCATCGGTGAGCGCATCGAGATATTCGTCGGGCGCGCAAAACATCGGGTAACCCGAGTAGGGCTTGCCGCCGAGGGGAGTCTCGAGATTGACCACCGCATAATCAGCCCCCGAAATGTAAGGCTTTACGGCGGAGAAATAGCCCGAATAATCGTGCGTGCCGTCGCGTCGGGCCGATGCTTCGAGCTGCTGCTTGTGCTGCATGGCATCGCCGGCAAACACTATAGTGGCCGTATCAGGCTGAGCCACGAGTGCGACAAGCGAGAGCAACAGCGATGAAAGCATAAGGCTGAGTTACTTATATATCGCGTGAGTGGCGGCAAGGAGAGTGTTGCACATGAGCATGCAGATAGTCATGGGACCTACGCCACCGGGCACGGGGGTGATGAATGAGCACTTCGGTGCCACATTCTCAAAATCCACGTCGCCGCTCAGGCGGAAACCGCTCTTGCGCGAAGCATCGGGCACACGGGTTGTGCCCACGTCGATAACGGCCGCTCCCTCCTTGACCATATCGGCGGTAACGAAACCCGGCTTGCCGAGAGCCGCGATAATGATATCGGCCTCGCGGCATATCTCCTTGAGATTCTCCGACGCGCTGTGAACCACCGTCACAGTAGCGTTGCCGGGATTGCTCTTCTGCATCATGAGGGTAGCCACCGGCTTGCCTACGATGTTGCTGCGGCCTATAACCACACAGCGCTTGCCCGAGGTGGGCACGTCGTAGCGCTTCAGCAGCTCCATGATGCCTGCCGGAGTAGCTGACTTGAAGCAGGGGAGACCTATCGACATGCGGCCTACGTTGACGGGATGAAATCCGTCGACATCCTTGCGCGGATCGATAGCCTCGATTATGGCCTGCTCGTCGATGTGACGGGGGAGAGGCAACTGCACTATGAAGCCGTCGACCTCATCGTCGTCGTTGAGGCGGGCAATGGTATCGAGGAGGGTAGCCTGATCGACATCATCTTCATAGCGGATGAGCGTGGAGCGGAATCCGCAGCGCTCGCAGGCTTTAACCTTGTTGGCAACATAAGTCTCGCTGCCGCCGTCGTGTCCCACGAGGATGGCTGCCAGATGCGGTGCCCGCTTTCCGGCCGCGACCATTTCGCTTACGGTGGCGGCGATTTCAGCCTTTATGGTTTCGGCTGTGAGTTTTCCGTCGATCAGTGTCATATCTTGAATATTGAGTATCGGTTGTTATTTCTTCATGCCGCGGAGACCGCGCATCATGGCCATGGGATTTTTGATTGATGAAA
>JAIDSW010000109.1 GCA_029061025.1 Duncaniella sp.
CGTTGGAAAGCAGCGAACGTGCGTTGTTCAGGGCGGCCTCGTCTACCGAATTGCCCGAGAGCATGGTGGCGATTGCAGCTACACTTTCTTCATTATCGATAAGCGATATGTGGGTAAGAGTGCGGTCGGCCGAGTCCTCCTTGTATACCTTGTAGTGATGAGAAGCCTTGGCGGCCACCTGCGGCAGATGGGTGATGGTGATTACCTGAATGGTCTCGGCTATGCGTAGCATCATGCGCCCCATGCTGTCGGCCACCTCGCCCGACACACCTGTATCTATTTCATCGAAGATTATTGAAGGCAACTGCATCTTCGACGCTATAATGCTCTTGACCGAAAGCATCAATCGTGAGATTTCACCGCCCGACGCACCGTTGCCCACAGGCATAAGGGGCTGATTCTTATTGAAAGCCGTGAGGAATTTCACTTCGTCCATTCCTGTAGGCGACATATCCACAGGCTCTACGGCAACCTGCACCTGAAGGTTTTTCATCCCGAGAGGCATCGCTGCCTCACGCAACTGACCGGCAAACCGCTCAGCCTCGCGTCGACGGCTTTCCGAAAGCTCCTGGGCAGTCTCGCGGGCAAGCGAACGCAACCGCCGTGCCTTACGCTCGAGTTCCTGAAGATATTCTTCGGAATTGTCGAGGTTGTCAAGACGGGCTCGCAGAGTGTCGCGCATTGCTATCAGTTCCTCGCCCGAAGCCACATGATGGCGGTGACAGAGCGAATAAATGCTGTTGAGCCGGTCCTCGATCGATTCGAGCGAACCGCCGTCACTTTCGAGTGATTCATCGAGTGACTCAAGGGTGCGGCATATGTCGGCCACCTCTATGCTGACGCTTTCAAGGCGACCGGGAATATCATCGTTGCGGTCGAGTACACCGTCGAGTCGGTTGCACTCGGCTGCGGCTGCGTCGAGAAGTTCGAGAGCCGATCCGTCATTGCCGTTGAGCGCTCCTATAGCGGCTGCAAGCGACGACTTGATGTTGGTAAGATTCTCGAGCACCTCGCGGTCATGTTCCAGACGTTCCTGCTCCCCTTCCTCAAGATCGAGAGCTTCTATCTGTTCGAGCTGAAAACGGGTATACTCCTCATCCTGACGGCTTCGCTCTACCTCGGCACGCGCGGCGCGAAGCTTCTTCACCGCATCGCGGTAGGCATTGTAACGTGAAGTATACTCGGCGAGTTTCTGACCGTTGCCGGCAAGGGTATCTATGACACGCAACTGAAATTCAGGCGTGGCCAGGAGCTGATTCTGATGCTGTGAATGGATGTCGACAAGAAACATCGCCACGTCGCGCAACTTTGCGACAGGCACGGGCGAATCGTTGACAAACGCACGCGAGCGACCCGCCGGCGCTATCTCGCGGCGGAGTATGCAGGTATTGTCATCCCATTCTATATCGGAATCGACACAATATTGTTTTAGAGCTTCATATCCTGTGACGTCAAATTGAGCCTCTATCACTGTCTTCAGTGTGGGATCGGTAACCACGCGGGTATCGGCGCGACCGCCGAGGATCAGCGACAGCGCACCCAATATTATCGACTTTCCGGCACCGGTCTCGCCGGTGATCACGTTGAAGCCCGGATAAAATTCAATGTCGACTCCCGATATGAGGGCATAGTTGGATATATGTAGAGAGCGGAGCATAATAATCAGTTGGTTTCGTCGCCGCGCTTGATTTTTTCAAGACGGTCCTGGTCGGTAGGATAAAGCGGCTGAAGAATTTTATAGGCCGTCTCGCGTTCGTCGGACGGCGCTTTGGAATAAATGTTGACAAGTTCATCGAGCTTGGCATCGCGAAACATCGACAGGCCCACCGACATGGGATTAGCCTTGAACACGGCCGTGAGATTGTCGAGCGTCTGCGTGATTGTCTGGCGTCCTTTGTCGGGGCTGACCGACATCTGGTCGAGGCCCTTGAGATGAAATTCATAGTTGAGATCACGGAGCACCGAGGTCGACGGGTCAGTATACGCCGCCAGCACGGCAGCACGGTTTTTGGTATCCTCAAATGCCTTCCATCCCGTTTCGCCCGACGATTGCCCCATCTGAACGATATTGGCAAGCTTGTCCCAATAAGGATCGCCGCCACGGGACTGGAAGCTGTCGAAATCTATGGCGAGAATCAGATATACGTAATAATTGAACAGTGCCGTGAGATTGCTCTCCATCGTGGTCTCGGAATAGATGAGCGGCTCATTTTCCTGATAGGTAAACTCCACGCGGGTATCCTTGAAGTTAAGCAGCGTGGTAAGATAGGAGCTGTTGTATACCGGACGTATCGCCTGCACCTGCAGGTCGCCTTTAATCAGGTTGGAGCCCTCGTCATATTCCTTCACGGTAAGAAATATGGTGCACTCGATTTTCTCGTTGGGCGAAAATGAAGCATTGGTCCAGCGGGTGGTATTCACATAGTCGTTGAGAGCTGACTGAAGGGTGGCGAATACCTGTTTGTTGGTACCTTGAATCTGGTCAGCATTAACCTCCACGCGGCAGTTAAGCTCCTGCGCGAACATATCCACGCCCGCGGCCAGCAAGGCGGCGAGAGTGAACAGAAGCGAAAGCAATCGGTTTACTGTCATGTCTTTAAATGTATTATGCGCAGGAAAAATGGCTGAGCCGTCGCTAAACTGACAAGTCTTCAATACAATCGATAATATCGGCCGCCACCTCACTCTTGGATTTCAGCGGGAATGATTTCTCATCGCCCTCGGCTGTCACCACGGTAATCTTATTGGTGTCGCCCGAAAATCCGGCACCGGCATCGCGCATGGAATTGACCACCACCATGTCGAGATTCTTGCGGCGGAGCTTGGAGCGTCCGTTTTCCATCTCGTTGTCAGTCTCGAGGGCGAAACCCACCAGAGTCTGACCGTCGCGTCGCCGTGAGCCGAGCGTGGCTGCGATATCAGGATTTCTCACGAGCCGCAGGGTCATCTCAGGCATGTCGCCGCGCTTTATCTTGCGGTCAGCCACCTGCTCGGGAGCATAGTCGGCCACAGCGGCACAGAATATTGCTATATCAGCCGTGTCAAACTCACTCTCACACGCTGCGAGCATCTCGCGGGCCGATCTGACATCTACCCTTCTGATGTTTCCCGAAGGCGTATCGAGCGATACGGGACCGCTCACCAATACCACCTCAGCACCGCGGCGCGATGCCTCGGCAGCAAGGGCAAAGCCCATTTTACCCGACGAATAGTTTCCGATAAAACGCACCGGGTCGATGGCTTCGTATGTAGGCCCGGCGGTAATTAACACCTTTTTACCTGCCAGCGACTGATTTTCATTTTTTTCAAAGAATCGGTCGAGCACCTCCACGATCTTCTCGGGCTCCTCCATGCGTCCCTTTCCGGTAAGACCGCTTGCGAGGAATCCCGTCTCGGGCTCGATGATATTATTTCCGTAGCTGCGGAGCAACTCGATATTGCGGTGGGTCGACGGGTGAGCCATCATGTCAAGGTCCATCGCCGGAGCTATGAATACGGGTGACTTGGCCGACAGATAGGTAGTGATAAGCATATTGTCGGCCACGCCGTTGGCCATCTTGGCTATCGACGAGGCGGTGGCGGGAGCTATCACCATGCAGTCGGCCCACAGGCCGAGGTCGACATGCGAATGCCATTCACCGGTATTGGCGGTAAAAAATTCGCTCACCACCGGCTTTCCGCTGAGTGCCGAGAGGGTTACAGGAGTAATGAATTCCTTACCGGCCGGTGTAATGACCACCTGCACCTCCGCGCCGCCCTTGACAAGCAGCCTCAGCAGCGACACGGATTTATAGGCGGCGATGCCGCCGGTGATACCCAAAATTATATGTTTGCCTTTAAGCATTGATATTTTACTTGAGATTCAGCTTGATGGCTGTGAAAGCGTCTTTGGTATTCTGAGGGAAATCTCCCTGGAGTATCCAGGAATAATACCCGGGATCGCGGCGAAGCACTTCCTCGGCAAGACGTCCGCGATACTTTCCGAAGTTGATTACCGGCTGGCGCTTCTCGTTGTAGACCAGTCGGCCTATGAGATCCACGTTGTTGTTTTGCGACGAATAATCGCTCAGGGCATCCACATCGTTGGGGAGATCGGAATAGCGGTCGAGCTGTGCCTTAAGCACCTCGTAGGTAGCACGGGTGTCGGCATTCGCCGAGTGGGCGGCCTCAAGGTCCTTGTCGCAATAAAAACGGTAGGCGGAGACCATAGTGCGCTGCTCCTTCTTGTGGAAGATGGTCTGCACGTCAACAAAGCGCGCCTTGGAAAAATCAAATTTCACTCCCGCGCGGCGGAATTCCTCGTCGAGCATAGGCACGTCGAAACGATTGGAATTGAATCCGGCTATATCGCACCCGGCAAACAGTTCGGCCAGCGACCGCGCCACCTGCTTGAAAGTAGGCTCATTGGCCACGTCGGCATCGGTGATATGATGCACTGCGGTAGCCTCGGCGGGAATTGGAATCGTGGGATTTATGCGGCGTGTGCGCTCTATCTCCTCGCCGTTGGGCATCACCTTGATCAGTGAAATCTCCACTATGCGGTCAGAGGTGATATTTGTACCCGTCGTCTCGAGGTCAAAGAATATGATGGGCTTCTTCAGGTTAAGTTCCATAGGGTAAGCCGCTATTAGAAGTCAGTCACATTCATGGGCATGAGGAGCATGGTGAGCTCGGTGTCGGGCTTGTCTTCCGACGGAACGATTACTGCCGGGCGTGAGGGATCGGCGAGTTTGAAAAGTATATCGTCGGTCCACAGCACTCCCACGAGATCGCTGAGGTAAGTGGAGCTGAAACCTATCACGATATTGTTGCCCGTGAAGTCACATGCGAGTTTTTCCTCACCCGAGGTATTATATTCGTTGTCCGATGCCTTGATGAGCACGTTTTCAGGCTGAACCTTGAACTTGAGCAGACCGTGACCCTCGTCGACAAAGAGGCTGACACGCTTTACGGCGGTAGAGAAAAGCTGGCGGTCAACAGTCATTACGTAGGGATTCGACGTGGGGATCACGCGGTTGTAATCGGGGAACGCGCCTTTCACTATGCGGCTGTCAAATGTAAACGTATCGGTCTCGAATGTCACACCCTGCTGCGGGCGGATAGTGATGGTAAGCGACTCATCTTTGGTGAATACGCTCTTGAACACATTGGTCGACTTATTGGGCAGTATGAAAGAGCCTTTGATTCCCGACACTACCGATGAATCCTTGAATTTCACCAGCTTGTGGGTATCGGTCGCAACAAACACGAGAGCATCGGGCATCACGTCCCAATACACACCCATCATCTGCGGGCGAAGCGTATCGGTACCGGCGGCAAAGCCCGTAAACTCGAGGCCGCGGAGAATCTTCTCGGAAGGCACGTCAAATTTCATATCTTCCTCGGAAGCGGCACGCTTTATGCGGGGATATTCCACGCCGGGAGTACCCACGAATTTATACGAGCCGTTAGGATGGCTCATCTCCACGGCGAGCGTGGTATCGTCGATGTTGAACTGTAGCTCCTGCTCGGGCATCACTCGGAGAAGATCCACGAGGCGGCGGGCGTCAATACATATCTCACCTTCCCCCTCCACATCAAGGATGGGCACGCGGGCGCAAAGGGTATTCTCGCCGTCGCATGCAGTGATGGTCAGCACATTGCCGCTGATTTCAAGAAGGAAATTATTGAGAATCGTCAGCGCGTTTTTGGCGTTGATCACCTTGCTCACCGACGAAGCATAGCTGTGAAGAGTCTTGCTCGGAACTGAAAATTTCATATCTTATCAGGTATTATGTTTTTTCTTTTTTATTAATGTACAAAGATACGGTTTTCAGCCGTAATTTCAAAATATATTATTCTTTTATCCGATTTGTACGGGATTAATAAGTTTTAGTAGATTTATAAGTTTTAGTAACATTCCGTTAAATAAATTTATCCATAATTTTTCGTAACTTTGCAAGTTATGAGCAAGAAAAAAATCCAGGACGGCTCTGAAAGCCGTGACATTATAATCAGCGGAGCAGCCGTCAATAATCTCAAGGATGTGGACGTGAACGTGCCCCGCGGCAAGTTTGTGGTAATCACCGGAGTGAGCGGTTCGGGAAAATCGTCGCTCGCGTTCGACACACTCTATGCCGAGGGTCAGCGCCGCTATGTGGAAAGTCTGTCGAGCTACGCCCGCCAGTTTATGGGCAAGATGCACAAGCCTGAATGCAAGTCGATTACCGGCCTGCCGCCCGCTATTGCCATAGAGCAGAAAGTAAATACGCGCAACCCCCGAAGCACCGTAGGCACGTCGACCGAGATATATGATTATATCCGATTGCTCTTCGGCCGCGTAGGCCACACTTTCTCCCCGGTGAGCGGCGATGAGGTCAAGAAACACACCGTCGACGATGTGGTGGCGCGCGCCCTCTCCTACCCTGCCGGCACACGCATTGCCGTGGCGGCTCCGGCTCATCTTCCCGATGGCCGCAAGGTGCGCTCTCAGCTCGATGTGTATTTCAAGGCCGGATATTCGCGCCTGATTAAGGACGGTGAATTTTTAGATATCGAAGAGATGCTTGCCGATGACAAGCTCGTGCCCGAGTCACTCGACGGTTACGACCTGCTCATCGACCGCCTGGCGGTAACCGACGAGCAGGACGAGATAAGCCGTCTTGCCGATTCGGTCGAAGCTGCATTTTTCGAGGGCGATTCAGCCATGAATCTGATGGCGTGGGTCGACGGTGAGGTTGTCACTACTCCGTTCTCAAAGAAATTCGAGGCCGACGGAATCAAGTTCAGCGAGCCGAGCGACATGATGTTCAACTTCAACAATCCCGTGGGCGCTTGTGACACATGTGGCGGGTTCGGCAAAGTGCTCGGCATAGATCCGCGACTGGTGGTTCCCAATCCGTCGCTCTCGGTTTTTGACGATGTGGTGGCATGCTGGAAAGGCGACAAGATGAGCGAGTGGAAGCGTGAGTTCATCAGCCGCGCGTCGTCACGGAATTTCCCCGTGCATGCGCCGTATGTCGATCTTTCCCCCGGGCAGGTCGACCTGCTGTGGCATGGCGACGGCACGAAATCATTTCCATGTATCGACAATTTCTTCCGCATGGTGGAGGAAAATCAGTATAAGATTCAGTATCGCGTGATGTATGCGCGCTATCGCGGAAAAGCCGAATGTCCGGTATGCCACGGTTCGCGTCTCAAGGAGGTGGCTTCATACGTAAAGGTGGGAGGTCTCACCATAGGCGAGATTGTGAAAATGCCCGTGGATCAGCTACTGCAATGGTTTGAAGATCTGCGCCTTGACGAGCACGACAGCAAAATTGCATCACGATTGCTCACAGAAATCCGCAACCGCCTGGGCTATCTGGTGGAAGTGGGTCTGGGCTATCTTACACTCGACCGTCTTTCATCGACTCTTTCGGGTGGCGAAAGCCAGCGTATCAATCTGGCCACTTCGCTCGGCAGCAGCCTTGTGGGTTCGCTTTACATTCTCGACGAGCCTTCGATAGGCCTGCACTCGCGCGACACTGACCGACTCATTTCCGTACTCCGCAAATTGCGCGATGCCGGTAACACGGTGGTTGTGGTGGAACACGACGAGGAAATAATGCGCGCGGCCGACTATATAATCGACGTCGGCCCCGATGCGGGACGCCTCGGTGGAAAAATCGTGTTTCAGGGCACTCCCGATCATCTGCCTGAGAGCGACGGATATACCGCCAAATATCTTACGGGAAAATTGTCCATACCTCTGCCCGAATCCCGTAGGAAGTGGCGCGATAAAATCACCGTCAACGGCGCCCGCGAAAACAACCTGCGCGGTATCGACGTAGACTTCCCATTAGGGGTCATGACTGTGGTGAGCGGTGTCAGCGGATCGGGTAAATCCACGCTCGTGCGCGATATTCTGTACCGCGGACTGCTTCGACATCTGGGCGAGGCTTCTGATGCGCCCGGCGCTTTCAGGGCGCTTACTGGTGACCTGTCACGCATCTCGGCCGTGGAATTTGTCGACCAGAATCCCATAGGTAAATCGTCGCGTTCAAATCCGGCCACTTATCTGAAAGCATTCGACGAGATACGCAAGCTGTATGCCTCGCAGCAGGCAGCGGTGCAACTGGGTCTGACTCCGGGAGATTTCTCATTCAACGCCGAGGGCGGCCGATGCGAGGAGTGCAAGGGCGAGGGTTACATTACCATCGAGATGCAGTTTATGGCCGACATAACCATACCCTGTGAAAGCTGCCACGGCATGCGATATACGCGCGACGTGCTCGATGTGCTCTATCGTGGAAAATCCATCTACGATGTACTTGAAATAACTGTGAATCAAGCGATAGAGTTTTTCTCGGAGGAGCCCGGCACTATCGAAAAGCGCATAGTGAAGCGTCTGAAACCGCTTCAGGACGTGGGTCTCGGTTATATCAAGGTAGGCCAAAGCAGCTCGTCGCTTTCGGGTGGTGAGAATCAGCGCGTGAAACTCGCATCATTTTTCGCCGATGAAAATTCCCGCCCCACCATGTACATTTTCGACGAACCTACCACAGGATTGCATTTCAATGATATAGCACTATTGCTCAAATCGTTTGACCGCCTTATCGAGGCCGGGCACACGGTGGTGATAATCGAGCATAATATCGACGTGATCAAGCGCGCCGATCATGTGATAGACATGGGTCCCGAAGGTGGCCGCGACGGTGGTACTGTAGTGGTGGCCGGCACTCCCGAGCAAGTGGCTGCCTGCGAGAAATCCTACACGGGACATTTCCTGAAAGAGAAATTAAAAAAATGACAATATATGGCTAAAATTGGTGATATAGTACGCTTCCTCAACAGTGTTGGCGGCGGCGTAGTGACAAGAATAGAAGGCAACATTGCCTACGTTGACGATGACGGCTTCGAGACCCCTATGCTCCTGCGCGAATGCGTGGTGGTGGGTCAGGCTCCCGTAGAGGAGAAACCCAAGCAGGCTCCCGCATTCAGGGCTTCATCCCAAGCGCCTGCACCCAAGGTGCATCAGCCGGAGCCTGAACCCGAGCCCGAGCCGGTGGAGGAGACTCCCGAAGGCGAGAAGCTCAACGTGGTGCTCGCTTACGAACCGACTGATATAAAACAACTTTCATCCACCACTTTCAATACTTACCTCGTCAATGATTCCAATTATTATCTGTACTTCTCTTATCTCACCCGTGCCGATGGCTCGGAGGGCTGGGTGACACGCTACGCCGGAGTGGTGGAGCCGAATATACAGATATGGCTGGAGGAATTTGAACCGGCACAACTTGCCCAAATGGACCGCGTGGCCGTTCAGCTGTTTGCCGTCAAGCAGGGTAAGGAATTTTCATTGAAGAATCCTGTTTCGGTGGAAATGAAGCTCGATACACGCAAGTTTTTCAAGCTCCATTGTTTCAATACCGGTATATATTTCGACGAGCCGGTAATCGCACTCGACATAGTGCGCGACGACCGGGCCGTGAAGCCCGCGGCGGTCGATGCCGTGACTCTTGAAAAAGGCATTAAGGAAAAGAAGGCTGTCGACAGACGCCGTCCCGTGCGTCCGCTTCGGCCCAAGAAGGCCGATGTGCGCCGTGGCGAGATTATCGAAGTCGACCTTCATATCAATGAGCTTGTCGACAACACAGCGGGTCTCTCCCCTGCCGACATGCTCAATCTTCAGATCGACGAGTTTCGCCGTGTGATGGACACCAACATGCGCAACAAAGGCCAGAAGATCGTATTTATCCACGGCAAAGGCGAGGGTGTGCTCCGTCAGGCCATCCTTAAAGAGCTCAATCACCGCTACAAGGGGCACGATGTGCAGGATGCGTCGTTTCGTGAATACGGTTTCGGAGCTACACAGGTAACTATCTGATCCATCGCATCATGATTGTATTTTTCAGCGGCACGGGTAATTCCCTCGCGGTAGCCGAGGCTCTCGCGGAATTGCTCGGCGAGAAAGTTTCGTTCACACTCCCCGCCCCTAATCTGAGCGGTGAAGATCGCGTCATATGGGTCACCCCGATATATTCGTGGGGACTCCCGCCGGTGATGGTTGAAGCAATATGCGCAACTCGTTGCAAGGAGGGTTCGCGCCACTACCTTGTAGCTACCCACGGCGATGATCTCGGCAACACTCACCTGCAGTGGCGCAGCCTCATCGCGGAAAAAGGACTCGATGCCGTAGCGACATTTTCCGTTACCATGCCGAATACTTATGTATCGCTGCCGTTTTTTGATGTTGACTCTCAAGAGGTCGAAAAAGCCAAGCTCGATGCAATGCCGCGTCGCGTAGCGGAAATAGCCGACATGATAAAGGCTCAAAAGCGGTGCGACGACATAGTGCGCGGAGCTTTTCCCGGCTTTAAATCTTCTGTTATCTATCCGCTGTTTATCCGCAAAGCTCTGTCGGCAAAGCCATTCAGGGTTAATGATCGCTGTACTTCATGCCACAAATGCGAGCGAGCCTGCCCGATGCACAATATCACTCTCACCGCCGGCCGACCCACGTGGGGCGATAACTGCGCCGGATGTCTCGGCTGCTACCACATATGCCCCGTGCATGCGATCGACCGCGGCTCAGCCACCCGCCATAAAGGCCAATATTACTACCCCGGCAAATAATTGCCATGACAAGAGGCTGTGTCAAAAATCAAATAGCGCCCGTGGGCGCTGAATTATTCGTAACCGGCGCCGCCGTAGCTCAGCGAAGG
>JAIDSW010000011.1 GCA_029061025.1 Duncaniella sp.
GTATTATGATGATAAAATATTATCGTCACTCAAACTTCAGATTTTCCAATCGATTGCCGCGGAGGAAGTCAGCTGCGGGCATTTTGCGCTTACCGGGAATCTGGAGTTCGGCGACACTGTAGGCAGTGCCTTCACCGCAACCCACTTCTATCTTCCCGTCGGCCACACTCACTTCGCCCGGTGTAAGAGTTGACTTTTCCACTACTTTTCCGGAGAATATCTTGACATCACCCACCGGTGCGCCGTCGGCCGAAAGTGACGACCATGCCCCGGGATAAGGCGAGAGACCTCTCACGAGATTAGCCACCGTGCGCGCGTCGGCAGTCCAGTCAATGCGGCAGGTATCTTTGAAAATCTTTGGTGCGGGAGTAGACTCTTCACCCTTCAGCAGTTCATCCTGCGGAATAGTCTTGAGATTTCCTGCAAGAATACTTTCAACCGTATTCAGGGTAAGGTCGGCACCGAGCATCATCAGGCGGTCGTGTACCGAGCCTACATTCTCGTCAGGCCCTATCGCGATGCGCTCCTGAGCGATAATGTCGCCCGTATCGATCTCATGTTTGAGAAAGAAAGTGGTAACGCCCGTTTCGGTATCGCCGTTGATTACCGCCCAGTTTATAGGAGCAGCTCCGCGGTAGCGCGGCAGCAGCGATGCGTGGAGGTTGAACGTACCCAGGCGTGGCATGCGCCACACCACCTCGGGAAGCATACGGAATGCGATCACTATAAAGAGATCTGCTTCAAGCTGACGGAGTTCTTCCACAAACGCCTCATCCTTGAGTTTCACCGGCTGCATCAGTTTCAGTCCGTGAGCGAGAGCATATTCCTTCACGGGCGACTGATACATCTTGTGTCCGCGACCCGCAGGCTTATCAGGCATCGTCACCACACCCACAATATTGTAACCTCCCTCAACGAGACGGCTGAGCGATTCCACAGCAAATTCGGGAGTTCCTAAAAATACAATTTTCAAATCTTTCTTTTCCATACTACAAAAATAGCGATTTTTTCATTAACTTTGTAATAACTATACCATACGACCATGAAAATTACCTTGATTTCAACTATAATCGCACTCGCAGCCTCAACTTGCGGAGCTGCCGTAAATCCGTTTGACAACATAAGACTTTATGAGCGCTGGCAGCGCGAGTTCCGCGGACCGGAAGAGGGAAATCCTTATGCCGACGTGACTTTCGGTGCCAGGTTTATCAACGGCACTGATACCCTCGATGTACCGGGATTTTACGACGGAAGCGGCATCTATGTACTCCGTTTCCTTCCGCTCAAAGAGGGGCGTTGGGACTACACCACCATCTCATCGGCTCCGCAACTTGACGGCATCGATGGCTACATCACTTGCAGCGGTGGCGCCAATGGCCACGGGCCTGTGAGAGTTGACAGTCACCACACTTTCGCTTACGCCGACTCTACCCGCTACATGCCTTTCGGCACCACGGCCTATGCGTGGGTCCACATGACTCCCGAGCTTCAAGGCATTACGCTTTCGACCCTCAGCGGAAGCGATTACAACAAAATACGCATGTGTGTGATGCCCAAGAGCTACTCTCTGTGCAAGAAAGAGCCGATTCACTATCCGTTTGCATCCGGTAAGAGCGCCACGGAGGGAATGACACTGACGGCAAAAAGCGGAAAGCAGTTTGACATGACCCGCTTCAATCCGTCGTTTTTCCGTAATTTCGAGCAGGCGATCGACAGCCTCGCCGAGCTGGGCATAGAGGCCGACCTTATTCTGTTTCACCCTTACGACAAAGGCGAGTGGGGTTTTGACTCGATGCCGGCCGAAGTCAACGAGGCTTACGCCCGCTATCTGGTTGCACGCTTCGCTTCGTTCCCCAACGTATGGTGGTCGATGGCCAACGAATATGACTACGTGAAATCCAAGACCGAAGATGACTGGCTGAAGCTGATAGATGTGGTGGACAACGCCGACCCCTACGGGCATCTGCTGTCGATCCACGGATCTACGGCCACATATTTTCCTTATGAGACTACTCCACGCATCACCCACACCAGTATTCAGGATGAAGCTCCCGTGATGGAGCCGGGGCGTGCCGCGATACTTAGAAGTGTATACCGCATGCCGGTGGTGCTCGACGAGGTGTGCTATGAAGGCAATCTGCCCAACCGTTGGGGTCGTCTCAGCGGGCAGGAAATGATACACCGCATATGGAACGGTGTGCTCGGTGGCACTTACGTGACTCATGGCGAATGTTTCCTTAAGCATCCCACCGACAACGATACCATCATGTGGGCCGAAGGTGGTCGTCAGCGCGGCGAGTCGTGGAAGCGCATAGGTTTCATACGCCAAATTGTCGAGGCTATGCCAGCTCCCGTAGAACCTGCCGACATCTCACGCGACATACGCACCTCTACAGGCGGCCCCGGCCATTACCTGATTTACTTCGGAAAAGAAATGCCCGAGAGCTGGCAGTTTAATCTTCCGGCAAAATGTGCTTCTTACGACAAACTCAAGCCCGGCACACGCTTCAAAGTGGAGATAATCGATACGTGGAACATGACCGTGACCGAATGGCCTGAAACAATGGAAATCGGCAAAGCTGTCGACTACCGCCACTACGACGTCAACAACCGCAACATACGGCTGCCGCTGACACCCTACGTATTGCTTCGGGTAACGGAAATTACTGATTGAGCGACAGCACGAGTGACCGCAGGGCTTCCGTAGCTTCACACTGCGGAAGGCGGTCGAGCAGAGCGCAAGCCCGCTCCGAGAGGCTTCGTATGGCTGCGAAAGCATATTCGATGCCGCCAAGCTCCTTGGCGTAGGAGATGAGTGTTTCGATTTCGGCCGTCTCAAGCATCTCCTTGCGCGATAAAGCGAGCATATCTTCATGACGAGGATCATCCGTCACGCTAAGCGCATAAAGAAGCGGAAGCGTCAACTTGCCTTCGCGCAGGTCATTTCCCGTGGGTTTTCCTATCTCCTCGCTGCTGAAATAGTCATAAATATCGTCGCGCAGCTGGAAGCAGCGGCCAAACAATTCGGCATACTCGCTCATCACTTCCACGTCGGCATCCGAGGCGCCCACGGTGTAGCATCCCATTTTTACGCACGACACGAAGAGCGATGCCGTCTTATGCGATATTACCTTGTAGTAGTTTTCCTCGTCGATAGAATGGAAGCGCGCGTTGCATATCTGATCCATCTCGCCCACCGAAAGCATCTGACCGAGCTGACCCACCGTATCAATCACCCTGAGGTCGCGTGTGCGTATAGCCTCGCGCAGGGCGCCTGACACGAAAAAGTCACCCACAAGCACTGCGATATGATTGTCCCACACGGCATTGATGGTCTTGCGGCCATGGCGGGTATCGGAATCGTCCACCACATCATCGTGTATCAGCGACGCATTGTGGAGCAGCTCCACAGCAGCGGCGGCGGCAATCACATCGGAAGTGACCTCGCCGAATATCTTGGCCGTGAGTATCACCAGCATCGGGCGCAGCTGCTTGCCCTTCGACTGCATGTAATTATATATGACCTGATTCATCAACTCGTTTGACGAATCAAGTGTCAGCGTCATGCGGTCGTTAAGTTCGCGCAGCTCGGGAGCAATGCTCTCTCTTATTTGGGAGACGGTCATCATTTTGAGGTACAAAATTACAAAATAAAAAATACATTTGCCTCCCGCAGCGAATTTTTTTCAATAATTATTTTTCAGCGGCTTCCACATCGTGCATTAATCCCCG
>JAIDSW010000110.1 GCA_029061025.1 Duncaniella sp.
TAACCGAAAAACAGAAACGATACAACGTGAGGATAGCCCAAATTCTATGGGAAGAACCGGACGAGGACGAGGAGGAAACGGAGGAAGAGCCGACGGAGAACCGGGAGGAATAAATCCAAGTCAGCGTAACCAAGCTTCGGATGAATCCCGTGGTCTCTGATTACGCCGACCGGGAGATTGATTATTTTGAGGAAATTACTATTTTCTATAAAAATTGAGACGAGAGGTGAAAACGGGAAGGTTAGTGCAAGCACCGTTTCTACGCAAGCCAATCCTACATTTAGTCGTATTGACATGGGAGCAGTCGTCTCTAAGACAAAGGTAGTGAAAATTATCAAAATATCCTGATGAGCGCTATGATTTATGATAATGGAGTTTTGATAAGTTCACCAATATAAATCCTTTCTCGATTTATTATGAGTACATTAATTTCCTCCAATATATCGATATTGATAATTCATCAAAAGGAAAAGGTTCAAGCAATAATCGACAGTCTACGGACTAATCCCGCTGAGTCTGCACGAATAGGGCTGAACCTTTATGATGCTGCAAAGGTACAAAAATATATCGAAGAGCCCTCAAAAAAGATACTTGGATTATGGTAATTAAATGTGATGAAAACGATTCGCGGTCGTTTAAGAAATTTTGCCGGGAGGAAATTTATTAGTAGTTTTGCACTGATCGAATTGATTTAATGTATAAATGCAAGTAGTCTACGAAGATAATCACATCATAATCGTCAACAAGGCGCCGGGCGAGATTGTGCAGGGCGACAAAACGGGCGACGAGCCGCTGGTGGAAACCGTAAAGCGCTGGATCAAGGAGAAGTATGACAAGCCGGGCAATGTGTTTCTCGGCGTGGTGCATCGTCTTGACCGGCCGGTGGGCGGACTGGTGGTGTTTGCCAAGACATCCAAGGCTCTTACGCGCATGAACGAGATGTTTCGCGAGGGTAAGGTTAAGAAAACCTACTGGGCTATAACCCGCAACCGCCCGCCGCGCGATGCTGACCGCCTGGTTCACTATATCACTTCTACCGAGCGCAACAATAAATCGTATGCCTCCCCCACTCCGCGCAAGGATGCCAAGGAAGCGGCATTGTCATATCGGCTCCTCGCATCGAGCGACAGGTATCACCTGCTTGAAGTAAATCTTGAGACGGGTCGCAAACACCAGATACGTGTTCAGCTGGCGGCGATCGGCTGTCCGCTCCGTGGCGAC
Organism: Duncaniella sp.; assembly: GCA_029061025.1. Lineage (GTDB taxonomy): Bacteria > Bacteroidota > Bacteroidia > Bacteroidales > Muribaculaceae > Duncaniella. The sequence goes on from JAIDSW010000110.1 coordinate 1,222, forward strand.
CTGAAATATGGCGACCGTCGCTCCAATCCCGACGGCTCTATCTCGCTCATGGCGCGCCGTATCACATTTGTCCATCCCGTATCGGGCGAGACCATCGATGTAACCGCTCCCCTGCCCGACGATTCTCTGTGGCAGGCTTTCGGACACCTGACCGAGACCTCGGAGGAATAAGGGTCAAATTTCAGGAGTCGAGTACAGGTCATTAATAAATATCCGCAGAAGCGGATCGGTAAGACTATATCCCTCCTCTGTCCGGGCAACGAGTCCGGAGTTGGAGAGTTTTATTAACGCATTCTGCACTGCGCTTGCTGACACCAGCGAATGCCCCTTTACGAATGCGCTCCCGGTGGGATTCTTCACCACACGTTCCTGAGCTACGGCATATAACGTGGATTTCTGACTTATACTTACATTTGACAGCATCTCACGATATATCACCTCGTTAGCTGCCAACATTGCTTTTACCGCGCGTACCACCGTGTCCATTCCGCACGCTTTACCCGCCGAGGTGTCTGCAAAAGCTCCGTTCATAGTCCGTTGCAGATAGAAGGTATTGCCATCAAACAGGCTGAAAATACGTCGTATCGCTTCCTCCTCAATATCACGGTCACGCTCCCTGAAAAGGCTGCGTGCAAATTCCACATATACATCCTCGCTGATAGGGCCGAGGTGCATTATTTCAGAGCTGTTATAGAAGGGACGTTTTGACGATACAAACATTTCCTGAAGTATTGACCGCTCGCTGCCGGCAAAGATAAAAGATGCGTTGCTCATGCGCTGAATATGACTTCTAAGCAGTGCCTCGGTATTTTTCTCGGGATATTTTGTTATCTGCTGAAACTCATCTATCACCACTATCACAGGTTTTTCACTCTGCTCTATGTAACCGAATATTTCTTCAAGTGTATACTCCGGATTACGGATGTCGCCGAGCTGTATATCGAATGTAGGTGTACCCGTCAGCGGATCGAAGCCGAATGTACCTTTAAGCGATCGCAGCGCCGCAATAAAACCGCTGACCCATGTAGCGCTTCGCGACCGCATCGTGTCAAACACAGCTTTACCAAGCACATAGGTAAACTCGCGTAAGGAATTGGTCTGCAATATATCAATAAAAAATGTGACATATTCATCTGCTATTTCTTTCGAGTCATGAAGCGAAACATATATAAGCGATGTTTTCCCCATGCGTCGCGGAGAAATAAGGACTACATTCCGCCCATTGGTGACTGCTGCGGTCAGATTTTTTTGTTCTTCCTCACGGTCGCAGAAATACGGGCGCTCTATTCTGTGACCGAGTATAAATGGATTGCGGGGTATGGACATGAAACATATTTTTTACAAAAGTAATATTCTTGCTTGAATTATGCAAATCAAATTATGCGTTTCACATAATGCGATTCACATAATCGCGCGGGTAGGTGTATTTTTTACCCTCTCATAAGTCCTGTGACTATATTTATTTCACTGCTTAAACCATAGCGGCACGACAGGTGTTAATATTTCAAAGAAATGGTTGAAATTGACAAAATGTTTCTACCTTTGCCATACATTTCATCATATTACACGTAATTGACTATGTACCGCAAAGGAAAGTTATATTTCAGATATGGAACCATGGGCTCGGCAAAGACAGCTCTGTTGCTTACTCAGGCTTACAACTTCGAGGAACGCAAGATGAAATATCAGTGTCTGAAGCCCGTAATTGACACACGCGAGAGCGCCAACGTGATCAGATCCCGCCTCGGAATCGAGAGAGAATGCGAGTGGATCTACCACGAGACCGACCTCTACAGCCACTTCCGGGAGCGGTTTAAGGCTGACGGTGACGTGATCGACTGGATTCTTGTCGACGAAGCCCAGTTTCTCACCCCGTAGCAGGTAGATCAGCTCGCCCATGTGGTGGACTACATCGGCGTCAACGTGATATGTTACGGACTGCGCACCGATTTCCGGAGCAATCTTTTCGAGGGATCGCGTCGCCTCTTTGAGGTAGCCGATACCATCGACGAGATAAAGTCGACCTGCACCTGCGGCCGGAAGACGATAATCAATGCCCGTATAGACTCGGCGGGCGATTTCGTTCAGGAAGGCGCTCAGGTGGAGATAGGAGGCGATGACCGATATATCGCCGTGTGCCGTAAGTGCTGGCGCAACAAGCGCATAAGCCAGGCCGCAAGAGCCACACTGCCGTTTGACGACATGGACTGACAATCCTGCCGGCAGCGGCTGAAGGATTGAAAGTTACATTATCGTTTAACAACTATATTAATTTACATATTTATGAGAAGATCGGCTTTAATATTAGCAGCTTTATGCGCTTTGGTCGCATCGTTTACTTCATCGGCCCAGACTCCCGGCCTCGTATCGCTCGTCGATGAGTCGCTCAACTACGACATCTATTATAAATGGGGCTTCATCAACAAGCTCGCCGGCCATGCCACGATGAGTCTGGTCAACGACGGTGACCTCTACGAGGCATCGGTCACCGCACGCAATGCCGAGTGGGCCAACAGTATCTTCCTCGTGCGCGATACGCTCTACTCCACCATGCAGCGCGCCACGCTTGCTCCGGTGCTCTACACATTCCTCTCCCACGAAAACAACCGCTATAAGAAAGAAGTGGTGAAATTTTCGGAGGTAGGCGATGTGTTCTACGGCGACTGCTACCGCGAGTCGCGCAAGAAACCGGGTCAGCCGCTCACCACCTCAACGCTTCAGCTTGAGGCCGAAGGTCCTACGGTAGATATGCTCAGCTCGTTCTACTACATCCGCTCGATAGATTTCGGCTCGATGACACCCGGACAGCAGGTGATACTCAACATCTTCTCGGCCACCAAGAAAGAGCGTCTGGCAATCACCTATCTTGGCACAGGCTCGGTCAATGTCAACGGCACGAACACTGACACCTACAATATTTCATTCACTTTCACCCGCAACGGTGTGGAAAGTTCGGCTCCCATCAACGCATGGCTGTCGCTCGACGACCGCCGCATCCCGCTCAAGATCGAAGGCTCGCTGCCGGTGGGTAAAGTGCGTGCATTCTTTACGGGAGAGAATCAGACGTGGTGACACGTCATGATTCTCCCTGACTGAATACCATTATCGCTACATCATGCTTATCCGCAACATCTCACTATTGATTCTCATGGCTTTAAGCCTAAATAATATTGCCGCGCGCGAGTTGAAAGTCTCACTGGTGGAGACCACTGACATGCACGGCAATTTTTTTCCGCGCGACTTTATCAATGCCCGCCCCGCGGCAGGTTCGCTTGCACGTGTTTCCACCCTCGTTGACTCGTTGCGCGAGTCAGGTAGAAATATCGTGCTCCTCGACAACGGTGATATCCTTCAGGGACAGCCCACTGCTTACTATTACAATTTCATCGACACCGTGACGCCCCATCCGGTAGCTCGCATGCTCAACTTCCTCGGTTATGATGCAGCCTCCATAGGAAATCACGACGTAGAGACCGGCCACGCTGTCTACGACCGTTACCGCGACGCACTCGGCGGCATACCTCTTCTGGGGGCCAACGTAATCGACACCGTCACCGGGCAGCCTTATCTTCAACCTTACGCCATAATCGAGCGCGACGGCGTGAAGATAGCAGTGCTGGGGTTGCTCACCCCCTCTATCCCCGCGTGGTTGCCTGAAAACCTCTGGAGCGGGCTGCGTTTCGACGATATTGTGGAATCCGCCTCGCGATGGATTCCGATTATCCGCGAGAAAGAGCATCCGCATATTATTGCCGGACTGTTTCATTCGGGCAAAGACTCGTCGGTCATCACGGGAGGTGTGATGGAAAATGCCTCGCTTGAGGTTGCGCGTCTCGTGCCGGGTTTTGACGTGATATTTTTCGGTCACGACCATAACCAGTTTGCCGATGTTGTGGAAAATGTGGCCGTGCTCAACCCGGGCGCCCATGCCGGAGCCGTGGCGATGGCCGACATCGCACTGACCATTGACAACGAAGGAAATATCTTGAAAAAAGAGGTTGTCCCTCACATTATTTCCGTAGCTGAATCAGAACCCGATTCCCTTTTCATGCACGAATTTGAAGATGAGATCAATGCCGTGACCGAGTTTGTCGACCGGCAGGTAGCAGTATCGACCGACACACTCTCGCTGCGCGACGCCTATTTCGGCCCGTCGTCGTTCATGACGCTGATTCACGACCTGCAACTTGCTATCAGCGGTGCCGACGTGTCGTTTGCCGCCCCGCTCACCATGGATGCCACAATAGCCGCCGGACCGGTGAAGGTAAATGACATGTTCAAGCTCTACCGATATGAGAATCTGCTCTACACCATGCGTCTATCAGGACGTGAGATAAAGGATTATCTTGAGGAAAGCTACGACAAGTGGATAGAGACCATGACAGAAGCCGATGACCACCTGCTTAAATTCGCCACCGACGGAAACGCGACCAAAGGCGACTTCGCCCGTCTTAAAAATCCGAGCTATAATTTTGACTCCGCAGCAGGTATAATCTATACTGTCGACGTGACACAACCGGCAGGAAACAGAGTCACTGTTATTTCCATGGCCGACGGATCACCATTCGATCCCGAAGCCGATTATAAAGTCGCCATTAATTCCTACCGGGCCAACGGTGGCGGCGACCTCCTTACCCGTGGCGCAGGAATACCGCTCCAAGAGCTGAAAAATCGCATACTCTCGGCTACTGACAAAGATCTGCGCTACTACCTCATGAAAGAGATCGAGCGCCGCGGCACCATCGACGCCCGCGTCGACAGCAACTGGCGCTTCATCCCCGAGCACCTCACAGCTCCCGCCTCCCTCCGCGACCGCAAGATTCTTTTTGGAGATTAACCGCCAAAACTTTCCTATTTTGGAAAGTTTATATTATCTTTGTTGCAAAATAAGCAATATATGAAAAAAGATAATGAACTATCAACATTAGGCGCTTGCATAAGAATGGAACGCCGCAAAGCAGGTCTGACGCAGGCTCAACTCGGAAACCTTATCGGGCTCAAGGAATCGCGCGTTTCCAAAATTGAAAACGGAGCCCCCATTACTCCCGAAGTTGCTTCTTTCATTTTAGGTAAAATGGGATCAAAACTTCAGCTGAAAGTTGTGCCACAGGCCTCCGATGACAACAAGGCATCGGCATTCATCATGTCGGTAATTCATTATTTTGCCAAGATTAAAAATCTGTCTTTATCAAAGGCATTCGGATATCTCACTACATTTAAAGGCATTGAATATCTCGAAAGATACATGGATATTGAGCAAAGTCTTTCTTATGAAGACATAACGGTGAATCTATCAAGAATTTGCGCCAATAATGGCGGGGCTCTATGAGACTTTTCCACGGAAGCAATATCCGTATATCCGATGTTGACCTGTCATTTTCGCGACTATACAAGGATTTCGGAGCCGGATTCTATCTTACACCCGACTATGCACGAGCAGTAAGAATGGCCACGAGATGCGCTGAACTTGAGCAAACCGGCTCTCCTGAGGTAAATTCATTTATTTTCAACCGTAAACAATCTGAAGCGCATTTGAATATCAAGGAATTCAAGCACAACGATTGGGAATGGGCTAAATTCGTAATGTTGTGTAGAGATAAATCTCACACTCCTCCATTCACTCATGATTATGATGTGGTTATAGGCCCGGTGGCTGATTCAAGCGTAGATCCGATAATCGAAGAATATCGGGAAGAATATGGTAAAGACTATCTTGTTCCCGAAAACCTTAAAATACTTGCTGCACAACTTAGATATTCAGGCTCTCCTTACATTCAATATTGCTTTTGCACGGATACTTCTTTAAACTTTTTATTCCCTGATTAAAACTAAATGAAAACAGAAAAAATACTTTCAGAACTTGCAATCCGCGTTGGAAAACGTTTCCATCTTGATAGCCGTGAGGCCATTGCCGCCGTGTGTATGTCGCGTATCGGCAACGAACTTAGCGCCGGAGGCAATTCAAGAAATCTTTCTATCGACGAACTCAGCGAGAAATTGTTCCGCGAAATTTCTTTGGCTGAATAAAGTGTATACGTCAAATATATTTCTTACAGCATCATCCTCAGCACTTCGAGGGATTTGAGGCGGTGGAGGCTGACGAGGTGAGCCGAATAGTAGTCGATAAGTCCGTCGAGTATACGGTTGCGATCGATGCGTGAAAACCGGTAGCGGTGCATGTTTCCCACCGTCATGCGCGAGAGCATCCACACGGCGCGCGATTCATTTCTGTCGAGCCACTCTCCATGCAAGGCCGGAGATCGACGCCACATTCCGTCGCGGAGGTCGAGCAGCGATCCGTCGGTATAGGTCGACACGTCGGGTTCCACTCCCATAATGGCACCGAGGCGATAAAGAAACCAAAGGTGAAAATTAGCGGTAGCTCTTGTGTCGGCAAGACTGTCGAGCACCTTGACGGCACTTTCTATGAAACTCCACACCACCGGGTCTCCCTCATTGTCGCGCAACACGGCTGAAAGCACCTCCGCGAGAAACATTCCAGTCATCTGCTTAACGGGATGAGAGTGGAGCGAATGCAGCGGCTCGGCGAGCTGCAATCCTTTGACATTGACAATCTCGCGCCCGGGTCGGGCATCTATCACACCTTGCAGCAGACTTAGCGGCATGGTGAGCGCCTGAATGCGGGAGGCACCTCGTCCGCCTCCTGCGGGTATGGCGATGGAAAGGCGTCCGGCCTCGCGGGAATAGGCCGTGAGTATCGACTGGCGGTCGCTGTGCCTTGTCAGGCGCAGCGCTATCATATTGACGTTGAGCTGCGGCATTATTCTTTGCCGATCATCTTGAGGAATTCATCCTCTGTAATCACCGGTACACCCAGCGCGGTAGCCTTCTCAAGTTTGGCGGGACCCATATTTTCACCTGCGAGCACAAATGAAGTCTTCTTGCTTATCGAGCCTGAATTCTTACCGCCCATGCGCTCTATCATAGCCTTATATTCGTCGCGCGAATGGTGGGCAAACACTCCCGAAATCACGATGATTTTCCCGGCGAGTTCATCACTGCCGGGCTCGTCGGTGCTCTCAGGCATGGCCATCTGCACGCCGGCTGTGCGGAGACGGGCGATTATATCACGGTTTATGTCGAGTGAGAAATATTCCACCACGGCGGCTGCGATGCGAGGGCCTACGTCCTCTATAGCAGTCAGCTCAGCCTCCGTCATACCCATAAGACGGTCAATATCGCCTACGCTGCGGGCGAGTTTGCGCGACACCGTCTCGCCGCAAAATGGTATCGAAAGCGAATACACCACGCGGTCAAAGGTCACTTCACGCGATTTCTCCACTCCTTCCATAATTCGTTCGGCCGTACGCGGTCCCATCTCGGCAACCTGCATGAGGCGTTCTACGGTCAGATCATAGAAATCGGCTATATTCCTTACGAGCCCTGTGGCAAAAAGAGTAGCGGAAATTTCCTCACCCACACCGTCGATATCCATAGCGTGGCGCCCTACGAAGTGGCGTATGCGACCTATTATCTGTTCGGGGCAACCGTAACGGTTGGGACACAGCCAAGAGGCTTCGCCGGGGACACGTTCGAGAGGCGTGCCGCAGTCGGGACACACTTTCACAAACTCCACAGGCGCGGCTCCGGACTCACGTGCCGATGTATCCACACCCGTGATTTTGGGAATGATCTCGCCCCCCTTCTCCACGTAGAGCATGTCGTGTTCATGAATATCGAGTGCGCGTACTATGTCCTCGTTATGCAGCGAAGCGCGCTTCACTATCGTGCCCGACAGAAGCACCGGTTCGAGATTCGCCACCGGGGTGATGATACCCATGCGACCGACCTCAAACGACACGAAACGCAGTCGCGTCAGTGCTCTTTCAGCCTTGAATTTATAAGCTATTGCCCAACGCGGAGATTTGGCCGTGCTGCCGAGATTTAGCTGTTCCTTCAGTGAATTTATCTTGAAAACAAGGCCGTCGGTAGCCACAGGCAATTCCTTGCGCGCCGTGTCCCAGTGATTGATGTAGTCATCAACCTCTTTCAGCGAATGGAGGCGGGTCATAGCGTCGCTAACCTTGAAGCCCCATCGGCGGGCCACCATCATATTGTCATAGTGATTGTCGGCGGGCAGATTGTCGCCGAGCATATAATAGATATACGCATCGAGACCGCGGCGCGCCACTTCGGCCGAATTCTGAAGCTTGAGAGTGCCGGCTGCGGCGTTGCGGGGATTGGCGAAAAGCGGCTCTTCGTTAAATGCGCGCTGCTCGTTGAGTCGGTCAAATGCCTTCCACGGAAGCACTATCTCACCGCGCATCTCCAGATCGGAAGGCACATCGTCCCCTTTCAGTTCGAGCGGTATGCTCTTTATCGTCATCACGTTGGCAGTCACGTCATCCCCTTTTTCGCCGTCGCCGCGGGTCACGGCCCTTACGAGACGACCATCCTTATAAATCAATGAAATGCTCGTGCCGTCAAATTTCATCTCGCCCACCACGGTATGAAATCCGCCTCCGGCACCTGTGCCCACCGCATCGTTGCATCGCGAGGCCCAGTCATCCACCTCCTCGATATTGTAGGTATTGGCAAGCGAGAGCATGGGACGCTCGTGAGCCACCTGAGTGAACGACTTGGTAATATCGCTGCCTACGCGGTGCGTGGGCGACAGCGGGTCGTCAAGCTCGGGATGCTCTTTTTCAAGCGCTTCGAGGCGCTTAAGCATCATGTCATACTCCATATCGGAGATTTCAGGCATCGCCTCCACATAATAAAGACGGTTGTGGCGATTGAGTTCGTCACGGAGATATTTGATTTCTTCGGCTGGTGTCATCAGTGTAAATTCTCTATTTTCCGCAAAAATAATCAAATTCCGCCGAATAGGTTATTTACATCGGGGGCAATTTATCTACATTTTCACACGTTTTAGGCATTTACACATTTATTTTCACAAAAATAATAAGTTACTTTGCGGCATCAAACCGATATTATGGGTAAAATAATAGCTATAGCCAATCAGAAAGGCGGTGTGGGTAAGACCACCACTACCATCAACCTTGCAGCGTCGCTCGCCGCCGAGGGAAAAAAGACTCTCATAATTGACGCCGATCCTCAGGCCAACTCCACCTCGGGCTACGGCATCGATCCCAAGTCGATGACGTCGTCGATCTACGAATGTCTGGTCGACGATTATCCCGTCGACGGTTCTGAGGTAGCCACCTGTTGCGAGAATCTGTTTCTCGTCGTAAGCCGCATTGACCTCGCCGGCGCCGAAATCGAGCTTATCAACAAGCCTTCGCGCGAAAATGTACTGAAAAACGCACTCGCTTCCGTGGTCGACAAATATGACTACATACTCATCGACTGCTCCCCCTCGCTCGGCCTGATCACCGTCAACGCGCGCACGGCCGCCGACTCGGTAAT
>JAIDSW010000111.1 GCA_029061025.1 Duncaniella sp.
GAGAGAAATTTTGTCTATGGGTGGGTTGGTTATAGAAGCGGGAAGGATTAAAGCCGGTGCACTCTATCTCAAAGGCCCTTTAACCCAAGCCCTCACCCAAAGACAAAATCCCTAAAACCTAAAACCTACCCCCTCTAACCCCTAAATCACCCTAACAAAATCTAAAACCTTAAAAAAATTTTGACGGGAACGGAAATAATTGTAACTTTGTGCGTTAAAATCCGCGGGATGCCCTTTTGGCGCCTGTGTGACGATACCACATTATTTATATAACAAGATTATAATCAAAAACCTTAAAAGCATATAATGGCAACACTTGAAAAAATCCGCAGCAGATCAGCACTCCTGCTTATCATCGTGGGCGCTGCACTGCTGGCATTTATCATCGGTGACTTCTTCACCTCAGGCCGCACACTCTTCGGTACCGGCACCACCCTCGCAAAGGTTGGCAACAAGAAAATCGACGTTCAGGAATTCCAGCAGCGCGTTCAGGCTGCCTCGCAGCAGATGCAGGGCCGCAAGATCGACGGCTCGGTGCTCAATCAGCAGGTGCTCAACACCATGATTACTGAGAAGCTTTTCGATCAGGAAGCCGAGGATCTCGGTCTCAATGTTACCTCTGAGGAGCTTACTTCGGTAATGCTCGGCGACAATGCCGCTTATGTCAACCGCATGGTGCAGCAGCAGACCGGTGCTCCCGATGCCAAGACTTTCTATGATATGGCATTCAATCCTTCAAAATACGGTGTGCCCGCTGCCGAGGCTCAGCAGTACCAGCAGTATTGGCTCGACCTCGAGAAGCAGATGGAGCAGAACCTTCTCCGCCAGAAGTTCCAGACTCTCTTTGCCGGCACTTTCGTGGGTAATGACCTCGACGCCAAGGCTCTCTATGAAGATAATGCTTCCACCGCCAAGATCGCATATGTAAAGAGCGATTATTCCGCGCTCAACGACGACGAGTATGCTCCCTCCGATGCTGAAATCAAGGCTCTCTACAATGACGAGAAAAATCTCTACGCTCTCAGCGAGCCGGTCAGCACCGTCAACTATATCGCTGTCGACATCGCCCCCTCGGCTGAGGATAAGGTGAAAGGTCAGGCTAAGGTCGAGGCTTTCCTTGAAGCTCTCAATGCTGATGCCACTTCGGTGGGCAACGGTGATACCGAATTTGACATGGACCGCGCAAAGCAGGTGAAATCAACCCTCAACTCTCAGACTTCCGAGGCTCTTGCCGAGATGCAGGAAGGTGAGGCCCGTCTGGTTTCAAACGTAGGTAACAATTATACACTCGCCAAACTCTTCGGCCGCTCCAACGAACTTGCCGAGGTGACCGTTGACTTCATGGTGGTTGACGGCGCAGCCAAGGCCGACTCTCTCATCGCCGCTCTCAATGCCGGCGCATCTTTTGACTCTATCTCGGCTCAGGCTCTCCAGTCGCAGAAAGCTTATAAAGTGTCGCTCCTCGACAATCAGGTGGCCGAGCTCCGCGATGTGCTCGCCGGTGCTACCGTAGGTCGCTATTTCACTCCCGATACCGCAGCTGCCGCTCAGTATACCCGCATATTCAATGTGACTGAGAAGCCCGCTCCCGTTGAGGTTGTTGACCTCGCTACATATACTTTCGAGGTGCTTCCCTCGGCTGCTACCGTCAACAAGCTCCAGAACGAACTCATGGATTATGTAGCTGCCCACAACAATGCCAAGGCATTTGCCGACAGCGCTCAGGCTGCAGGCTACACTACTTTCCCCGCTCAGGTTACTCCTTCCACTCCCTCGATAGGTAATCTTGAGGATTCTCACGCCGCTGTGGCTTGGGTGGTTGACGCCAAGAAAGGTCAGGTTTCGCAGGTGTTTGGCGACGAACAGTCAGGCAAATTCTTCGCTGTGGCACTCAACGACGTTTACGATGAGGCATTTGTTCCCGTACGCGATCCGCAGCTCAACGCTACTTACACCGCCCGCGCCCGCAACGATAAGAAGGCCGCCGCTCTCATGGAGCAGTACAATGGCAAGGCAAGCGACCTTGCCGGCTATGCCAAGCTCCTGGGTGTGACTCCCGATACTACCGATGTAAACTTCGGTCAGGTACAGGTGCCCGGCATAGGTATCTATGAAGCCGAAATCCTCGGTAAGGTAGCCAATGCCAAAGCCGGCCAGTTCCTCGGCCCGGTGAAGGGTAACAACGCTATCGTGTTCATGCAGGTTACCGAGGTCGCTCCCGCAGCCCGTCCTTATGACGCTACTCAGGATCAGGCCCGCTACAACCAGCAGCGTGGCGCTCAGCGCATGATGGGCAATATGGAAGCTATCATGCTCGGCAACAAGAAAGTGAAAAACAACATGACTACTTTCTTCAAGTAATCATCTGCTTAAACCAATAATCACAGGGGCGGCCGGCGCAAGCATGGCCGCCTCTGTGCTGTAAGTTCGGATTTTTATTGTAATTTTGCGGGAGAATGCCGTGAACCTTACGATAGTGCGGCAGCGTTTTAACTATATAGTTTCTTAAAAATTAGTCTATAACTATCATCAATCATGATTGACAATATATTGAATGAAGCAGAGGTGGAGCGCGCGGTGCTCGTGGGCCTCGTCACTCCTACCCAGAATGAGGCAAAGGCTACCGAGTATCTTGACGAACTCGCCTTCCTTGCCGACACCGCAGGCGCCGAGACGGTGAAAACTTTTCTTCAGAAAGCTGACTATCCCAATCCCCGCACATATGTAGGCAAGGGTAAGCTGGAGGAGATACGCGCTTTTATCGAGGATAACGACATAGGCATGGCTATATTTGACGATGATCTTACTTCAAAGCAGGTGGTGAACATCGAGCGCGAGCTGAAAGTGAAGATTCTCGACCGCACGAGCCTTATTCTTGACATCTTTGCGCGTCGTGCCCGCACTGCCAATGCCAAGACGCAGGTGGAGCTTGCCCAGTACCAGTATCTGCTGCCGCGTCTTACACGAATGTGGACCCACCTTGAGCGCCAGCGAGGCGGTATCGGTATGCGCGGCCCCGGTGAGACTCAGATTGAGACTGACCGCCGAATTATCCTCGACAAGATCTCCCGCCTCAAGAAAGAACTTCAGGATATTGACAAGCAGAAGAGTGTGCAGCGCAAAAACCGCGGCAAGCTCACGCGCGTGGCCCTCGTGGGTTACACCAATGCCGGTAAATCCACGCTGATGAATGTGCTCAGTAAGAGCGACGTGTTTGCCGAAAACAAGCTGTTTGCGACCCTCGACACTACTGTCCGCAAGGTGATCATCGACAATCTGCCCTTCCTGCTCACCGATACGGTAGGATTTATCCGCAAATTGCCTCACCATCTGGTAAATTCTTTCAAATCCACCCTCGATGAAGTGCGCGAGGCTGACATCCTTGTGCATGTCGTAGATATTTCCCACCCCAATTTTGAGGAACAGATCGAGGTGGTCAACAAGACGCTGCGCGATATATGCGGCGATCAGGAGAAGCCGGTGATTATGGTTTTCAATAAAATCGATGCCTTCACTTACACGCCTAAAGATGAAGATGATCTCACTCCGGCCACGCGCGAGAACGTGTCGCTTGAAGAGCTTGAGCGGTCATGGATGTCGCGCATGCCGGGTGACTGCGTGTTTATCTCGGCGCGCACGGGAGCCGGAGTCGATAAATTGAAGCAGCTGCTTTACGAGCGCGCCCGCGAAGTCCACCTCACCCGCTTCCCTTACAACGACTTTCTATATCAAAACTATACCGATATGGAATAACCAATATGGAGCGGGGGGGGCCGACCCCCGCTCCATATGTGTTACCGTGTGGCTATGGCTATTGTTTCGGAAAGGGTGGATGCGGGAAACACGATGCTATAGGTGCGGCTGCCGGCGGTGACGATACCGTCAGCCATGCGTGTGCAGTCTATTTCGGTAAGCGGCAGCCCGGGCGTCAGGGCTGCTTTATATACCGCTTCTTTAGCGGTCCAGGCTTTGAGTTTGTCGATTGCAGAGGTGAATATTTCCATTTCCGCTTCCGATAAATATTTGCTCTGAACCCTTTCGAGTTGAGTACGGTAGGTCTCCACATCCACTCCGATAGCATCTTCGCCGTCGGCAACAGCTATCGCAACGGTAGAGGCTGAGTGGGATATTGATACAAGATATTCCTTTCCTGCCGATGTGATTAGCGGAGCCCCTGAAGGCTTGTGGGAATATTGGACATCGTTACCGAATATTTTCCGCAGTAGTGCCAGCGTGGCATTACGTTCGTTAGACACACGGGATTCTCCTGACCTCAGTGGCGGCAGCGGGCTGACGTAAAGTTTCATCAGAGAGAGCGAAGGAGAGTTTCAACGTCGCGTGTCACGCAGTCGACCACCGGAGCGAGAGAGTCAGGCCGGAACCCTTCGGCTACATTTACCATCAGAGCGCCCGATACCACGTTTCGGTCAGATACTCCGATAAACTGTACGGGAGTGGCCGTGCCCGAGCCGGTGACAAGGATGCGGCAGGCGTAACCTGCCGGGGTGGAAAATTCCATCAGGTCGCTTGTAAATCCGCCTGAATTAAGAGCTATCCGCTCAAGACGATTGTCGACAACTTTATCGACAGTGGCGGGTGTTACGGGAGTGACGCTGCAATATAGCGTGGCATTTCCAAGGGTGGGATACACGATGTCGACCCAAGTGGAAGGACCGTCGGGGCGCTTTTCAAGAGTGCGCGCCGATGAATTGGTTACCAGCCGAAGCCCGTTGTTAAGCAGCAGTGTGTCATATTCAGCTGCCGGAATCTCAATGCGGTGGTAGGCGCGAGGACGCGGAGTACCCGACTCATTGCTGTTGCCGTTACATGCGGCCAAAGTAAGCGCGACAAGGAAGGATGTATACTTACTTATCTTCATGGGTAGGGCGTGACTGATCGGTCTGCACATCTGGCATCACCTTGACTCTCACGTTGGCTATGCGGTGGTTTTCGATAGATAAGACCAGAAAGCGGCATCGGCCATATACTATCGACTCCTTTTCCTTGGGGAAATCCCCCTTTATGGCGAGAAGCATTCCGGCGAGGGTCTCGCAATCTTCGGTCACGGCTGCGTATTCCTCCTCATCCTGCTCGGTGATGCGCAGGAAGTCGTTGAGAAGAGTTTTGCCGTCAAAAATAAATGTGTTATCGGGGAGGCGGCGATAGTTCTGCTCTTCGTCGTCATATTCATCATTGATGTCGCCTACAATTTCCTCAAGCACATCTTCGAGCGAGACAATGCCCTGAGTGCCGCCATATTCGTCGATTACTATGGCCAGGTGCACGCGCCGCTTGCGGAAATCTTCGAGCAGGTCATCGATCATGCGCGATTCGGGCACATAGTAAGGCTCACGCATGAGCGACTGCCACCTGAAATCTTCGGGGCGCTTTTCGATATACGGCAGCAGATCGCGGGCGTAGAGCACGCCGCGGATGTCGTCCATCGACGTGTCAAATACCGGCAGACGGGCAAATCCGGTATCGATCACTACCTTCATCACCTCGTCAAATGTGAAGTCGATATCAAGTCCTGTGACGTCGACGCGCGGTGTCATTACTTCCGATGCTGTGGTGTCGCCGAATTTCAGGATGCCTTCGAGCATCTCCTTGTTGTCGCCCGACGATACCTGAGCTATCTCAAGTGCTTGCGAAAGGTCATCGGCGGTGACGGTCGATGCCTGTTTCTGCACCACTTTGTTGACTATCACCGAGCTTCCTACAAGGATTGACGACAGCGGGTAAAATATGCGGCGAATGAAGAGCAGAGCCGGAGTGGCCATACGTGCCCATTTCAGATTGTTGGAATTGGCATAGAGCTTTGGCAGAATTTCGCCGAAAAGGAGAATGAGAAACGTAAGCAATACCGTCTGGAGTATGAAACTCAGCACCGGCGGCATCCCGTCGAATATCGGGCCGAGTGCGAAATTACACAGCACTACGATGGTTACGTTTACAAGATTGTTGGCAATAAGAATAGTGGCCAACAGGCGCTCGGGCTTTTCGAGCAGATCCAGCGTGCGGCGACCGCCGTCGCTTTCCTCGAGCTCTTCACATTCTTCCGAAGTGAGAGAGAAAAACGCTATTTCGCTCCCCGAGATGAATCCCGAGATAAGCAAGCATATGCCGGCAAGCAGCAGCGCTGTGATCTCGCTACCGCCGAATGTGGTTACGGAAAGGTTTATAAGATTTAATATCAGGCCGCCGGGAGCGGCCATCGGTAAAGGGTCCGGGTCCAAAGTCAGGAGATATTAGTAAAACAATCACCTCGGCAGGCGAGGCATTATCGATGCAAAATTAATAAAAATATGGATATTGACAAAAAATATCGCCGCAACCCCGTGTAGGGCAGCGGCGATGATATCGCATTGTAGTCAGCCAGGCTTAGTCAATAAAGCCCATGTGCTCGAATAAATTCCAACCACCGCTTAAAGCATACTTTTCTTTCTGCTTATCGGAAGTTTTTACCATTACTCTTAAAGCTGCATTTTCAAGAACTTGGTTATCAAAAGGCCATGCATCAAATTCGGGATAATAGTCGAGCTTAGGTGCATCAGGATTATAAACATTGATAGTTGCCAAGGGGCAGCCATTAAATGCAAACCAATTAATGGTATTGACACTTTTTCCTATTGTCAGTTTGGTAGCCGGATTTCCCTTGAAGGCGTAAGCGCCGATAACAGTGACTGCATCGGGTATGGTGATTTCAGTAAGTGCGCAGCCGTTGAAAGCATAGTTACCTACATGCATGAGATTCGCAGGAAGAAAGACCGAGGTAAGGTTAGCGCAGCCGTCAAATGCATGTACATCGATGCGGAGCACGGTATTGGGAATATTCACGGCTGTAAGCTCGGTACATGACATAAATGCCTTAGCGCCGATTTTGGTAACCTGGAAGCGGCGGTCGCCGGCCTCGATGGCACCGGGGATGTTGACTGCGCCGATATAGTTGCCGGTGGTTACGGTGCAGGTATTGTCGGAGTTGAGGATGTAATTGATGCCGTCGACAGTCACAGTCTCGGGAGCATTGTCATCGTCGTCGTTACACGAGGTGAGGGCAAGCGAGCCAACGGCCAGCATTACCATCATAAATGCCTGAAATACTCGTAATTGAAGTTTCTTCATTGTGAGATGAAAATTTGGAGTTATAGTTATTTGTTTTATTTGACAAGAGAAATTTTAGTAGCTCAATGTCTGAGGCCGGATGTACCTTATGAAAACACATAAGCGTTTCGGATAAAAGATTTTTCCGAAAACTTTTGCAAAGATATATAAAAATTGCAAAACTCCTTACAAATCTTTAAAATTTTAACACAATTCATTACGAGATTTCCCCTTAGTTGAGAATTATGATAGCTTTTAGTCAATGGCTCAGATTTAAGTATCACGGCTTGACCTGTAGCAACTTTTTTTTGCCGTGGCCGAAATAATTATTAATTTTGTGGCGAGACTGATAGCTGTGTTATAGTGACAAAATGAAAATATTCTTCAAGAATCTGTTTCAGCTTATACTTCATCCTGCCCATGGCTGGGAGGATATAGCAAGGGAGAATGTGTCGGCCCGCGTGCCTGCCACGCGCGGACTGTTTCCTCTCATCGTGCTTGCCGCTCTTAGCGTGTTTATGGCACCGGTATATCACTCCGATGTATCGGTGGTGAAACTTGTGATAGAGAGTATCGCCACGTTCAGCATGTTTTTCCCGTCGTATTTCATCGGCACATTTGTGCTCGTCATGTTTCTCGGGCCATCGCTCAACGAGCCGCTCGACGAGAACCGCTGCCGCACCTTCGCCCTCTATACCATAGGATTACTCACTCTCATTACATTGATTCTCAACTGCTTCCCGTTTCTCGAGACATTCGGTATGTTTATGCCCATATATGTGGCTATAATCCAGTGGAAGGGAGCGCTGTATCTTAATGTCAAGGCCGAGCGCACCGGCCACTTCATGCTGCTTGCCGTGCTGGGAGTGCTCGTGCCGCCTTATCTCATCTATTTCCTTTTCTCGATGATAATAAAATGAATTTCAAGGATATAAATATTAAAAATAAGCGTGCGACATTTGATTTCGCCATTTCCGAGACTTTTACCGCCGGCATAGTGCTTACCGGTACGGAGATAAAGTCAATCCGCATGGGTAAGGCTTCGCTTGTGGATACGTTCTGCTACGTTGACCGCGGCGAGGTGTGGCTAAAGAATATGTATATAGCCGAATATTCTTACGGTACCTACAATAACCATGCCGCACGCCGCGACCGCAAGTTGCTGCTGACTCGTAAAGAGATTGCCCGACTGGAGAAAAACGGAAAGGAGTCAGGCTACACCATCGTACCGCTCCGCCTCTTCATCAACGACCGCGGGCTTGCCAAGGTCGTGATAGGTCTGGCGCGCGGTAAGAAGGAGTATGACAAGCGTCAGAGCATACGCGAGCGCGAGGACAAGCGCGACATGGCGCGAATGTTTGAGAAATAATTTCTCTGCCTTTTGCAGGCCTTAAATCTATAACCTGATGAATAAAAACAGATTTTTTACAATTTTACCGGCACTGTTGGCAGTGCTGACGGCCGATGCCGCCCTGACGCTCAAAGATGCCGGCGGATGGCTTGAGACCGCTTGGGCCGAATGGTATGCACTGCCCGGAGTCAAGGCGTATAATGCTTATGTCGATAATCCCGCAACCGGAGAGTGGATCAAGCTCGACGATGAACTGGTGCGCAGCTACGGCGATTATGGCCGTGTGGATGCTCCCGGTCTCAAGGAAGGAAACTACAATATAAGAATCGTGCCGGTGGTAGACGGAGTTGAGGACGAGTCACAGAGCTGTGTGGCCGAAGAACTCGATGTTCGCGCCCACGATCGCACGGGTTATGCCCATTTCGGCCGCCCCGCATCGGGTCTCTATGAAGGTGTGGGCGGATATAAGAATGACGGCACGCTCAAAGACGACGCTATAGTGCTGTATGTAAGCGCTGAAAATGCCAAGACCATCAGCGTGTCATGGAATTATTCCCCTACGTCGGTCAAGACCTATACGGGACTCTACGGTGTGATCGAAGGTTACCGCAAATGCCTTGCCAACGGCGGCATGAAACGTCCGCTGGTGATTCGTCTGATCGGTACTGTCACTGCCGATGATATGGACAAGCTGCGTTTCGGTCAGGGGCTTGATATCAAGGGCGAGACCGAGTATTCCGAGATGCCTTTCACTTTCGAGGGAATAGGCAACGATGCCGCAATCTACGGCTTCGGCGTTCAGTTCAGCCAGGTCACCGGAGCTGAGATGCGTAACATAGCCGTGATGCTCTGTAAGGACGACGCCGTGGAGGTCAACAAGCACAATTCACATCTGTGGATCCACAACCTCGATATTTTTTACGGTCAGGTGGGCTCCGATGCCGATCAGGTCAAAGGCGACGGCGCGATAGATATAAAATATTCATCGTACTGCACCGTAGCCTACAATCATTTTTTCGACAACGGCAAATGCTGCCTAATCGACCCGAGCAAATCATATGGCAGCGAAACTCCGGCCGACTATCTGACATATCACCACAACTGGTTTGATCACGCTGATTCCCGCCTCCCCCGCTGCCGTCATGGCAAAGCATTCCACGTGTACAATAATTATTACGACGGCAACGGAGAGTATGGCGTAGGCTTGGCAAGCAACGCATGTGCGTTTGTCGAGGGTAACTATTTCCGCAACTGCCGCTATCCGGTGATTAACTCCGGCCAGGGTACCGACAAGAATCTGGTCGACGCCAAGACGAGCAAAAAAGGACTGCTCTCGGGAGAGGACGGTGGAGTGTGCAAGTTCTGGGACAATCATGTCGAGGGCGCCAAGTCATTCATTACCCAGAAAGACAGCTACGGCAGCAATCTGTATGACGCATATCTCGTCGACTCGCGCGACGAAGTAATACCCGAGAGCGTTAAGGCACTCAAGGCAGAGCTTGTAAAGACTCCCACCACCTACAGCAACTTCGACACCACTCCGGGCATGATATATGCCTGTCAGCCCGACGATCCCGCGACCGTGCCGGCCACGGTAACTGGCGTCTACGGAGCGGGCCGCTGTCAGAAAGGCGACTTCGCGTGGAAATTCGACAACGCCACCGAGGATGCCAATACCAATGTGATTGCCGAACTGAAAAATGCCCTTACCGATTACCGCAGCAGCCGTCAGCCTGCATTCACAGGCGTGATTTCAGGAATAGAAGAGATCTCTGCCGAGCCTGACGCCGAGGCTCCATGCTATGATATTCTGGGTCGCCGTGTCGTGCCCGCTACCCGCGGCATCGTCATCCGTCACGGAAAGAAATATATCATCCGCTGAAACTTTAATTAATGCATATGGGCGTCGTTTCAGCCCAAGTAGAGGGTAATTTTGTAACAGAAATTATCCTCTTCCGTTATGATCGACACTAATGTATCCGACCGACTTTTTCTCACTGTCGACGAGCAGGTGCGCCGGCTCGTGGCATGGATGACCGAAGGCGTCTACGAAAAAGAACCGCTTGCAGCCATGGCGCTCCTGTGTGCTGTGGCGGGCGAAAATATCTTTCTGCTTGGCCCTCCGGGTACGGCCAAA
>JAIDSW010000112.1 GCA_029061025.1 Duncaniella sp.
GGCTCACTGACGTATTGAATACTCTGCACGATGACACTCCTGCCGAACAGATCAGACTGATGCTGCCATATTGCTACGAAAAATCGCAAGGATAATTCCCTGCGATTTTTTTTGCCCTCCAAGACGGCTGTTTTCGGATGGTTACGAGTATGTTAAGGCTCATTATGGGAAGTGTGTGGCGGTCGACGGGGTTTCTGAGCGGGAACTGCGGGTGACGTATGAGCAGAAGGTGCTGTTTACGTCGGCTAAGGTGTCGGTGAATCTGACGGTTGAGGATGTGAGACCCGACGGGCTGACGCTGGCTTATGACGGCGCGTTTGGCGTGGATCTTATGATTGCCGGTGCTCTAAAATTCCTTAAGTATGGTTTGCCCGAACTGTCGGAGGCTGTAGTGCCTGAAGACGGGCATAGGATACGGGTGGAATTGGGTCAGATTCCGCAGGCGCAGAAGGCACTTGAGATGCTGGCTCTTAAGGATATCAGCGTGACCGACGATGGTGTAGTCGTAGAGGCTGCGCTGAGGTGAAATTTTGAACTCGGTGTAGGGATGGTGCAATGCGGGCGGATTTTTACCGCAGGCGGGAGCGGTTGGCATGACCAACGGTGCAAAGCACCGTCCCTACATCAAGGTGCTTTTTTTACGGGGCCGGGTAAACATCGCAAAGCGATGTCCCTACATTGGAGGTGCATTTTTTACAGCGGCGGGCATGTGAAACGGTGCGAAGCACCGTCCCTACAATGAGGTGCATTTTTTACAGTGGCGGGCAAGTGAAACGGTGCAAGGCGCCGTTCATACATGGCTGTGAGTTAAACGATTAAAAGATTTTTTATGATACGTGGTGTGATTCCTTTTTATTGCAGCGAGTGCGGCAACAGGTTTATAGCGATTGATGTGGAGTTGGGCGCAAGTGTGTTTTCGGCTCCGGTGAGGTGTGGCCGTTGCGGCAGCATGCACACTCGCCCGTGGAGCATCCTCCCCGCTGCCATCGCCAATCGGTCATATAAGGCCATCTGGAAGAAGATGGATGAGGAGGGGATTAATGATTCTTTTTGATTAATGATTAACGATTAATGATTAATGATTGAGGGGGGTGAAGTGCAACCCTGCCGGGGCTGATATTGGTTGGTCGGCTTGTGCCACGGGTGGCAAGCACCCGCGGTTTGTCAGATGTCTATCCCTCCGGGATGAATTTGCTGCGCAATAATATGGAGGAGGAGATGACCCACGCGGCGTCGGTTACCCGAGGTGGCTATCACCCCGGAGGGGTAGGCAGCTTATCAGCCCCGGGTGCTTGCCACCCGGGGACGTCCAGCAATACGCAAAACCCAACCTCGGTGAGGTTGAACAATGCCGTTGCGCTATGCGGCTCTGCCGGGGTTGATATTGGTTGGGTGATTTGAGCACGGGTTTGGGAGGGAAATTTTGAATGGATAAATTGTCGTGCATTGTGATCAATTCACCTGCCGAGCAGGTGAAAGCAGAATGGCGTCGTGGTTGAGGATGAGCTGAAACTCGACGACAAACCATACCCTCTCCAAATATTGCACGCACGGGAGTGTGTGCAAGCAGTATGGCCTCCTGTCACTGCGATGCTCGCACACGCTCCCGCGCGTGCGGAATCTGTAAGTCATTTATTTCGTGGGGTTTCGGCGTGGCCTCAACCCCACGCTATTTTGCATGCACCTGCGCTGCAGGTGCTCATATGAAGGAGCGGGGGTGGGGGAAACATCGCAAAGCGATGTCCCCAAGTGAGGGGCATTTTTTTCAGCGGTGGAAATGACCAACGGTGCAAAGCACCGTCACTACAATGAGGTGCATTTTTACCGGGGAGCGGGGGAGTGTTCGACGTTATTTTATGGTGAGGGAGGGGGAGTCGGTGGCGATGATGGTTTCGCGGGCGTCGGGGGCGAGGGTCTCGACCGTGACGTTGCTGAAGGTGATGTTGCTCGTGTG
>JAIDSW010000113.1 GCA_029061025.1 Duncaniella sp.
ATATTCGGCGGCTTGAGGACGCCGATACACATTTTGAAATAGCATATTTTGACACAGCCTCTTGTTTTTATATCAGCGATCCCCCGCGGTCGTTGAACTCCGATGTTGCGGGGCTATATTGTAAGTATTTTGATGGTGTCGCTTTCAAATGGTAAGATGAGCACTTGAAATTGTAACAAAATGTTACGGAATATTGGAACGGTTGTAACATTTTTGTTACCGGGTAAAATTATTGATAATTAATGACTTAGGCGTTCAACTGATAAAAAATGCACATAGAGGTGAAAAATCGGTAAAATTTTTTTGTCATATTGATGAAATGATATAATTTTGCCAATGTGACCGAGAAGGGTCATAAAAAAGTAGAAGTTGTTAGAATCGTATAAAACCGAGCTCTAACACCTTGGAAACCACAGTGATGAGTAACTTGACTCCGGCGATATCCGCCATGCGGACGTTGAAATAATCCAGTGATTTTTCACTTTTCGATAAGTGGATGTCAAAAGAGTCTCAAAAAAGAAATCATCGGCTTGTCACCTTCGGGTGACAAGCTGCCAAGATAAGAAAAAACAGCGAGTGTCCGGACGGATGTCGCAACATCATAAAAGTAGTTAGTATTAGTAAGAATCCAGTTGTTAGAATCAAAAAACTTGAATCAAGTATACCAATGAAACATAGGAAATTAGTAACTGTCGCTCTGTCGATGCCGTTGCTGTGTGCAACGGTATCGGCTGAGTCGCTTTTTATATACGTTGAGTCCGGTATTCCTTCTTGCTGTCAAGGCAGCCCGGCTACCATGAGAAACAAAAATATTGATGCGTTGATACAACCTGACCTAACCTAAAATAATAATGAAAAAGTATTTTGCAGCTGCATGTTTTATGGCAGCAAGTATGGGATTGACGGCACAGACCGCAATCCATGTAGCCACTACCGGCGATGACAATGCCGCAGGTACAGCCGAAGCACCCTTTGCCACTGTGCAGAAGGCTATAGCCACAGTGGAACCCGGCGGGACTATCTATGTGCACGGCGGTACATATTATCTTACCGAACGAATAAAGGTGCCCGCCAAGAATACCGATGCCGACAACCGCATACGCCTCTGGGCCTACGGCGACGGCGAGGCCATAATCGACGGCTCTCAGATGGTGCCCAAGTCAAATATCGAATTCAAGATGGCGCGCTGCATGTATTTCCCCTACGATGCCAACTACTGGCACGTGAAGGGTCTCACTTTCCAGAATGCCAAGGACAATGGCGTGAAAGTGGAGGGCAGCTATAACATATTTGAGCAGTGTGTGTTCCGCGGCAACAACGATACGGGACTACAGATAGGTATGTTCAAGGACTGGAGCATCGAGGAGACCAAGTCGTTTCCCATCTCGGGCTCTCCCGCCTATAACCCCAACTACGCCTACTGCCGCGGCAACAAGGTGATAAACTGCGACTCCTATAATAACTACGACGCCGTGACATTCACCGGCACTGACGACGGCGGCGATGCCGACGGATTTGCCTGCAAACTGTTTCCCGGTCCCGGCACCGAGTTTCACGGCTGCCGCGCGTGGAACAACAGCGACGACAACTGGGACCTCTACATGGTGTACCATCCCGTGGTGATCGACAACTGCTATGCCTGGAATGCCGCCCTCGATGCCGATGGAAACCTCACCCCCGGCAACGGCAACGGCTTCAAGCTCGGTGGTGGCGGCTCGTCGGGTGGCGCAGCCTTTGACCAGTCGACCGGTGCGCATGTCGTAAGGAATTGCGTGGCATTCTCCAATACCAAGAAAGGTTTTGACCAGAACAATGCTTACGAGGGCATGTATCTGTTTAACAACGTGGCATGGGACAATGATTTCAACTACCGTTTCCCCACCGTGTTCAAGTACGGCGGCATGCACATAAGAAACTGCGTGGGGTTCAAGCCCCGCACGCTCAACCACGAATTTCTCTCGGAAAACAAAGACGGCTCGCAGGTGCCCAATACCGCATTCAACAGCTGGACCACCATCGACGGCTGCGACCCCTATAAGGACGGCAACAAGATAAACAAGACCAAAATTTATGCCGCCGATCATTCGACCGACTTCCTCTCGCTTCTCGAAAGCGAAGCCAAGGCTGACCGCCTGCCCGACGGTTCACTGCCCGAAAACAACTTCGGCCGCCTGGCGGCAGGCAGCAAATTTGTGGATGCAGGAGAGATAGTTGACAATTTCCTCCCCGTGCGATTCATGACTCAGGCCGAGGCTGCCGCCTATAATCTCGAACTCACCACCGCCGATGCTTTCTCTATCGAATACAATGGCGTTTCAGCCGATATGGGTGCCTATGAGAGCGGCACGGCTACCGTGGGCAAGCTCTATGTGGTTTCAGGTGAGACAGAGCAGACCGTTTACACCGGGAGCGAAATATCGCCCGTAACCGTGAAGTGGGGCGGGGCGGCTACCGATGTTACCGTGACCGGAGCCGACGCGCTCACAGTTGTAAAGGATATGGAGACCAAAAGCGTGACCATATCAGGCACGCTCAATGAATCGGCCACCGTTACGGTGTCGACCGTGGGCGGTGAAAGCGGCGCTACCGTTACCATCACTCTCACTGCTTCAAATATCGCTCCCGCAACGCTCGTGTGCGTTACCGAAAATGCCGTGCAGACCGCCTTCTACGGCGAGCCCATCGCCGACGTGGTATTTGAATACGGCGGCGGTGCTACCGGAATTGAAGTAGAGGGTCTCACTGCCGGCCTCACTTATAAAGTGGAAGGAAACCGCCTGACCATTTCGGGTGAAACCTCCGAACCTTGCTCCTACACTGTGACAGCCACAGGCGGACTGAAGCCCGTAAAAGTTTCCGGTCATATATCGCTCGAAGTTGCCAACCGTGTGCTCACCGGCGACTGGTATCATATTCAGGATGAATATAACGCCCTCCCCGAAGATCTTCAGGGTGTGGTCAGCATAGAGCAATCAGGCTCGTATGAAACCGTGTGGAATCCATCATATACCGAGAATGGTACGGTGCCCGGCGGTTGTACCGAGGGAGCTGTGAATGTGGAGCGAGGCGGTGCACTCGTGTGGAAACTGCCTTCGCTGCTCGAACTTAAAGCCAACGTGCATTTCACCGGCGGTCGCTATCTTGTGGTCAAATATCAGGTGGAAGGTGAACCTGAAAAGACATGGGTGTCCGACAAAATGAGCAAGACCACCCTTACGGCATGGGATCTCATGCAGGCCGCAGGTATCGAGCCCGGGCTTAAACCGATTACCGTGAAATTCGTCAACGACGGAGGCCGTAACAACGGCGGTATCCGCGTGTATGACTTCTATGTGAAAGTAGCCAAAGAAGGAGCCCAGATGGGTGGGGTAGAGGAGATAGCAGCTCCCGCCATGCCCTCATGGTATTGCACCGGCGGAGCTATCGTGGTCGATGGCGACAATGTGGCCGGCGTAGCGCTGTATGATCTTGCCGGACGCATGGTGAACTCCACTGTTGCATCGGGTGTGCTTCCCCTTAATGGAGCGCCCTCAGGCCTTTATATTCTGCAGGTAGTTACGACCGGCGGCAAGTCTGTTGCAGCTAAAATCGTATTATGATTCCAAGAAAAATACTCAGGATTTTCATTCTTCTCATGGCTTTGACGCCGGCGCTTCCCGCGCAGGCTGCCAAGGTGGAATATTCTCCCAAAGGGGTGCTCTCATTTGCCGAGAGCACCCCATGGGGTAATATGACTGTGACATTTACATATTGTCTCGCCAATAAGCTCTTTACATTCTCCACCGTAAATCTCGACGGAGAAAGGGTGAATGCAGGCGTCTGGAGCGACAATATCGGTCCCTTCAACGCCGATGGAAAATGGGTTGGAGCCAATCATCTTGACAGTAAGGGAAATTTTACCGCCAAAACCGTATCGGTGGAGATAACCGCTGATATGGAAGTGCTTGATGCTGAAAGGGACTATACGGTAGAATGCAAGATTCTGACTGTCACCGTGAGGAATCTAATAGGACTTACTGACGCAGAGCCGTTTGCATGGGAGCGTGTCACATATACAGTTGCGGGCAACAGTATTGAGGTCGAAGTCGAGCATGACTATATTTCGTCAACGCCGGTGACGGTGGTGACCTATTACGGCATGCAATCGATGTTTGAGAGTGAAAAGGAAATACTTCTGCCGGGCGCCGGCTTCGGAAGTTGGATACCGGTAGATAGGGGGGACGTGAATATCCTTAAGAAAGATGCTCCGGATCTCAACCTGTATATCGAGAGCAACGGAAGCGCCATGCAGGCAAGCTATCTTTTGAAAGAAGATCTGGGGACACATGAATATCTCGCCGACAATCATAATATATTCACTCACTCTGACCTTGGCAAGAGCTATCACTCGCTTATGCGCTACAATACCATAGAACCGGGAGCGTATACCCGCTGGCATGGCGTATATTCATGGTTTCGCACCACGGTCAAGGATACTTTCGGCTCGCGCGATGAAGAGCCGTGTGTGGTCTATGGCGCATATATCGGGGGTGGTCCATGCCTGGTGACCGCTTACGACGACGGCCGCATAACCACTGCTCCCTATATAAGGCCGGTGGAGAGGGAATATAACACCAATTTCCACGTATTGAAGCCAGGTATGCTTATTACTGATGTGGAGCCTGACTTGTCGGTGTTTGACTCGGTGGGACGGCTTATAGGCACCGGGCCGGGCTTGCATCGGTTGGGCAGCGGCATCTATATAATCAACGGCCCCAAAGGCGCTTCAAAAATAAGAGTGAGGTAACGGCGACGCAGTCGTTACCTTTTTTTATCGAAACTGTACACTTTTTATAATTTTTTTCTTAACTTTGCACAGAATATTACCCCGCCTCCCCATGAAAATGCAATATTTCACGGATGGTAGCGGGCGCTATATTTGTTTAAATGTATTATAATCAGTAAGATTTATAACGGTTTATGATAACCCTGGCAATTCAAAATGCAACACTGGCTGTCGTGGCGCTGCTCACGGGAGTTGCGCTCGTGGCGATTGCGATGTGGCTCGCGGGAATGATTTCACCGCGCTCGTTCAATCCCCAGAAAGGCGAAGCTTATGAATGTGGTATTCCTACCCGAGGTGAGTCGATGGCTCAGTTTCAGGTGGGATATTATCTTTTTGCGATTCTGTTTCTGATGTTTGACGTCGAGACCGTATTTCTCTATCCGTGGGCTGTAAGAGTCCGTGAACTCGGAGGTGAGGGTCTGACGGCGATAGCAGTGTTCTTCGGTATCATAGTGCTTGGCCTCGTATATGCCTGGCGGAAAGGAGCTCTCGAATGGAAATGAAGCAGGTGTCAGCTCAGGGCATGCCCTACGAGGCATGGAAAGACAACGAGTATATCGAATCGCTTGTCAAGAAGCTCAATGAAAACGGTGCCAACATTATTGTAGGCTCGCTGGATCAACTTATAAACTGGGGGCGAAGCAATTCACTCTGGCCGCTCACGTTCGCTACCAGTTGCTGTGGTATAGAATTCGTGTCGCTCGGTGCGGCTCGCTATGACATGGCACGCTTTGGCTGGGAAGTAGCGCGCGCCTCGCCACGTCAGGCCGACTTCATGATGGTGGCAGGTACTATCGTTCACCGCATGGTTCCCGTGTTCCGCCGCCTCTATGACCAGCTCGCCGAGCCCAAATATGTGATTGCCTGCGGCAGTTGCGCGATTTCGGGCGGTCCGTTCAAGAAGAGCTATCATGTGGCCATGGGTATCGAGGATATCGTGCCCGTCGACGTATTTGTGCCCGGTTGTCCTCCCCGTCCCGAGGCGATGATCTACGGTATCATGCAGCTCTCGCGAAAGATCAAGGTCGAGAAATTCTTCGGCGGTGTCAACCGCCAGGAAAGCCAGGAGGAATTTCTCAAGCAGCATCCCGTCCCTGACGTCAACGACTGAAAAGCCGTCCACATTATCTAATAGAAAGTCATTATCCAACATATCACCATCTCTACAATGGCCGACATCAAAGGAATAATCTCCTCGCTGTTTCCCCAAGCAGTAATCACCGACGGTGAGATACTTCAGATCACTGTCAAAAATGCTGACTGGCATGAGGTCGCATCCACACTCCGTCACGACGAGCGTCTCAGTTTCGATTTTCTGATGACTATCGTGGGTATGGACTGGATGGAAGGCGGCATGGGCTGTATCTACTATCTCAATTCTACCGAACACGGTCACACCATCACTGTAAAAGTAATGGCCGAAGGTGACCGCAACCAGCCCTACATTAATTCTATTCACGACCTCTGGGCTATAGCCACCATATATGAGCGCGAAGTCTATGACTTCTTCGGTATCATCTTTATTGATAATCCCGACATGCGTCGCCTGTTTCTCAACATCGACTGGATCGGCTATCCGCTGCGCAAGGACTATGACAACTCACCCGATACCAACCCCGTGTCGATCGAAAGCGAGCGTCAGACTGATTTTACCGATGTCTATACGCTCAAGGACGGAAAGGTGGAGAAAGGCGAGCGCCGCATCTTCGCCGAGGATGATTTTGTGGTCAACATAGGCCCGCAGCACCCCGCTACCCACGGCGTGCTCCGTTTCCGCACGGCTGTCGACGGCGAGACCATCAAGAAGATCGATATTTACCTCGGCTATATCCACCGCGGTATCGAAAAGCTCTGTGAGGGACAGACTTACATGCAGTCGCTTCCCTTCATGGACCGTATGGACTATTTCTCGGCTCATCCCTATCACCACTGCCTGTGTATGGCTGTGGAGGAGGCCGCCGGTATCAAAATTTCTGACCGCGCGCAGGTGATACGAGTGCTCATGGACGAGCTTTCGCGCATTGCTTCCCACTGCCTCTTCATAGGAACTTATTGTATGGATCTCGGAGCTACCACGATGCTGTTCTATACGCTCCGCGTCCGCGAGCAGATACTCGACATTTTCGAGCGCACCTGCGGTGCCCGCATGACCTTCAACTATGATTGCATAGGCGGCGTGATGCAGGATCTCGATGCTTCGTTTGTGCCCGATGTAAAGGCGCTTCTTGAGGTGCTCCCCAAGAATGTGGCCGAATACAACAAGATATTCACCGGCAACGTTATCGCCAAAAACCGTATGGAAGGCGTGGGCGTGCTTCACCGCAAGGAAGCTATCTCGTGGGGCGTGACCGGACCCAACGGCCGCGGCTCGGGATGGGCATGCGATGTGCGCAAGGTGGCTCCCTACAGCATCTACGACAAGCTTGATTTCGAGCAGGTGGTGCGTCATGAAGGCGACTCGATGGCTCGCTTCAAGGTGAGAATGGACGAGATAATGCAGAGCGCCAAGATTATTGCCCAGCTTATCGACAATATTCCCGAAGGCGAATACTGCGTGAAAGTTCCGGCTGTGCTCAAGCTCCCTGTGGGTCAATGGTTCAAGGCTGTGGAAGGTTGCCGCGGACTCTTCGGTGTCCACATCGAGAGCGATGGAAACACGGCTCCCTACCGTCTGAAACTCGTGGTTCCGTGTCTGCCTGCGGCTGCTGTGGTGGATAATATCACCCACGGCCAGAAGATAGCCGACCTTATCACCATAGGCGGTTCGCTTGACTATATCGTACCTGATATGGACCGATAAACCTCTCAAGATAACAACGATACCAATAATCATATCACAATCAATCCTGTCATGCAAGATTTTTCAGTAGCTACCAACTGGTTTCATGCCCTCCTCGCGGGAGTAATGCCCGAGTGGCTCGCCGTGACGCTCGAATGTCTGCTCATCGGCGTGGGCCTGTTGCTCGTCTATGCTCTTCTGGCTCTCTTCTATATATGGTTTGAGCGTAAGGTGTGTGCTGCGTTCCAGTGCCGCCTCGGTCCTAACCGCGTAGGTCCCTGGGGACTTCTCCAGAGTTTCGCGGATATGTTCAAGATTCTCATCAAGGAGCTTATCTCGCTCAATCACATCGATAAGTTTCTCTTTGCCCTCGCTCCCTATCTGGTAATCATAGCCTCGATGCTCGCATTTGCGGTGCTTCCATGGGGCAACGGCCTGCAGATCATCGATTTCAATGTAGGTATCTTCTTCCTCGTTGCTGTGTCGTCGATAGGCGTGCTCGGTATATTGCTCGCCGGATGGTCGTCCAACAACAAGTTTACCCTTATAGGTGCGCTTCGCTCGGGTGCCCAGATGATTTCATATGAACTCTCGATAGGGTTGAGCGTAATCACCATGGTAGCTTTTGCCGGTACTATGTCAGTGGGTGGCATCGTGGAAGCTCAGAATCACCTGTGGTTCATCTTCTCAGGTCACATCCCTGCCATAATAGCTTTCGTCATTTTCATGATCGCCGGCACGGCCGAGACTAACCGCGGCCCGTTTGACCTTCCCGAGGCTGAGAGTGAGCTCACCGCCGGATACCACACCGAGTATTCGGGTATCCACTTCGGTTTCTTCTATCTGGCTGAATACCTTAACCTCTTTATAATCTCGGGTGTAGCAGCGCTGCTCTTCTTCGGCGGCTGGATGCCTCTCCACATTCCCGGCTGGGACGGCTTCAACCATATCATGGACTATATTCCTTCGGTAATATGGTTTATCGGTAAGGCTGTGGCTCTCTCGTTCATCATCATCTGGTTCAAGTGGACATTCCCTCGTCTGCGTATCGACCAGCTGCTGTCGCTGGAGTGGAAATATCTGCTTCCCATCAACCTTTTCAACCTCGTTGTGATGGTGCTGGTGATTGTATACGGCTTCCACTTCTGATAAAAACATTTTTAATACAAATATAGAACTTACCTCACACACCATTATATTTAACATCTAATCCCCATGAGTGAGAAATTCGGAAAAGTTGCGCAGGTAATCGGTCCTGTGGTCGACGTAATATTTGAAGGCGACGACAATCTCGTGCCCCCCATCTATACCGCTCTCAAAGTAGAGCGTCCCGACGGGTCGGAGTTAATACTCGAAATCGAGCAGCACATCGGCGAAAATACAGCCCGCTGTGTGGCAATGGAGAGTACCGACGGCTTGCAGCGCGGTATCCCTGTGAAGAATCTCGAGCGTCCTATCGCCGTGCCTACGGGCGATCAGGTGAAGGGTCGTCTGCTCAACGTTATCGGTGAGACCATCGACAAGCTTCCCGCTCTCGAGGACAAGAACATGCGTCCTATCCATCAGCCCGCTCCCACATTTGAAGACCTCACCATCGGTACCGAGATTCTCTATACCGGTATCAAGGTGATCGACCTTCTCGAACCCTACAGCAAGGGTGGTAAGATCGGTCTGTTCGGTGGTGCCGGTGTGGGCAAGACCGTGCTCATCATGGAGCTTATCAACAATATCGCCAAGGGACACAGCGGATTCTCGGTGTTCACCGGTGTGGGCGAGCGTACCCGTGAGGGTAACGACCTGCTCCGCGAGATGATCGAGAGCGGTGTTATCAAGTATGGCGACAAGTTTAAGGAAGGAATGGAGAAAGGTGAGTGGAATCTTGCCGACGTTGATATGGACGAGGTGGCCAAGTCGCAGGCCTCGCTTGTGTTCGGTCAGATGAACGAGCCCCCGGGCGCACGTCTGCGTGTGGCACTTTCGGGTCTTACGGTTGCCGAGCAGTTCCGCGATCAGGACGGCGGCGGTAAGGACATCCTTCTGTTTATCGACAACATCTTCCGTTTCACCCAGGCAGGTTCGGAGGTATCGGCACTTCTCGGCCGCATGCCCTCGGCAGTAGGTTATCAGCCTACCCTTGCATCGGAAATGGGTATGCTTCAGGAGCGAATCACTTCGACCAAAAACGGATCTATCACTTCAGTTCAGGCTATCTATGTGCCTGCCGACGACCTTACCGACCCGGCTCCCGCCACAACCTTCAACTTCCTCGACGCCACTACGGTGTTGAGCCGTAAGATTTCGGAGCTCGGTATCTATCCCGCTGTGGATCCCCTCGAATCCACTTCGCGTATCCTTGACCCCCATATCATCGGTGAGGATCACTACAACACCGCTCAGGCAGTGAAGCAGCTCCTCCAGAAATATAACGACCTTCAGGATATTATCGCCATCCTCGGTGTTGACGAACTTTCCGACGAGGACAAGCTCGTGGTGGCACGCGCCCGCCGCGCACAGCGCTTCCTGTCGCAGCCCTTCAACGTGGCCGAGCAGTTTACCGGACTGCCCGGTGTGATGGTGCCCCTGAGCGAGACAATCCGTGGTTTCAAGATGATTCTTTCGGGCGAGATGGACGAGTATCCCGAGCAGGCATTCCTCAACGTGGGTACGATCGACGATGCCATCGCCAAGGGTAAGAAACTTCTCGCTGAAGTAAAGTAAAATCAACAACATTAATTATCAGCCAACCATGACACTGAAAATCATATCAGCCGAGGACGTCCTGTATAAAGGAGAAGTCGATGCCGTGCATCTGCCCGGCAAGATGGGTGCGTTTACCGTGCTCCCCGGCCACGCCGCGCTCATATCCACCCTCACTCCCGGCGCAGTGAGATTTACAGTTCCCGCCGAAAACGCCGAACGCAGTGTCGACATTCAGGGCGGCATTGTCGATGTTGACAGTAATGTTGTATCAGTGTGCATTTACTAAGCGAATGACCATGAAAAAGATAATCTTATCACTTCTCTTTGCCTGCGTGGCCTTGATCGCGGGTGCAACCGAAGCGCCTGCTGCCGATGGTCATGAGGAGAGCGGTGAACTGAAAGTGAAGGAGACCATCTTCGAGCATCTGGGCGACGGCTACGGATGGGAGGTGCCCTTCAATCACCACGTGCGCATTCCGCTCCCTGTGATAGTGTGGGGTACCGACGGTCTGCACGTATTTTCCTCTCGCCGCCTTGAGCACGGTTACGTATATCGCGACGGCGATGTGGAATTCAAGATTGCCGGTGCCGACAGCCCTTACAAGGGAAAGGTAGTGGAGATAAAGGATGGCGAGGAAATCAAGCCATTTGATATTTCGATAACCAAAAACGTGTGCGCCGTGTTTATCTCGGTGTTCGTGGTGATATGGCTCATAATGAAAGTGGCCCGCTGGCATCAGAATCAGGGCATGAAGGCTCCCCGCAAGCTCACGGGAGGCGTGGAGACGCTGATCATGTTCATATACGACGGCGTGATACGTCCCACTCTCAAGGAGCGCGCTCCGCGTTTTGCACCTTATCTGCTTACGGTGTTCTTCTTTATCCTGGTGATGAACCTTTTAGGCCTGATTGTTATATTCCCCGGCGGTGCCAACCTTACGGGTAATATAGCCGTGACGCTCGTGCTCGCGCTGCTCACTTTCTTTATCACCAACCTCTGCGGCACCAAGCACTACTGGAAAGAAATCTTCAATCCCGAAGTGCCCTGGTGGCTTAAGTATCCTCTGCCTATCATGCCTGTGATCGAGCTGTTCGGTATGTTCACCAAGCCTGCGGCGCTCACGGTCCGTCTGTTTGCCAACATGATGGGCGGCCACATGATAGTGATAGTGCTCACTCTGCTTATCTTCATCTTCGCGGCCATGGGGCCGGCAGTGACCGGCGTGACTGCGGTAGTGTCGATAATATTCTCGGTGTTCATGCTTCTGATCGACGTGCTTGTGAGCTTCATCCAAGCATATGTATTTACGATGCTGTCCACCATCTTCATCTCTCTCTCAACCGATAAGGGTCACGCCGAGCATGACGCTCATGCTTCCGCCGCCCATGAAAAAGCTTGAAATTAAATCTTAAATATAATAACCAACCCTTAAAACTAAAGAATTATGTTAGCAATGATTTTAGCATTAATTGAAGGTATGCTCGGTCTCGGAGTATGTGTCGGCGCAGGTATCGCTGCAATCGGTGCAGGTATCGGTATCGGTAAGATAGGTGGATCGGCTATGGAAGCCATCGCCCGTCAGCCCGAATCAGCCGGCGACATCCGAAGCAATATGATCGTGATCGCCGCCCTTATCGAAGGTGTCGCTCTCTTCGCAGTAGTAGTGTGCCTCCTGGCTATGTTCGTATAATCACTGTTCATTCCACGTTACTCCCATCTTAGGACTATATGGAACTTTTCACGCCTGACTTCGGTCTCGTCTTCTGGATGTTCGTATCGTTTGCCATCCTCTTCTTCATTCTGTGGAAGTGGGGCTGGCCCGCGATAATGAAAGGAGTCGCTGACCGCGCCGACCTCATCGACAAGGGTGTGGAGTATGCTCAAAATGCAAAGGAACAGCTTGACCATGCCCGCGAAGAGGCGGAAAAACAGATAGCCCAGGCGCGTCAGCAGCAGGCAGAAATGCTGCGCGAAGCTGACCGCATGAAAACTCAGATTATCGAGGAAGCCCGCTCGGCAGCGCAGTCTGAAGCCAAGAAGGTGATGGATGCCGCCAAGGTTTCGATCGAGCAGGAACGCAAGGCCGCTCAGGCTCAGTTCCGCGACGAAGTCAGCGACTTCGCCCTGCAGATCGCCCAGAAGGTGGTGCGCCGCAATCTTGCCGACGCTTCGGCTCAGCAGGAGCTTGTGGGCTCGCTTCTCGATGAAATGGAGAAACAAAACTAATCCTCTAACGCAATGAACGAAGGTCTTATTCCCGGACGATACGCCAAGGCGCTGCTGGAGTCGGCTGCCGAAAACAACGCCGAGCAGGGCATCTATGATGTCATGCGTCAGCTCGCGAGCTCTTTTGCCGCCGAGCCGTCGCTTATGAAGGTGCTCGAAAATCCGTTTGTCGACAGCGCCGACAAGACGAAGCTCATCGAGACTGCCGCCGGTATCTCAGCTGACGACAAAGCGACTTATCCGCTTTTCAGCCGCTTTCTCGGTCTGCTGGTCAACAACAACCGCATCTCGTTGACCCGCGACATAGCCTTAGCTTACATGGACCTCTATCGAAAGGCCCGCAATATCTATAAGGTAAGCGTAGTATCAGCCGCTCCCATGGCTCCGGCCGACGAAAATCGACTCAAGTCGCTCATTGAACGTCACCTCAACGGTGCTCAGATGGAATATACATCCGAAGTCGATCCTGACCTGTTGGGTGGATTCGTCGTGAAGATCAACAACGAGATTCTCGACGCATCAGTCGCCAACGAGCTGAAGCACCTGCGTCTTAACCTCTTAAGCAAATAATCCCCTTTCACCTCTCTATCTACTGACCAAATGATCAATCCATCAGAGATATCTCAAGTATTAAAGCAGCAACTCGACAACGTCAACTCAAAAGTGTCGTTTGAAGAGACCGGTATCGTCCTCGAAGTGGGCGATGGCGTGGCTCACGTTTACGGCCTCGACAACGTCTGCGCCAACGAACTCGTAGAATTCGAAAACGGTGTCAAGGGCGTTGCACTTAACCTCGAGGAAAGCAACGTAGGTGTGATCCTCCTCAATAACGTAAACTCCGTTACCGAGAACATGACTGTGAAACGCACCGGCGAGATCGCCTCAATACATGTGGGCGACGGTCTCTTCGGCCGTGTAATCAACGTGCTCGGTCAGCCTATCGACGGTCGCGGCCCCATTCAGGGCGAGCTGCTCCCCATGCCCCTCGAGCGCAAGGCTCCCGGTGTAATTTTCCGTCAGCCCGTTAACCAGCCTCTCCAGACCGGTCTCAAGGCTGTCGACTCGATGGTGCCTATAGGCCGCGGACAGCGCGAGCTCATCATCGGCGACCGTCAGATCGGTAAGACGGCTATCGCTATCGATACCATCATCAACCAGCGCAAGAATTTCGAGGAAGGCAAGCCCGTATATTGCATTTATGTGGCTATAGGCCAGAAGGCATCGTCGGTTGCCGCTACTGTCGAGACCCTCCGCGAATACGGTGCGCTTGACTATACGGTAGTGGTATCGGCTACGGCGTCTGACTCGGCTACGATGCGTTACTACGCTCCGTTTGCCGGCGTGGCAATCGGTGAGTTTATACGCGACACCGGCCGCGACGCCCTCATTATCTACGATGACCTCTCGAAGCAGGCTGTGGCCTACCGCGAGATTTCGCTTATCCTCAAGCGTCCTTCGGGTCGCGAGGCTTATCCGGGCGATATCTTCTATCTTCACTCGCGTCTGCTCGAACGTGCCGCCAAGATTATCGACAATCAGGAAGTGGCAAAGAATATGAACGACCTGCCTGCATCGCTGAAAGATCGCGTGAAGGGTGGAGGTTCGCTCACGGCGCTCCCTATTATCGAGACTCAGGCCGGCGACGTTTCGGCTTACATCCCTACCAACGTGATTTCGATTACCGACGGCCAGATATTCCTTGAAACCGCACTCTTCAACCGCGGTATCCGTCCGGCCATCAACGTGGGTATATCCGTGTCGCGTGTGGGCGGTAATGCACAGATCAAGTCGATGAAGAAGGTTGCCGGTACGCTGAAAATCGACCAGGCTCAGTTCCGTGAGCTCGAATCGTTCACCAAGTTCGGCGGTGACATCGACCCCGTGACCGCCCGCGTCATCGACAAGGGCCGCAAGAACGAGCAACTCCTCATCCAGCCCCAGTATTCTCCTATGGCTGTGGAAGATGAAGTAGCCGTGATATTCTGCGGTACAAAAGGTCTTCTCGAAAACGTGCCTTCCGAAAAGGTAGCCGAATTCGAGAAACTGTTCCTCCAGCTCATGCACGCCAAGTATCCCGAGGTAATGACTCAGATACGCGACGGCAAGCTGACCGACGATATTACAGCAGCTCTCACCGAGGCAGCAGCTGAAATATCGGCCCGTTACAAGTAATCTGCAATACATATTTCTTATAATTAATAAAACCACGAGGAAACCTGCCGGGAGCCCGTCTCCCGCCGGAATGCGCTCCCGAGCAGGAAACTCGCATCACTCACCCCGCCCACAATCACCCAATGGCTACACTACGAGAACTTAAAGGACGTATCGGATCAGTAGGCTCTTCGGAGAAAATTACCGGTGCGATGAAGATGATTTCTTCGGCAAAGATGCACCGTGCCGAAGGCGACCTCCGTCGTCTCCTCCCTTTCCGTCAACAGCTGGAGCATATTCTCGGTAATCTTCTTTCGGCCGACGCACAGTTCACTTCACCTCTTACCGAACATCGTGAAGTGCGCCGTGTCACCCTCGTGGTGCTCGGTACCGACGATGGTCTTTGCGGTGCTTACAACCTCAATATATTCAAGGAGGTAGTGGCGAAGATTTCGGCATACAAGCGCGCTTATGGCGACAACGTTGCCGTGACGATCGTGCCTGTGGGCAAGAAGATGGCAAAGGCTTGCCGCAAACTTGCCGTAAACGGCCTGAAGGTCGATGAGTCCGAAGGGGTTAACTCCAAGTCGGCAGGCGATGTGGTGAAAGGTTTCGTGGATTACCTGCGTGAGACGTTCACAGCCGGCGATACTGACCGCGTGGATGTGATGTATATGAATTTCCAGAGCGTATCGCGCCAGCGTCTGCGCTGCGATGAGCTTCTGCCGCTCGACCCCGCCACTATTCTCGGAGCCGAGTTCAAGGCTACTTGCCGCCCCTATATTTTCGAGCCCTCGGCTCAGGATATTTTTAGTTCGGTGCTCCCGATGTTTCTCCTTGCCACCATGCAGGAGATTTTCACCGAGAATCGCGCGTCGGAGCAGGCAGCCCGCGTGATGGCCATGCAGAGCGCCAACGACAATGCCAAAAAACTCCTCGAGCAGCTGCGCCTCGAGTTCAACAAACTGCGCCAGCAGAGTATCACCACCGAGCTTCTCGACATACTCGGCGGTCAGGTCAAATGATAATCTCTCTTCCACCTCATTCCGAAAGAATTTTCAAAAAATCAATATATTTATCAGATTTCCAATATGGGTAGTGTCAAAGAATACTTTTCAAATCTCGGAAGCGGTATCGTGAGCCTTCTCAAAGGCCTTTCGGTGACCGGTAAAGAATTTGTGACCCCTAAAATCACTGAAACGT
>JAIDSW010000114.1 GCA_029061025.1 Duncaniella sp.
GTGGTGTAATGGTAGCACGTCGGATTCTGGTTCCGCCTGTGAGGGTTCGAATCCTTCCAAGGCAACAATAAAGAGCTAAGTCGCATTGACTCAGCTCTTTTCTTGTCTATGGCGGCAGGGGCGCTGACCCTGCCGCGCCCTGCAGGGCACCTTTTTGCTATTCCGAAATTACACTTTTGCCACGCGGACGGGGGGCGGCGGCCCCCGCTCCATATCGGCTCACGATATCTTTTAGAATGCCTTGTAACGAATGTAACTATCATATAATCAGGGAGTTTATGGATGTGGCGTAGGGACATCCCTTTGCGATGTTTCCGGGAAGAGCAAAATTGTAATTCAATTATATCAGGGGGAGTTGCAGCGAAATTGCTATCTTGCTGTGCAAGAAACATCGCAAAGCGATGTCCCTACGTCAAAAATATAGTATATATATAGCGGGATATCAGATAGATAACTTTGTGTTTCTCCAATAATAATCAGCCCACGAGGTCGCGGTATATGTCGAGGGCGGTGCGGATGTCGTCGGGGGAGATCTGAACGTCGGTGACAGGGCAGCCAGGGGCGGTCAGGAGGGTGAAGGCGATTCGGTGGGCCTCAGTGTTCTTTTTGTCGTGACTCATCAGGTCGAGCAGCGCGGAGTAGTCGTCGCAGGTGATTGCGGGAGCTGATATGCCACGGCTTTTTATAAGCGAAGCTATGTGATGAATGTATTCCGAAGGCATTCCCTTGGCCATATGTGAAAGAATCATGGCTACGGCAAGCCCGTGGAGCACGGCGATACCGTGGGGCAGGTCAATTCCTCGGCTTATGCTGAGCGATTCCAGCGCATGGCCGAATGTGTGCCCTAAGTTCAAGGCCTTTCGCAATCCGCGTTCAAGCGGATCAGCCGCCACAATGTCACGCTTCACGGCAATGTTCTTTTCAAGCAGGCCGTTGATTTCATCGGGCGACGCATCGAGGATGTCGAGAGCAGCCGTCTCGGCAAACATTTCCGGAGAGTGGAGCAGGGCATGTTTTACCATTTCGCCGTAGCCTGAAAGCAGTTGCTCGGGCGGAAGTGTACGGAAAAGGGTGGAATCGACAATCACGGCCAAGGCCGGCGCGAATACTCCTATCTCGTTTTTAAGCCCGTCGAAATCCACACCGGTCTTGCCTCCGATGGCGGCATCGACGGCGCAGAGCAGGGTGGTGGGGATGTTGATGAATCTCACCCCGC
Source organism: Duncaniella sp. (assembly GCA_029061025.1). Taxonomy (GTDB): domain Bacteria; phylum Bacteroidota; class Bacteroidia; order Bacteroidales; family Muribaculaceae; genus Duncaniella. Next base: position 1,217 of record JAIDSW010000114.1, read on the forward strand.
GCTTGAAAGTGGCGGCGACGAAGCCTCCCATATCGGTGGTGACTCCGCCTCCTATGTTGACCACAAGCGAGCGGCGGTTTACGCCGCTGCGGCTCATGGATTGCCACAGGTGAGTGCATGTGGAGAGATTCTTGTTGGCCTCACCGGCGGAAAAGGTTATCACGTGCAGGTCGTCGGGTAGTGAAAGAGAAGGTAATACCACCGATGCTACCGTGGAGTCAGTGATTACGGTGACATCAGCCGACTGAGCGAGACTCTCAACCGTGTGTCGCAGCGTTGCGGCGGTATCGAGGGTGAAGATAACTTTAGTCTCGTTCATCTTCGTGAGGTGACGGCCATTTCCTGAAACAGTGCAGGCATCAGGCGGGCGCACTCTTCCATAGAGTCATATACAATATCGGCTCCGGCTTTCTCAAGCTCGGCGCGGGGTACCGGTCCGGTGGTCACTCCCACGGTGAATGCTCCCGAGCGATGTCCGGCAGTGACCCCGAGCGGGGCATTTTCGATCACGATGGCTTCAGCCGCCGATACTCCCGCGCGCTTCATCCCCATGAGGTAAGGCTCGGGATCGGGCTTGCCTTTCTTCACGTCGCGGGCGGTGATGATGTTGCCTGCTTCGATCAGACCGGCGAAGTCAGTGGTGAGACGGCTTATTACAGAGTCCTGTCCCGAACCGGTGACCACAATACGTTTCGTTCCTGCCGATTTGAAAAACTCAAGCAGCTGTCGGGCTCCCGGCATCAGTCCTACGGCAGGCTGAGCGGCAAAAAGCTCGGTCTTGCGCTTGTAAAGTCGGCTTATTTCCTCGGGCGTGGCGTCGCGGCCGAGTGCGCGGTTGAAAAGGCGGCAGAGTGTATATGCACCTGTCGCACCCTCATAAAGGAAAAATTCCTCGCGTGTGGAGGGAATGCCTATTTCGGTAGCGAGAGTGTGCCAGGCCGTGGCGTGATTGGGCATGGAATCGTAGAGAGTGCCGTCCATGTCGATGAGTGCGGCACGCGGCACGAAGCGGTCGACGCCTGCCGAGTCGAGATAACGGAGTAAGATTTCGTGATTATTCATGATTCAGGGAGTCGGGTGGTAAAGGGGCGTCGATGATGCCTTCGCGGATAAATACGAGCGAGTCGGCGCGGGATATGGTGTCTCCTGTCACGGTGTCGAGCGAGCGCAGTTCGGCTGACTGACGGGATTTCAGATTCAGCCCCGGACGCGACGAGTTGCGCACGCCGCGTATGAAGGCGCTTTCGATCTGACGGACGAGGTTGATGCGGGTGGTATCGGAAATCATGGTGCTTGACGCGAGTTTCTTTTCCGAGAGCTTTGCTCCGCCCAGGCGTATCTTCATCTTGTCAGGGTTACCCGAGATGTTTATACCGAATTTAAACGGAATCGGAGATTTCAGCACCGCCACGTGATACTTGAAATTCAGCGCCAGGTCGTTGGTGCCCATTACGCCCAGACGGTAGCGGTCCATGTCGAATATGAACGGAAACAGCTCCACGCGCTGGCTGTCGACCACCATTTCCACCTCCATCCGGTCGATCATGTTGCGCTTCTTGTTTTTGAACAGCAGCCATTTCGATACTTTGCGGAAAGTCTCGCTGTCGAGCAGCACGAGGCTGTCGCCGGTGATTTTCACAGCGGCCGAGAGCGACGGAATATTGATATTCATGTCGGGCTCAAGGCGTGAGGTGGCGGCAATGTCAGCATTGATAATGCCGCTCACGCCGTTGAGCAGCGGCATCACGGAGTCGATCGACGGCATAAGTTTCAGGAAGCGGTCGATGCGGAAATCCTTCAGTAGCATGCCGAAAGCAAAGCGCATGTCGGTTTCGTCGGGGGCGGAATACAATGCGTTGAGGTCGATTGCGCCCATGTCGGTACGGGCGCGAATGCCCCGCAGATTCAGCGCACCGCCGCTTACGCGGGCGAGACCTGATACATCATTAAGTATCAGGTCACTGTAAAGCACATTGCCGATGTTGAGGTTAAGCCCGGCATCGATATTCATGGGAATTATTACCGGCGCCGCCGAATCATTTTCAGCCGCTTTGTCGAGAATGCGCTGCATCTCGGCCTCGCTCTCCTCTGATACCGACAGTCCTGTGGTCCTCTGCGCGGTTTTCTGATAAGCTATGCCGGCAAACAAGGCTGTGGCGATGCGGTTCACGTCGAGCGTGTCACCCTTGATATTGAAGTCAAGGATTATGGGTGAGCCGCGGCGTGACGTGAGTGAGCGGGAGATGTTGGCTATCGAGCCGTCGACAGTCAGGTTGCTTCGCCCTATGGAGCAGCGGGTATGGGATATGGTGAGGGAATCAGATGAAAATTTCATGTCGAGGCCTGAAATCACGTTACGGATCGGAAACAGGGGTGTAAATACTCCTATTCGTTCGGCCTTTACGTGTCCTTTCGTACCCCATTTTTTCAGGAGTGCCACGGTGGAGCCGTCGAGATTGAATGAATTGGCATTGTCGAGCGAATCAGCTTCATTGTTGCGCCGACGGCTGAGAGCCATGGCGCGGGCATAGACGGAATCGGCAGGCAGGGCGGGATAAAGCGACGCAATCGAGTCCATGCGCTCGCGCATGCGTCGGCCTATCCTCGGCGGGGCGGGAAAAATGGTTATAGCGGCATCGATGTCGCTGATGAAAGCGCGCAGGAAATTTTGCGAATAGATAGCCCGACGTGATGTGATTTTTGCCGAAAGGCGTGGCTTGGAAGTGTTGCCGCGGAATCGCGTGAGCGAACCGCTTACGGTAGCATCGCGCAGGCGTATGCGTGCCGAGTCAGCTGCGTTGTCGAGTGAAAGCATGCCGGCCGTGATGCGTCCGCCTATGGGATTGATCTGAGTGGTGTCGGCTGTCGAGGCAACGTTGAGCATTCCTATCCCCATTTCCCAGTCACGCCCCTGCAAGTCAAGGCCGGGAGTGAAGAATGCGATGGTGTCGATTTCAAGCGAGGCCGTAAGCAGGGAGTCGACGGTGTGAGTGCCTATCGAGATGCGTGAATCGGAGCCGAGTTTCAGTTGCGCCTTGTCAAGGAAAAGATTGGCCGAGGCGTCGCGCATGTCGAGGTGAAAATCTTTAAGCGAGGCCTCACCGTTGAATTTTACGCGGTGAAATTCGGTAGGGGTGAGATAGCTGCGGCGGAATGCAAAGTCGCACTCCGCTCTCAGGTCACCCGAAATCTTGCAGGGAAGGGCATTGAGCAGCCTGCGCGACAGCCACCGAGCCACGATGCCCCCCTTGAAAGTGCCTTTGACCGACGGGTCGGAAAGAGGATCGGTGACCTTGGCCGAAAGGCGGAATCCCACGCCTTCACCTACGGCAAAGAGATCGCTGACGTCGAGCACAGAGCGGTCAGGTGCGTGTCCGTCAACCGTAGCCTTGGCCTTCAGACTGAGTTTTTTCAGATACATTTCCTCGAAGCGGGCGGTGCCTTCGGCTATGTCGACAGCTGCTTTCAGCGAAGGAATCAGGTCGGCGCCCACTGTATATGGCTCGGAGAGCGACACGTCGGCTGAAATACGGGCGTCACCTCCTATAATCATGCCCTCGGGAAGCGTACCGTCGGGCACTATGGCCATAATCGAGTCGATGGAAACAGGGAGAAGATTGACACGGAGGGAGTTGAATACCGGCGCTTCAGAAAAATCGGCATTCGTCGACACCTCTACCGTCACATCTCCGAGTGCCGCACGGAGGCGGTCGAGTTCCACCACGGCGGGATGCTCGGGATTCCATGTGATGTCACCTCCGAGACCGAGGCGCAGATTGTCGATGTGCAGGTCGCCGATACGGGCGCGGGTGTCGCCTTTAACGTCGAGCGTGTAGACGGGATTTTTTTCGCCTTCAACCGACGCTGTGGAAAGTGTCAGTGCCAGATATGTGGAATCAGGTATTGAAAGATAGCGCACCGGCATGTCGCCTTCTATAGCGAATCGCCCGAGCGAGAAGGATGGTATGGACGAGGATTGCTCAGAGTCGTCAATAGATGGTTTCGTGATGTCGAAATTGGTAGACCCGTCGGCTGCCGTAACTATATTTACCGCGGGGTGCCCGATAATAACGCGGTCAACGGCGATAGTGCCCGTGACGAGTTTGGGCAGACTCAACGCCCCGTGAAAAGACTCCACGGAAAGCAGCGAATCGCGCCATGCAGGCAAGCTGTCGGCACACCGGCCTAACGAGTGAGATATTATCTCAAGATTATCCACATCAACCTCCAGGCGGGGAAACGTTGACCAGAAGCTCAGCTCCACGCGACCGATATTAACCTCGGCATCAAGATTCTTTCGTGCGAGGTCCTTCACGAGGGGAGTGAGACGCGCAGGCGTGAGAATCCATATCGCCGCGGTGATAACCGCCACGATAAGCAGGATGATGCCGGCGAGCGTGAAGCCGATTATTTTAAACCATTTTTTCATTGATTATCCTTGGGCTTGCGCGCTGTAATGTGGAAACACGGTTGCTTGCGCTCATATTTCACCCATATCTTTCCCTCCTCACGCATGGCTTTGAGCACTTCGGACAGCACTCCCTTGAGGTCGTCGACACTGCGGGGTATCGAGTCAGTATCGGCTATGAACTGGGCATAGGAGATGTCAAATGTAGTTCCGAACTGATGCACCGATGAGTCTACCGCATTACGGTTGCGGCGCCGCAGCCGCTTGATGGCCTCGGGGGTGCGGAGCAGACTGGTGACCTTGATGCGGTAATCCCCACCGCCGCGGGCTTCGATGGTGTCGCGGAAGCGGCGGCCGATCTCGCGCAATGCGGCTTCGGCTTCAGGCACGAGGTAGGGTCGCGAGAAAGTAAGATTATCTATGTAATAATCGGCGTTGGATGTCACCTTTACTATAGGACGTCGCAGTTGCCAGTGGGAGCGGGTGCCGGCGAGGGGTTCTATGCCTATCACTCGGGCTTCGGCCAGATGCACGTGGTTGCTGTCGTTGAACGCCTTGGCCGGACTCCCGAAATAGTTTACCTTCATCTTTATCGTCGGCTCGGGCATTTTTTCGAGAGGGGTGGAGTAGTCAGGGGCGCTGTATTCGCCGGTAATGTCTATGTATTCCACGGGTTCTTCGGTCTCCTCGTTCATTGCGAATTCCTCGCTGTCGGCAGCGGGCGCGTCGGAAGGCTTCGAATCACCGCGGCGGCACATGTAGGTGCAACCGCCCACTATCAGCACAATTATGGCAAGAAGCCTTAATGCCTTGCGGGGACTGAACTTGCGCTTACGGCGACGTTTTTTCTTTACGGGTTGAGCTGAAGTGTCCATCATTCATCGGATTTTAAGCCTGCATATTCGAGCGCTTCGCGACGCTCCACACATGTGCCGCATTTTCCACATGGCTTTTCACCTCCTTTGTAGCAGGAATATGTAGTGGAGTAATCAATACCGAGATCACGGCCGCGACAGGCGATTTCGCCTTTGGTTATATAGGTGTAGGGCGCGATAATCTTTATCCCGGCGTAGGTGCCCAGACGCACTGCTTCGGCCAACGCTTCGACACACGCTCCGCGGCAGTCGGGATATATCGAATGATCACCCCCGTGACTGGCTATCATCACCGTATCGAGTCCGTTG
>JAIDSW010000115.1 GCA_029061025.1 Duncaniella sp.
ATCTACACCACTATAGATTCACGCATGCAGAAGTATGCCGAGGAAGCTGTGGCGGAGCATCTCGGAGGTTATCTGCAGAATGCTTTCTTCCGCGAAAAGCGCAACACCAAGGGGGCTCCGTATACCACCAACCGCACCGAGCTGTCGGAAATACGCCTCAATCATCTCATACGCAACGCGATGAAGAATACCGACCGCTACCGCACCATGGTGAAGGGCGGCGCATCGCGCGAGGAGATCGACCGCGCTTTCAATACCCCGCGCGAGATGAAGGTGTTTTCTTACTCGGGCTCTATCGACACGGTGATGACGCCGCTTGATTCGGTGTTGTATCACAAGCACTTCCTCCGCACCGGATTCATGGCCATGAACCCGCTCAACGGCCATGTGCAGGCCTACGTAGGCGGCCCTAATTTCTCGTATTTCCAGTATGATATGGTATCCACCGGACGCCGTCAGATTGGCTCGACGGGCAAACCGTTCCTGTACACTTATGCCATGGAGGAAGGTTTCACGCCCTGCGACGAGTTTCTCAACGAGCAGCCCGTGCTCACCGACGAGGCCGGCAACGTATGGGCTCCGCGCAACTCGGGGTCAGCACGCGTGGGCGAGATGGTCGACCTGAGATGGGCGCTTACCAACTCCAACAACTGGATTTCAGCCCGACTCATAAGTCAGCTCTCACCCGCGTCGCTGGTGCGCACGATGCATAATTTCGGAATCACCGCCGATCTTCCCCCTGTGATGTCGCTGTGTCTCGGTCCGGCCGACGTATCGGTTAAAGAAATGGTAACGGCTTACTCGGCGTTTGCCAACAACGGCATGCGCGTCGACCCGATTTTCGTAACTGCGATAGCTGACAACAACGGTAATATAATCGATGACAATTTCACCCCTGTCCACACCGAGGTAATCAGCGAAAAGGCTTATTACCGCATCCTCTCGATGCTTCTCAATGTGGTTAACGAGGGTACGGCTCACCGCGTGCGCTCACGCTACGGTCTCACAGCCGAGATGGGTGGCAAGACGGGTACGACCAACTTCAACGCCGACGGATGGTTCATGGGCTTCACTCCCCAGCTCGTGACCGGCACATGGGTGGGCGGCGACGAGCGATTCATCCATTTCAATTCCATGGCCAACGGTCAGGGCGCCGCAATGGCTCTCCCAATCTACGGTCTTTTCATGAAAAAAGTATATGCCGACAAGTCGCTGCCGTTCTCGGAAAGCGCCCGGTTTAATTTCCCTGCGTCGATCAACCTGTGTGAGAAAGACTACTTCGGAGCAGTGGGCGAGGAAGCTCCCGAGCCTACTCTGGAGGAGGAATCGATTGAGGGCGTGTTTGACTAATTTTTAATTATCCAATAATATATATTTTTATGGCAACCAAACCTTTCAAGTATCAGCCTATGTTTCCTCTCGGGCCCGATACTACGGAATATTACCTTCTCACGAAGGACTACGTAAAGGTAGAGAACTGGGGCGGACATGAATTCCTTGTGGTAGATCCCGAAGCTCTGCGTGTACTTGCCCGTCAGGCTACACACGACAACGCATTCATGCTCCGTCGCGAGCACAACGAGATGGTGGCTAAGATTCTCAGCGACCCCGAGGCGAGTGAAAACGACAAGTTTGTGGCTCTCACCATGCTCCGCAACGCTGAAATCGCGGCCAAGGGCGCTCTACCCTTCTGCCAGGATACCGGCACGGCTATATGCCACGGTGAGAAAGGTCAGCGCGTCTACACCGGCTGCGACGACGAGGAAATGATAAGCCACGGCGTATACGACACTTATACCACCGATAATCTCCGCTACAGCCAGAATGCTCCCCTGAATATGTATGACGAAGTCAACACCGGCTGCAATCTTCCCGCACAGATTGATCTTCACGCCACCGAGGGCGATGAATATCACTTCCTGTTTGTAGCCAAGGGTGGCGGCTCGGCCAACAAGACTTACCTCTATCAGGAGACCAAAGCGATAATCAACCCCAAGACTCTCGTGCCTTTCCTCGTTGAGAAAATGAAGTCGCTCGGCACGGCTGCATGTCCTCCCTACCACATCGCCATAGTAGTGGGCGGTACTTCAGCCGAGATGAATCTCGCTACCGTGAAGAAGGCTTCGATGAAATATTACGACTCACTCCCCGACCACGGCAACGAACTCGGCCATGCTTTCCGCGATCATGAACTCGAGCGTCAGCTCAAGGAGGAGACTGAGAAAATAGGCTACGGCGCTCAATTTGGCGGCAAGTATTTCGCCCACGACATCCGCGTGATCCGTCTGCCCCGCCACGGTGCATCCTGCCCCATAGGTATAGGCGTATCCTGCTCGGCCGACCGCAACGTGAAGGCCAAAATCAACCGCGAAGGTCTCTGGATAGAGAAACTTGACTCCAATCCCGGCGAACTCATTCCCGAAGAATACCGCAAGGCCGGTGAAGGCGAGGTTGTGAAAATCGACCTCAACCGTCCCATGAAGGAAATTCAGGAAGAGCTTACCAAATATCCCGTTTCGACCCGCCTGTCGCTCAACGGCACTATTATCGTGGCACGCGATATTGCCCACGCCAAGATCAAGGAACGCATTGACCGCGGCGAGCCCATGCCTCAGTATCTCAAAGATCACCCGGTATACTATGCCGGTCCGGCAAAGACACCCGAAGGCATGCCCTCAGGTTCGTTCGGCCCCACTACGGCAGGCCGCATGGATCCCTACGTAGAGCCGTTCCAGGCTCTCGGCGGCTCGCTTGTGATGATCGCCAAGGGCAACCGCAGCAAGCAGGTTACCGACGCATGCAAGGCTCACGGCGGATTCTATCTCGGCTCGATCGGTGGCCCTGCCGCAATTCTTGCCAAGGATTCCATTAAGAAGGTGGAATTGCTTGAGTATCCCGAGCTCGGCATGGAAGCCGTGTGGAAAATCGAGGTGGAAAACTTCCCCGCATTCATTCTTGTAGATGACAAGGGCAACGATTTCTTCACCATGATTTCGGAAAAGTGCAACGCATGCGGCCTTAAATAAGCTGTAAATAGCGCATAATCTTCAGGTCGCGTGACGGAAAAACCGTTGCGCGACCTAACTTTTTCGTCGCTGATTTGTTTTTACAAGTAAAATACTTCTATCGTTTCAACTCATGAAAAAGTCTTTTATATCGTTTGCAGTTCTTGCAGGTGCGCTCATGGCTGTGTCGTGCAGCGATGACAAGAAGCCCTGGCAGGAGATTCCGTCTTCACACATCACCGGCAGTGATGCGGTAGTCACATTCAACGGTGACCGTTCCTACGGTGTAGTGACGGTCCACACCCGCAGCGAGTCGCGCGCCGTGGTATCATTAAGCAATATAATTCCCGGATACTCCGATATTACAATCCCCGCCGACATGAAACAGTCCGGCGACGGTACTTTCGCTCTGACCGGTAGCACTACTCTCTCCACTCCCCCCGTCATCTTCCCCATATCGCGTGCCGATGCATTACCCGAAATCTACCGTATGGATCTCACGGGCACCGTCACCACCTCGGGAAAAGCTCAGATCGCCGTCACCTCTACCCTCACCGCAGAAGCGCAAGGCAACATCACGGGCAAATGGGTGCCTGAAAAGATGCTGCCCGTAAGCGCCGAGCTCATGGCTCATGCGCCCGTAGTAATCGAAATCGGATTGAAAGGTCAACCTGAGAAATCGGCAGAGCTTTCGGCCACACTGAGTCTGCTCGGTGGTCTTGCTCTGTACAATAGCGTAGGAGCTCTCGACCTTCAGGAAAACGGAAGCATGGTAGTTGACTACTCAACCGCCATCGACCTTGCGCGAGCTATGCGCGAGGGTATCGACCAAACCAACGGCATTTACAAGGCAATCGCTGATTTCAAAGGCTCTACGGGCAGGAATCTTGTGTTCTGGTACAGCCGCAATACATTTCTCATGGTTACGCCCTACATTCCCAATATCAGCTACAAAATTGATGTTGACAATGGCAAGAATCCCAATCTCAATGATGGCGCGGTGACTGAAAAACTTGAAAAATTGCTCGCCGATATAGCCGCTATGGGTATTGACACCAAAGCGCTCATGGCCACATTCGAGTCTATTAACTCCACCGGTATCCCTGTGGTTGCCACAGCCTCGGGCACTTCGCTGAAACACGTCATTGACAAGAAGATGCTTGATCCGTTCGTCGGGTTGCTGGCACCCGCTCTCCCCGCCCTCGATGCGAAACTCAAGGATTACCTCGCTGATCCGGCCAATGCGGCGGTAGCCGATATTCTCACCTCGCAACTGTTTCCCGCGCTTGGCATCACATCGCTTCAGGATCTCGGCAAACTGTGGGAAGAAGGAATCGACACCTTTACCGTAACGATCAATCTCGTAAAAGCATAAACAATAATTGTATAACTAACGAGGGTGAGAACGCCATTTCAGTGTCTCACCCTCGTTATTTATGATACAGCGGTATATCAACCACACTTAGATGTGCCACACGAGGTGCATATCAGGCAACCTTCCTGATATATGAGCGTTTCCTGGCCGCAGTTGGGACAGCGCTGCCCGTTGGCAGCCGTTCCGGCGGGAATGTATTTCTTGAGCGCACGCTCGACACCCATTTTCCACGTATTGATCGACTGCGAATTGAGTTCAAGTCCGTTGACGAGCTTGATTACCTGATCGATAGGCATACCGTAGCGCAACACTCCCGAAATCAGCTTGGCATAGTTCCAATATTCGGGGTTGAACTTGTCCGAGAGGCCTTCTATCGTAGTCTTATAACCGCGCTTGTTGATAAACTGGAAGTCGTAGCGCTTGTTACCGTTCTCGTCTATAGCCTTGATGATACGGCCCTTGGTGACTGATTTCGGGCAGAAGATACCGTCCTCATCATCAGCAAGACCGGTGAAGATCTCATAAGGTTTGCCGTCGACCAATCCCACGAATGCGATCCATTTTTCCTTATTGTTCTGGAAACGCACCACATCGGCCTCAAGCTCGATGGGACGCTTGGCTACGTGCGGGCGGTAGTCAGCGACAGGAGCGGGAGCGGCCTCGGGCTTCTTCTTCTCGATAGCCACGAGCACACCCGAGCGGCTGCCGTCGCGGTAGATGGTACAACCCTTGCAACCCGATTTCCAGGCCTCGATATAGAGCTTGTTGACGAGCTCCACGGTGGTATCGGCGGGGAGGTTGACTGTCACGGAAATCGAGTGGTCGACCCACTTCTGAATCCTTCCCTGCATTCTCACCTTTTCGAGCCAGTCGATATCGTTGGCGGTAGCTTTGAAATAGGGAGAGCGCGCCACGAGTTCGTCGAGCTGCTCCTGAGTATAGTCATCTTTCACCTCTATACCCTGAGTCTTCATCCAGTCGACAAATTTGGGATGATATACCACGTATTCCTCAAAAGCATCACCCGAGTCGTCGACATAATCCACGCGCGATTCCACATCATTAGCATTGACCTTGCGGCGGCGCTTATATACGGGCATGAACACAGGCTCGATACCCGACGATGTGCGGGTCATGAGCGAGGTGGTGCCGGTGGGAGCGATCGTGAGGCAGGCGATGTTGCGGCGGCCGTGCTTCACCATCAGTTCATACAGTTCGGGATCAGCCTCGGCCAGGCGGCGAATATAAGGATTGTTTTTCTCGCGCTCAGCATCATATACCTCAAAAGCCCCACGCTCCTCGGCCATCTTAGCCGACGAGCGGTAGGCGGCAAGAGCAAGCTGCTTGTGCACCTCTACGGAGAAATCAGTAGCTTCGGTAGTTCCGTAGCGGAGTCCGAGTGCGGCTATCATGTCACCCTCGGCTGTGGTGCCGAGGCCTGTGCGACGGCCTTTGAGTGTCTTTGCGCGGATTTTCTCCCACAGGTGAAGTTCGGCGCTTTTCACCTCGGCAGTCTCGGGGTCTGACTTGATTTTGTCGATAATCGTGTCGATCTTCTCCATTTCGAGGTCAATGATATCGTCCATGATGCGCTGTGCCTTAGCTACATGGTTGCGGAAAAGTTCGAAATCAAATTCGGCCTTGTCGGTAAACGGATTCTTTACGTAAGAATAAAGATTCATCGCCACGAGGCGGCAGCTGTCGTAGGGACAGAGGGGGATCTCACCGCAGGGATTGGTGGAGATGGTGCGGAAACCGAGATCGGCGTAGCAGTCGGGCACACTCTCGCGGATGATGGTGTCCCAGAAAAGTACCCCGGGTTCGGCCGATTTCCATGCGTTGAATACAATTTTATTCCACAGTGCGCGTGCATCGGTAGGCAAGGTCACCTCGGGCTCGGCTGCATCTACGGGAAACTGGCGGTTATAGTTTGTGCCGTTTACGGCGGCGTTCATGAAATCATCGTCGATTCTCACCGACACGTTGGCTCCCGTAATCTTGCCCTGCTCAAGCTTGGCATCGATAAACTTCTCCGAGTCAGGATGCTTGATCGATACAGAGAGCATCAGCGCTCCGCGGCGTCCGTCCTGAGCCACCTCGCGGGTGGAGTTGGAGTAGCGCTCCATAAACGGCACGAGACCCGTCGACGTCAGCGCCGAGTTTTTCACCGGCGTACCCTTGGGGCGGATGTGCGAAAGGTCGTGACCCACACCTCCGCGACGCTTCATGAGCTGCACCTGCTCCTCGTCTATGCGGATTATACCGCCGTAGGAGTCAGGCGTGCCGTCGAGACCTATCACGAAGCAGTTGGAGAGCGAGCCTACTTGGAAATTATTGCCTATTCCGGCCATCGGGCTGCCCTGAGGCACCACATAGCGGAAATGATCGAGAAGCTCCATCACCTCGGCTTCGGTCATGGGATTGGGATACTTGTTCTCTATGCGCACTATTTCCGAAGCTATGCGGCGGTGCATATCCTCGGGAGTCTTTTCATAGATATTGCCGAAAGAATCCTTCAACGCATATTTGCTCACCCACACGCGGGCAGCGAGTTCGTCGTTGTCAAAGTATTCTTTAGAGGCGTCGAAAGCCTCGTCGTAGGTATAAGTTTTCATTTAGGATTAGAGGGGTTAAAAGCGACTGCAAATTTCTTAAATTCCCGCGGCTTTTGCAAATATTCCGCCCGCATTTTCACCCGATTGTCAATAACTATTGTAAGGCAGTGTATTTTAAACAATTAGAGTGTCTTACGTAAAGCACCTGCAGCGCAGGTGCACGCATTATGGCGTGGTGGTTGAGGCTAAGCCGAGACCCCACGATAAAATGACTTAGTATTTATCGCACGCGCGGGAGCGTGTGCGAGCATCGCCGCGTCAGTAGGCCTGAGTTGAGCGTTAGTGCTTGCACACGCTCCCGCGCGTGCATTTTCTTTGTGAGAACGATTCGTTGGGTTTCGGCAGGGCCTCAACCACAACGCTAATTTGCTCACACCTGCGCTGCAGGTGCATGATCATCGGCAAAGCTAAGGCACATTATATCCACATTCAAAAAATAGCATATTTAATTATATCTCAACAGTTTAACCGGTAGGAACGCACACTCGGGTGCGTCCGGCAGAGCAAAAGGTAATCTCATATCAGAGTAAATAAACCGTGCTGACTTCGCTCACAATCCCCCGCCTGACGCACCCAAGTGTGTGACTCTACCGGATAATCAGCCATGTCAAAAATATGGTATAAACTCGTAGGAAATCACAAAACTATTATTATCTTTGTATCAGAAAAAACAACGAGAATATGAATATAAATCCTTATTTTACTAACCGTAGAACTATACGAAACTACGACGCTGACCGTAAGCTTTCACTTGAAGATATTACCGCGATGCTTGAGGCTGCATCACAGGCGCCAAACACGGGCAATATGCAGATATACAGCGTGGTGGTGACACGCGACGAGAACCTGCGCCGAGCCCTCTCCCCCGCTCACTTCGGGCAGCCGTCGGTAATGTCGGCTCAGGCGGTGCTGACATTCTGCGTCGACTTCAACCGCTTCGAGAAATGGTGCCGGCAGCGCTACGCCGTGCCCGGCTACGATAATTTCCAGGCTTTCATGTGGGGCGTGATCGATACCATAATCTTCGCGCAGCAGTTTGTGACCATCGCCGAGATGAACGGCCTCGGCACTTGCTACCTCGGGACGGTGACCTACAATGCTCCTCAGATTGCCGAAGTACTCGACCTGCCCGAGCGCGTGGTGCCCGTGGCGACTGTGACAGTGGGCTATCCCGCTGCCGACGCTTCCAAGAGCGACCGCCTGCCCATCAAGGGAATAGTACATGATGAGAAATATCATGACTACACCGCTGCCGACATCGATGAGATTTATGCCGAAAAGGAAGCGCTGGCCGACAGCGCCAAATTCATTGCCGAAAACGGTAAAGAGACTCTTGCGCAGGTGTTTACCGATGTTCGCTACAAGCGCGACGACAACGAATATTTCTCAAAAGTATTCTCTGACTTCATCAAGAAGCAGGGATTCTGATACCTTGCGATATATACAGCGCACCCCCGCCGGCGATTCAGTCAGCGGGGGTGCGAAATGTATTTTAATAATGCGGAAGAAATTTATTTCTTCTTCAGCGCTTCGTCGCGACGGTTGATAGCCTCCACGATACGGTCGGCGATACGGTCAATCTCGCCCGTGCCCTCGATTGATTCATAGCGACCGTTGCCGAGGTAGAAATCCTTAAGCGGTGAGGTGGATGAATGATACACTTGCAGACGCTCGTTGATCGTCTCAAGGTTGTCGTCGGAGCGACCTGACTCCTTGCCGCGCGAGAGCAGGCGGTCGATCAGTTGATCATCAGGCACTTCCAGACCTATCACCGAGTGCACTTCCTCGCCGCGCTCGGCAAGGATACGGTCGAGAGCCTCGGCCTGAGGAATTGTACGTGGAAAGCCGTCGAATATGAAACCTTTGGCATCGGGGTGCGCGTCGATCTCATCGGCAAGCATCTCGGTGACGAGATCATCGGGAATTAGATGACCTTTTGAAATATATTTGTCGGCAATCTTGCCGAGTTCTGTTCCTTTTGCGATATTTTCGCGGAGTATCTCACCGGTTGAGATATGGGTGAGACCATAGCGGGATATAAGCTTGTCGCTCTGGGTGCCCTTTCCGCTGCCGGGGGCGCCGAAAATTACAAGATTAAACATGCTCTGATTATATC
>JAIDSW010000116.1 GCA_029061025.1 Duncaniella sp.
GCATGAGCGTATATGCAACTCATTCATCAGCCAGCTGAAAGATGGAAAATATTGAAAATCTGAAAGGTATAATTTTTGATTACGGCGGTACGATCGATAGCCGCGGTGTGCATTGGAGCGAGGTGATCTACGACGGCTATCTCGCTTCGGACATCGAAATACCCAAGCCACTTTTTCGCGAGGTATATGTGGAAACCGAGCGCGAACTGGCGCGTAACCGCCACATCTTCCCTCATCATAATTTCTATGATTTACTTCTTATTAAGATGAGACTTGAGCTCGGGTATCTCGTGGAGCGGGGCGCATTTGATTCATCTTCGGTCGATGAGGCGGCCGGGAAGATAGCGCAATACTGTTATGATGAAGCCCGCAAGTGTGTCGAGGAAGCACGTCCGGTTCTCGAAGCTTTAAGCAAGAAATTTCCGCTTGTGCTCGTGAGCAATTTTTACGGCAACGTCGAAGCCGTGCTCAAAGATTTTGATCTCCGGAAGTATTTCAATGATATAATTGAAAGTGCTGTGGTCGGGGTAAGAAAACCTGATCCCGCAATTTTCCGGCTGGGTGTCGATGCCCTCGGGCTTAAACCCGAAGAGGTGCTCGTAGTGGGCGACAGCCTGAAAAAAGATATATTCCCGGCTGAGTCGATAGGCTGCCGGGTGGCCTGGATAAAGGGTAAAGGGTGGACAGCCGACGAAGATGCGGCCGTGCATCCCTCGCAGATTGCATCGCTTTCAGAACTTCTTGATCTGATTTGACAATGGAGAAAAATCATATCTACACCGGACTTACCGATGCCCAGGTGGCACAGTCGCGCGCCGAGCATGGCGACAATATCCTGACTCCGCCGCCGTCTACACCCTTATGGAAGCAGTTTCTTGAAAAATTCAAGGATCCACTCATAATCATTCTGCTGGTGGCCGGGCTTATGTCGATGGGAATTTCCGTGTATGAATACACGGTACTCGATCTTGGTGCGGGTGTGTTTTTCGAGCCGGCGGGAATTTTTATCGCCATAATCCTCGCTACGGCACTCGGATTTATATTCGAGCTTAAAGCCGACAGGGAATTTGCAATACTCAATAAAGTCAACGATGACGAGCCGGTACAGGTGTATCGTAACGGTGTGGCAGTCGAGATACCGCGCAAGGATGTGGTGGTGGGTGATATTGTTGTCATCGCTACCGGTCAGGAAATTCCCGCCGATGGTCAACTGCTCGACTCTACTTCACTCAATGTGGATGAATCCACACTTACCGGCGAGCCCTTGTGTGCCAAAACACATCTGCGCGACCATAACGACAAGGATGCCACCTATCCGTCGTGGATGGTGCTCCGCGGCACTAAGGTGATGGAAGGGCACGGTGTGATGGAGGTGACTGCCGTGGGTGACCGAAGTGAAAACGGTAAAGTTTTTGAAGCTACGCATATAGATGAGAATATCGTCACTCCGCTTAACCGCCAGCTGTCACGGCTGAGCACTTATATCACGCGATTCAGTTATGGCGTGGGAATCGCCGTGGTGGTGGGCAGGATACTTATGTATTTCTTTGACGGAGGAGGGGAGACCGGATCTTTCGATACGCTCCGGTTCATCGCTTATCTGCTTCAGACCATCATGATAGCCGTTGCTCTCATAGTGGTATCAGTGCCCGAAGGACTGCCTATGGCTGTCACTCTGTCGCTCGCCTACAGTATGCGTCGGTTGCTGAAAAGCAATAATCTCGTGCGTAAGCTTCACGCATGCGAGACTATGGGTGCCACAACTGTAATATGTACTGACAAGACAGGCACTCTGACTCGTAACCGAATGACTGTGGCTGACATGCACTTTTTCCTCACTCCTGATAATCCGTCAAATATCCTGACGATAGAGGAGGGCATAGCAGTCAATTCCACCGCCACTCTCGGCGAAGATGACAAGGGCAATCCCACCGTAATAGGTAACCCTACCGAAGGTGCACTCCTTTTATGGCTGCACGGAAGAGGTGTTGACTTCAAAGCCATGAAAGCTGATGCCGAAATGGTGGCCGAACTGCCTTTTTCTACCGAGCGCAAATTCATGGCATCAGTTGTGAAAAGCAAGTCGGGAAAATTGCGTCTATATGTCAAGGGTGCTCCAGAGATAGTATACGGTTTGTGCCGCAAGAAATCCCGCGCTGAGGAAGAGGACGTGGCCGAGACGCTCAGAGGGTATCAGGAGCAGGGCATGCGCACCCTCGCGCTTGCATACGCTGATCTGCCTGAAAACAGCTCAATGGATTTCAATGCTCCGCTTCCCGAGCTAACATTAATAGGTATTGTAGCGATAAGCGATCCCGTGCGCGACGATGTGCCCGATGCTGTGGCTGAATGTCGCCGGGCAGGTATCGAAATAAAGATTGTGACGGGAGATACTCCAGCTACCGCACGCGAGATCGGACGCCGGATAGGATTGTGGTCAGATACGGATGGCGATGACAATATCATCACCGGTCCAGAATTTGCCAAACTGACTGATGAAGAGTTGCTTAAGGTTGTAC
>JAIDSW010000117.1 GCA_029061025.1 Duncaniella sp.
TTCCCATAACTCCAAATATTATGGAATTTCCGGAATCGATGAAGCTACCGCCTACCTCTCCCACCCTATATTAGGTCACCGACTCAGGGAGGTATCCGAGACCATATTAAATCTGCCTTCCGATGATGCCACCGGGATATTCAGTCATATCGATGCCGTAAAGCTCCGCTCGTCGATAACTCTTTTTGATCGCGTATCTCCCGATGATGTTTTTGCTCGGGTACTAGATAAGTATTTTAACGGCAAGAAAGATACCCGCACAATAAAAATCATATCCACCTCAACCGAAAGTCATAATTTCCTATGCGAAACGATACAGTAAAACCGGATGAATCCCGGAGTGAATCAGAAAACCTGCTCGTCGCAGCTATATATATCGCAGCAATTTCCCCTCTATGGCTGATGAGTTTCATATATCCGGTCTTTCAAGTTTTTTTGCCCGAAGGTAATGTCGTATTGACACCAGCGTTAAGGATTACCGCTACTATTTTAATAGGAATTATTGATTATGGATTGGCCTACATCCCTCTTTACTTTTCATCGAGAAGAAAAAAGGTATGGTTTAATATCGCTTTCTTCTCACTGACTATGTTGTGGTGTATATTCGGGGGTGTATTTTGGTATATTGTCACATTCTGGTAAATCTTGTAAAAGATTAATTCCCGCAATGAAATGCTCATAAGACTTATAACCATTCCCAAATTCGGGGAAGAATCAGCTTTTCTATCAGAAACGGCGAAATTTGTGCGAAAGAATTTCAAAATATTTCCTTAACTTTGCAGTTATTTATCATTCGTAAGAAAAGGACGCTTAATTAAGAGAAAATGTCGTTTCAGTCATCAATTTTGCCGAATATCAGGAAGCTATTATCGCATGACAAGAAGTCATGGCTGGTCATCGCACTTGTGGTGCTCATCATTTCAGCCGTAATTTACTTCGTCACCAAGCCCCGCCATCATGAAGTAGTGCTACCCACCGTGGAAGTTTCGGAAGTAGACACTACCACAGTCAACCTCTACGGCGAATATGTAGGCAGAATCCGCGCACAGCAGTTTGTGGAAATTCATGCCCGTGTCGAGGGTTACCTTGAGCGGATGCTCTTTAAGGAGGGCTCATATATTGAAAAGGGGCAGACTCTTTTTATCATCGACCCTCGGGTTTATGAAGCCCATGTCAACCGTGCCCGTGCGCAGCTCAACAAAGCCAAAGCTGTGGCACAGAAAGCTGATCGCGACCTGACACGCATTCGTCCGCTGTTCGAGCAGAATGCCGCCTCGCAGCTCGACCTCGACAATGCCATAGCGGCCTCGGAGAGCGCTAATGCCGAGGTGACCGTGGCGCAGGCCGACTTGACGCAGGCCGAACTGATCCTGAGTTATACGCAGGTGATGGCGCCCATATCGGGATATATCTCTGAGCGTGTCGCCGACATAGGTACACTCGTGGGACCTTCGGCCGGTAAATCCCT
>JAIDSW010000118.1 GCA_029061025.1 Duncaniella sp.
CGTAGATAACGCTGTCGTCCTGCACGACCATGAGGCTATGAAGCTCGACCTTTTCGGCTTCGGCTTTTGCCCACAGACTGTCCATGCTTTCGGCGAAGTCAGCCGGAGTCTCCGCGCGCGGCAGTGATTTGCTGTCACTTTCGGCCGTCTTATTATCAGCGCAACAGGACAATATAGTCACGGCGCTGCACAATATAAATGATTTAGTGAGTGATAATAGTTTCATGTTATTATGATGGCTTAATTGATATGTGCAAAGATAGCAAATAAATTGGAAGGGGATAAAAAAATAAGCGGTCTTCCGGTGAAGATCGCTTAAGGGTTGAGGTGATAATGATTGTGATGAGTGGGCGCTGAGGGATTCGAACCCCCGACCCTCTGCTTGTAAGGCAGATGCTCTGAACCAGCTGAGCTAAGCGCCCGTTTGTCTCGAAAGCGATGCAAAGGTAGATACTTTTTCCGAACTGAGCAAATGAATCGGGAAAAATTTTATACTTTTTTTATTTTTCATGTCGGGATATGCAGTTAACGTTGTGAAATGTATTATCTTTGTGAATGTTTTCACAACTAAATTTCTATTGATGAAAAAGAATATAACCCTTAAAAAAGGACTGAATCTTAATCTTGCCGGAAGTGTGAGACGCCCGGATGTCACCGAAGTGAAGGTGACGCGGGTTGCCGTGACTCCCGACGACTTCCCGGGATTCGTTCCGAAACTCGACGTGCAGCCGGGCGACGTGGTGAAGGCCGGGCAGCCGTTGCTTCACGATAAGAATGCCGAGGCGATGAAGCTGTGCAGCCCTGTGGCCGGAAAGGTGGCCGAGGTGGTGCGCGGCGCGCGCCGCAAGATAGAGCGCGTGGTGGTGGAATGTGATGCCGCCGGCGAAGCCGTGACGCTGCCTGCCGATATGCAGGTAAAGGAGCTCATCCTTGCTTCGGGTCTGTGGCCGTGGATGCGTCAGCGTCCCTATGACATCGTGCCGTCGCCCGATGTGAAGCCTCGCGATATATTTGTCACCGCGCTCGATACCGCGCCTCTGGCTCCGGACTATGCCATGCCTGCCGCCGAGGTGCTGGCCGCAGGTGTGAAGGCGCTTGCCTCCCTCACCGACGGAAAGGTCTACATAGGCGTGGCCTCCGACAGTGATTTCCCCGAAGTGACCGGTGCCGTGACGGTAGGTTTCAACCGTCTCCACCCGGCGGGTAACGCCGGAGTGCAGGCAGCCAATATCGCACCCGTCAACAAGGGCGAGGTGATATGGACGCTGAGCCTCGACACACTTGCACGCATAGGCAGCCTGATGCTCGACCGCCGCGCCGATTTCTCGGCCACGGTGGCTCTGACCGGATCGGAAGTGACCGATCCCTGCATGCTCAAGACTGTGGCCGGTGCTGAGATAAAGCCCCTCGTTGAGGGTCGTCTCGCTGCCGACGGTCACAAGCGCATCATATCGGGCAACGTGCTGACGGGAGTGCCTGTGGGCGAGGAGGGTTATCTGCGTTTCCCCTACCGCCAGATTACCGTGATACCCGAAGGCGACGATGCCGACGAATTCATGGGCTGGGCATCGATGTCGCCGTCGAAGCTGAGCGAAAGCCGCTCGTTCCCGGGTCATTTCTCGGGCAAGGAGTTTGCCCCCGACGCCCGCCTCAACGGAGGACGCCGCGCCATGATAATGTCGGGCGTATATGACAAGTATATGCCTATGGATATTCTTCCTGAATATCTTGTGAAGGCAATCCTGTCGCGCGACATCGACAAGATGGAGGCTTTGGGCATATATGAGGTCGCTCCCGAAGATTTCGCCCTTGCCGAGTATGCCGACCCCTCGAAGCTCGAGCTGCAGCAGATAGTGCGCGACGGTCTCGAATATCTGCGCAAGGAGGTATAATAACCGAATCAATCACATTTATATAATATATTCACGTGAAACCACTGAAAAATCTACTTGACCGCATGCGCCCGCATTTTCAGCCGGGTGGAAAGCTGTCGGCGTTGCAGAGCGTGTTTGACGGATTCGACACGTTTCTCTACACTCCCAACTCCACATCGCGCACCGGTTCCAATATCCACGACAGCATCGACTCCAAGCGAGTGATGATCATCGTGGTGCTCTCGCTCATGCCCTGCCTGCTCTTCGGCATGTACAACACCGGCTATCAGAACTATCTCGGCTCGGGAGCGTCGTCGTTTCCCTTCTGGAGCCTGATGGCCTACGGATTTCTCGCCATATTGCCCCGCATCGTGGTGACCTATCTCGTGGGTCTGGGCATAGAGTTTGTCGTAGCCCAGATGCGCAAGGAGGAGATACAGGAAGGATTCCTTGTTACTGGTATCCTCATCCCCATGATATGCCCCATCGAGACCCCGCTGTGGATGCTCGCCGTAGCCACTGCTTTCTCGGTGATATTCGTCAAGGAAGTATTCGGCGGCACGGGCTATAATATCTTTAACGTAGCTCTCGTGGCGCGTGCATTTCTTTTCTTCGCCTATCCCGCCCAGATGTCGGGCGACTCGGTATTCATCTCCACCCGTCCCATCCTGGGGCTGGGCGGCGACGTGACCTTCGCCGACGGCATATCGGGCGCCACACCCCTCGGGCAGATTGCTACGAGCGTGGGCGGTGCCACCCCCACCAATATCATAGGCGAGCCCATCTCCACGTGGGATGCCTTCCTGGGACTGATTCCCGGCTCGTTTGGCGAAACCTCGACGCTGTGTGTGCTCATAGGCGCCGTGATACTGCTTGCCGCCGGCATAGCCTCGTGGCGCATAATGCTGTCGGTAATCGCAGGCGGACTGCTGATGGGCTTCATCGCCAATACATTTGCCACGGCAACATATCCGGCCTCGTTTATCAACCCGCTTGATCAGCTGCTCTACGGCGGATTTGCCTTCGCAGCCGTGTTTATGGCCACCGACCCCGTGACCGCAGCGCGCACCGATACGGGTAAATATTTCTACGGCCTGCTCGTGGGCGTGGTGGCGGTGCTGATCCGCACCTACAACAACGGCTATCCCGAAGGCGCCATGCTGGCCGTGCTCCTGGCCAACGCTCTGGCACCGCTTATCGACTACTGCGTGGTGCAGGCCAACATCGCCCGCCGCATGCGCCGAGCCAAGTCAAACGCTTAACACCCTTTACCTACGATGAACAAGCAAAGCAACCTCTATACCGTGGTCTACATCATCATCCTCGTGGTGGTGGTGGGTACGGCTCTGGCCGTGACCTCGCTCACGCTGCGTGACCGCCAGCAGGAGAACATCAACGCCGACAAGATGTCGCAGATTCTCGCCGCCGCGCTCATCACGCCCGACAAAAACAACGTGACCGCCGATTTCGACCGCTACATCACCGAATCATTCGTGGTAAACGCCCTGGGCGACACGCTCGCAGACGTCAAGGCTTTTGACGTGAACGTGGCCGCGCAGATAAAGCTCGATGCTGACCGCAGGGAGCTCCCCGTGTATGTATGCACCACCCCCGACGCGGGCACCAAATACATCCTCCCGATGTATGGAGCCGGACTGTGGGGCCCGATATGGGGATATGTGGCAATCGATGCCGACGGCTCCACCATCTACGGAGCATATTTCGCCCATCAGGGCGAGACCCCCGGCCTCGGAGCCGAAATCGAGAAGCCGGCGTTTTCCGATCAGTTCCACGGCAAGCAGATGTGGAAAGACGGCCGTTTCCGCCCCGTAACCGTAGTGAAACCGGGTCTCAAGCCCGCCGACGGCGAAGACTCCGTGGACGGCATCTCGGGCGGCACCATCAC
>JAIDSW010000119.1 GCA_029061025.1 Duncaniella sp.
ATCCTGTCGAGGATTGCGTCGGCGATTGTCTTCTCGCCGATGATGTCGTGCCAGTCGCAGACGGGGACCTGTGAAGTGATTACGGTTGCCCGTCGTCCGTGACGGTCCTCGATAATGTCCATCAGGCTTGAACGGGCGGCGGCGTCGAACGGTTGGATGCCGAAGTCGTCGAGAATGAGCAGGTCGGTGCGCTCTATGCGTTTCAGTTCGGTAAGTATCGTTCCTTTTGCTTTGGCTGCCTTGAGCTGCCCCATCAGCCGTGCCGTGCTGGCGTAGAGGACGCGCATGCCTTTCTGGCAGGCGCGGTGTCCCAGGGCGGTGGCTATGTAGCTTTTGCCCGTTCCGGCGCTGCCGGTGATGAAGATGTCGCGTGGCTCGGTGACGAAGGTCATCTCGGAGAGCCGCATCAGCAGGTTGCGGTCAAGGCCGCGCTCCAGGGTGTAGTCTATCTCCTCGAGGGAGGCGCGGTAACGGAACGAGGCCTGTTTCTGCAGCCGCTGGATAAGGCGGTTGGTGCGGTCGTCCCATTCGTTTTCCACGAGCCATGCCACGAACTGGTCTGTGGTCATGTCTTCGCTTTTGAACGATTCCATGGATGTGCGGAAGGCCGCGTGCATGCCCAGCAGCCGCATCTGCGCCATGCGGGCGAGTGTCTGTTGATTCATTTCCATTATTGTATGTCCTGTGGGGTTGATAATTATCTGAAGTATTCCTTGCCGCGTATGTTTGCATGCCGCGGCATCTCCGGGCTCTGCTCGCGTTCAGCCTCCGGCATGGTGTCCTCATCGAGGCAGTCATGGCGGCTGCGCAGTATGGAGTCGACGGCGCTGTAATTGTAAAGCCCCGAGGATGCGGCCCTGCGGCAGGCCCTGACCAGACGGTCGTTGCCGATCCGGGATGCGAACGACAGGATTCCCTTGCATGATTTGTAGGCCTGCTCGGGATGTGTCTTGGACTCTATGACATGCCGCAGGAAGTCCTCCACGTCGGCATGTATGCGCGCGCCCTGCCTCAGGAAGCTCTCGACGCTCCAGCCGCTCAGGTCGCGGTGAGCCGATGCAAGATGTGCGGCCTCGGTGGTGTAGCCATAGGGGCGCAACCCTCTGGGATGCACGGCCACACGGTCTCCCCCGGAGTATATCTCGACCGTGCGCGAGTCATACAGGACGTTGACCTTGCGGCCGATAAGACGGTGCGGCACGCTGTAGTAGTGCCGCTCCAGGCGTATGTGGCCGTTGCGCTGCACCGTGGCCGTGTGCCGCTCCTTCAGCTCGAACCGTATGGGGTTGAGCGGCCGCAGGTACATGCGCTCGAGGTCCTCGAACTGCTCACGGCGGCTGTAGGGACGGCCGCTCATACGGGCGTTGTTGTGAAGCTCCAGAGCCGTGCGGATGGCGGCGTTCAGTGATGACAGGTCATGGTGCGTGCGCTGACGCACCGACGGATAGATGCTGCGGTAAATGAGTTTGACGGCTCCCTCCACCAGGGCCTTGTCGCGCGGTTTGCGTACGCGGGCCGGTATGACGGCGCAGCCGTGGTGCTCAGCGAAAGCCGCGTAGTCCTCGTTGAGTTCCGCCTCGTAACGGCTTGCCTTCTTTACGGCGGCCTTGAGATTGTCCGGAACAATGGCCGCCGGAGCCCCGCCATAAAAGTGAAGCGCGTTCTCGCAGCAGCGTATGAAGTCTTCCTTGCGCTGGCTCATGACCGCCTCCACATACGTCAGCTGCGAGCACGGCAGGATAGCCACGAAAACCTCCACGGCGACGGCCTCACCGCTGTCACGGTCGACAAGCTCCAGACGGTCACCAGCATAATCGACATACATCTTGTCGCCCGCCTTATGTTCCAGATGCGCTATCGGGTGCATCTGCGCAACATACAGACGCATCAGGCGGCTGAACGTCGACCGCGAATAGCCTCCGGGGTGACTCCCGATATAGTCTTCATACAGCTTCTGGCGAGTCATCCCCTTCTTTTTCAGACGTCTGACATAAGCGGGCAAAAGTTCCGCAAGCTCCCGGTAGCGGGCCGAAACGGGTTCCGAAGTCGAGGTTCTGACCCCGAAAATCTCATTCAGTTCCGGATCCTCCAGTTTCAGGAGGGCCTCAACGTCACGGTCCAGTTCCATGAACCGGCGTAGGTATTTGCGTACCGTATTTCGCGCGATTCCCGTCAGGTTACTGATACTCTTGGCTCCGTTACCGTTGGCGTGGCAACGGAGCACCTGTCTTAGTTTGTTCATGCTCAGTTTTCGATTTGCCATCAGTTGTATGTTTTAATGTTATTTAACATACAAGATAACTCAAAAACTCTTTTTCCCAACTCCTGTTAGCCTTTTTTCAGGGGGTCAGTTTCCTTGACCCGGCGGGGGTCAATTTAAATGATCCGAAAGGGGTCAGTTTGTTTGCTCATCCGGGGGGCAATTTCATTGAGTTTTTCCACCCGTGCTCCAACTTCGATGTTATTCAGAATGTTATCCAGCCAATTAGAGTTCTTAGGCTCTGGTATAGATTGCGGACGCGAAATTTCGCACAGCTGTCCGGTAA
>JAIDSW010000012.1 GCA_029061025.1 Duncaniella sp.
GCTTCCTGCTCTCGGGCTTGTCGGGCCTGTTCTTCCGCTATAAGTTTATCGAGTCGCTGATCAAGGAGGCGAGCCTGACGCTTCTGCTGTTCGAGCACGTCCCGTAGTGTTTTCTCGTCCTTACGCAACGACGCTACTATGTCCTCAGCACCCTTACGGTTAGTGTCAAGTCGGGATTGCTCTTCGGCAGTCTTGCTGAGCAACGTCGATGATTTATGCTTGAGTTCCGTGAGATGGTTACGTTTGGATTCCAGTGAATCAAGAGCTTCTGATATGGCGTCGGCACGTTTCTGACGCCAACGCGAAAATTCCTTCAGATATCTCAACCGCTGCTGAAGTGTAGTGAAGTCTTTAGATGAAAAAATAAATGACATTGTCGTGCGGCTGCGGTCGTATGGCTGCAGTCGGCGTAATGATTCCACGTAGGATTTACGGAGGCTTTCTACCTGTGCCGACAGGGCATCTACCGAGTCGGAGGTAACGGCTGCAAGATGTGAGATTGAGTCACTGACTACGGCAAGGCGGTCGAGTGTGCGACGGTTTTCGTCGATCTCGGCGTTCAGATTATTGAGACGGGATAGCTGACGGTTAATTTCAGCCTTCTTTGCTTCAATCTGAGCTGACGTATTACGCATGCTCTGCTCATTTTTCTTCTTTTCGGCCGAGACCGCTTCTATACCGGTGGACTTTTTTTGTGACTTTTTCTTTTTCTGTGACCATGCCACATCGCTTCCCGCCACGCAGACGATGATTGCGGCAGCGATTATCAGCAAACGGCGAAAAATCAAGTGGTGTGACATGGCAGTTTATAGATTTCCTAAAGCTTTAATTACCTGAGCAGGGCTTACACGTGTATATCCGCGGGGTACTGACCACGTTTTGTCAGCGGGAATCTCAGTGCGGAGGCGCGATACGTTATATTCAATCTGCAATCCATATTTCTTGTCACCTTTTGAGGCTTCAATCCCAACACTTGCCGGGAAGTAACCAAGTGACGTAGACGCAAAGCCATTCATTACCATCACAGCCGAAGCATTCTCATTAATATCGGCTTTAAGGCTTGAGATGCTATTGTCGGACGCCGTCATTATATAGGTCATACCAAGCCCGGACGGTAATCGGGTAGGGGTTACTGTCCAAAAATCCGCATCCGTGGTGTAACGGCAGCTTGAAATAGCGTCTTTAGTGATTGCTGTGTATCCCGGAATAACCACCCGTCCGGCAAGCAGTTCCTGAATCTGATCGAGATTGACAGGTAAAAATTCCTTGAGTGCTGCCACCGGTTCGGCGAGATACATTTTTCCGGGCTTGATTTTGCCAAACACAGAGTCAGGTGTAATCATAACGGTGCCGACCTCGATGCCGAGAAAGCGGGCTGAAAAGAATATGTATTTCGAGGGTACGATATACATGTTCCCTGAAATTTTCGCTTTAGCGGGAGACGTGATTTCAAGCGAAACGGGTATTGAAAATGACTTCAGAGGGTTGGCAGAATATGATTGCGACAACTCAGCCATGCGTTCTTTCGGAGAACCTGATGCTTCAACGCCCGAACCCTGAGCGTGGCGCGACGATCGGCAGCCGGTCATTACCATAAATAATGCTGCCGATATTGCTACAAATATCGCTTTACTTCTAAATCCGGCCATCGGTTATTTGAAGAAGAATGTTTTCTGTTTCACCTTACGCTGGAGAAGTTCGCTGTCAGGCGATAGCTCCAATGCCGTTTTCCAATATTCAAGAGCCTCACCCGGGCGTGCATTCATGAAATAGATGTCACCGGCATGCTCGTAGACTTCAGCCGATTTCGACGAGTCTTCGATAGCGAGAGCCTTATCAATCATTTCAAGAGCTTTCTCATAATTTTTCATTTTGAAAAGCACCCACGCGTAAGTATCGAGCCAGGAGGCATTGTCAGGTTCAGCCTCAATTACCCGTTCTATTAAAGAAAGAGCCTTTTGCAGATCGGGGTCAATGCTGGCAAGATTATAGGCGTAGTTATTC
>JAIDSW010000120.1 GCA_029061025.1 Duncaniella sp.
CAAGTCGCTCTGGGGTTCGTCGGCAACTACGCCCCGCGTGGACTTTCACCACAGATGTATGACATGCCCGTCATACCACGAAGCGCCGACTCCCTTGAGCCGGCGCTTCGGTTATAATGAATAATTCTGATAAATCGGATTATTCGGCAACTACTTCAAAGGGAACCTCAACAGTTACGTCGCGGTGGAATTTGATAGTAGCCTTGTACTCGCCCACTTCCTTAACTGATTCCTTGAGCGAGATGAGCTTGCGGTCAACATTGTGACCGAGTTTCTCGAGAGCTTCAGCGATCTGGATAGCGTTGACAGAGCCGAAGATAGTACCGGTAGAGCTGGTCTTGGCACCGATAGTGAGCTTAACGCCTTCGAGGGCGGCAGCAGCAGCCTCGGCATCAGCCTTGATCTTGGCGAGCTTGTGAGCGCGCTGACGCTGATCTTCAGCGAGCATTTTTATAGCGGCATCGGTAGCGATCACTGCCTTACCCTGGGGGATGAGGTAGTTGCGGCCATAGCCGTTCTTAACTTCAACCACGTCGTCCTTGTAGCCGAGGTTGGCGATGTCTTCTTTAAGGATAATCTTCATAGTTCCTGTGATTTTAAAAGTTATTTCATCAAGTCGGTAACGTAGGGCAGGAGAGCCAAGTGGCGGGCGCGCTTAACGGCCTGAGCCACGCGACGCTGGAACTTGAGCGAGGTGCCGGTGATGCGGCGGGGAAGGATTTTGCCCTGCTCGTTGAGGAACTTTTTGAGGAATTCGGGGTCCTTATAATCGATAAACTTGATACCGCTTCTCTTGAAACGGCAGTATTTTTTCTTCTTTACGTCTACTGACATGGGAGTCAAATAGCGGATCTCTGATTGCTGTGCCATGGATTAGTCCTCCTTTACTTCTACGGTGGTTGATTCGGTTACTTTGGCGCGGTTCTGACGACGCTTCTGAGCATATTCCTCAGCATACTTGTCCTTGCGGAACACGAGGAAGCGAAGCACGCGCTCGTCGCGACGGAAAGCAGTTTCGAGCTTCTTGACTGTGTCGGGAGTAGCGTCAAATTCTACGAGTGTGTAGAAGCCGGTGCTCTTCTTCTGAATGGGGTAAGCGAGCTTGCGGAGACCCCACAGTTCTTCATTTGCGATGGTGGCGCCGTTGTCGGTCACTACCTTCTCAAACTTTTCTACCGCTTCCTTCATCTGATCATCAGACAAAACGGGAGTTAAAATGAAAACGGTTTCGTAATGATTCATTTGATAATGATTTATTGATATGGTTGTTAAATGCGACTGCAAAAGTAGTGATTATTTTCTTCTTTTCCAAATAATTTTTAATTAACTTTGCATTATATTTATGTGTTATAAGGCAATAAGCATTAACTGAGCTATGAAATTTTCTTATAAAACCGCAATAATTGGAGGCGGGGCGATGGGTCAGGCTGTCGCCGCCGGACTTGTGGATGCCGGAGCTGCCGATGCTTCCCGCATCGTGATTTCCACCCCTCATCCTGATCGCTGCCCGATTCTTGCCGGGAGGGGCATTGATGTTATCAACGATAACCGTGCGGCAGTATGCGACGCGCCGCTTGTGATAATCGCCGTAAAACCGTGGATACTCCCCGATGTGATCGAAGAAATCAAAAACTCCATCGATATTGAAACTACTGAGGTATCGGTGATAGTAGCCGGCGTATCGGTGTGGGATTTGGAAAGGATGTGGGGTGACAGGATTCCGGCAAGCCTCTCAATCGCCATGCCCAATACGGCCATGATACTGCGTGAGTCGATGACATTCATAGTGAATGTAAATGGTAAGTCGGAGCTGGCTGAGGAAGTTTTCAATTCACTTGGTAAAGTGATGGTGATACCTGAGCGACTGCTTGCCGGAGCAATGGCACTTGCATCGTGCGGTATAGCCTACGCTATGAGATATGTGCGCGCCGCCTGCGAAGGTGGCGTGGAGCTCGGATTCAGAGCATCGGAGGCGCAGGCCATCGTAGCTCAGACTCTCAAGGGGGCAGTAGCCTTGCTTGAGCAGCCGGGATCACATCCTGAAACTGAGATCGACAAGGTCACGACTCCCGGCGGATTGACAATACGCGGGCTAAACGAAATGGAGAAAAACGGGTTCTCGGCGGCCGTCATCGCCGGATTAAAAGCATCGGCAAAATGAGCAGAATAGTAGTAAAAGTGGGCAGCAATGTGCTCACTCGCCCCGACGGAAAGCCCAACGTTACCAACATGTCGGCACTTGTGGATCAGATTGCCCACCTCCGTGAGCACGGTCATGAAATAGTTCTCGTGTCGAGCGGCGCGGTGGCTTGCGGCCGCGGCGCGGTGACTCCCTCGCATCAGCTCGACGCCGTGGCTTCGCGCCAGCTTTATTCGTCGATCGGTCAGATAAAACTGATAAATCTTTACAATCAGCTTTTCGGCGCCTACGGGATAGTAGTGGGTCAGGTGCTGACTCAAAAGGAAAACTTCTCGTCGCGCACATCGTATCTCAATCAGCGGGCGTGCATGCTCACCATGCTTGAAAACGGGGTGCTTCCGATAGTGAATGAAAACGATACGGCAAGTCTTACCGAACTGATGTTCACCGACAACGACGAACTCTCGGGACTGATAGCCACCATGACCGATGCCGATACGCTCGTGATTCTGTCGAATGTCGACGGTATCTACACCGGTTCGCCCTCCGACCCGTCGTCGGAGCTGCTGCGCGTCATCGAGCCGGGACGCGACGTGAGCGAATACGTCGTGTCCACCAAAAGCGGTTTCGGTCGGGGCGGGATGGGCACGAAGTGCGGTATAGCCATGAAAGTAGCGGCCGAAGGTGTAGCCGTGATAATTGCGCGCGGCGATCGGCCTGGAGTGCTCGTTGACGTTATCGAGCATCCCGATAGTGTTGACCACACACTTTTCCGCCCTGCCGTGGCGCCGCTGAGCACCATCAAGCGCTGGCTCGCCCACAGCGGGTCGTTCACCAAAGGCTCTGCCACCGTCAACGCCGACGCCGCACGGGCTCTTATCTCCGATCAGGCTGTCAGCCTGCTGCCGGTGGGCGTGACAGCTGTAGAAGGCGAGTGGGAAGAAGGTGACATTATCTCAATACTTGATCCCGACGGCGCTGTACTCGGGATGGGACGCGCCTCTATCTCGTCGGCTGAGGCTACTGATGTGATAGGACAGCACGGCCACCGTCCACTGGTTCATTATGACTATATGTATATCGATTATGACAGACTTTAACGAAATATTCGACCGCGTCAAGGCTGCCTCGCGGGTCTTGGCTATACTTTCCGACGACGAGCGCTCGCGGGCAATAGAAATACTTGCCCGACTGGTGGAAGAAAATACCGACAAACTGCTTGAAGCCAATGCGATGGATCTCTCGCGCATGGATAAGAGCAATCCGCTGTATGACCGGCTTGAGCTCACGCCGTCGCGTATCAAATCCATAGCCGGCGATCTACGCCATGTGGCTCGGCTCGACTGCCCGGCGGGTGAAGAAATCGAGCGGCGCACCTTGCCCAACGGCATATTGCTGCGGAAAATCCGTGTGCCGTTCGGAGTTGTGGGCGTAGTGTATGAAGCGAGGCCAAATGTGACTTTCGATGTCGCTTCGCTATGTATCAAGAGCGGCAACGCATGTGTGCTCAAAGGTGGGCATGATGCCGAAAATTCCAATCAAGCAGCTATCGGCCTGATACATCAGGCTCTCGCTGAGGCGGGACTGCCGCATGACTCTGTAGCCCTCCTGCCCTCTACCCACGATGCCACCGAAGCGCTGCTTAATGCGGTAGGTAAAGTCGACGTGTGCATACCCCGCGGAGGTCGCCGGCTGATTGACTTCGTGCGCGACACTGCTCGGGTACCCGTGATTGAGACCGGAGCGGGAGTCGTGCACATGTACTTTCACTCGTCGGCACGCGAGGCGATAGCTCGCGCTGTGGTCGACAATGCCAAGACGCGCCGCGTGAGCGTATGCAATGCCCTTGACTCGCTGCTTGTCGACCGTGAGCTTTTACCGGTAATTGCCGATTGGCTCAGCCCGCTTGCCGAAAAGGGAGTGGAACTGCATGCCGATGCCCGAGCATTGGAAGCTCTGCGCAGCGGTGGCTATCCTTCACATCTTCTCGTTGCGGCAACCGATGCTGACCGCGACCGCGAGTGGATGGACATGAAGATGGGAGTATATACTGTGGATGATGTGGAAGAAGCCATCGCTCATATCGACGCTCATGGCTCGGGTCACAGCGAGAGCATCGTAGCGGAGGATAAAGAGGCGATAGAAGCGTTTAGCTCGCGTGTAGATGCGGCATGCGTGTATGTCAACCTCCCTACATCGTTTACCGACGGCGGCCAGTTTGGCCTCGGGGCTGAGATAGGAATATCGACACAAAAGCTCGGGCCGCGCGGTCCGATGGGTCTGCGCGAAATCACCACCTACCGCTACCTTCTCGAAGGCGACGGACAAACAAGGCCTTGATCATGAAAAAGATGTTGCTCATTATCGACCCGCAGGTCGATTTCATCAACGGCTCACTGCCCGTAGACGAGGCGCCCGAAGCGATGGACGCGCTTGCTGAATACGTGAAAGATAGTACGGATAAATACGACGCTATAGCGATAACGGCCGATTGGCATCCCGCTGACCACCATTCGTTTATCGACAATGGAGGTGAGTGGCCGGTGCATTGTGTTCAGGACTCCGCAGGGGCAATGATATGGGATGCGCTGCTTGATGCCACCAAGGCATCAGGCCTGCCGGTAGAGGTGCTACATAAAGGTGACCGCGCTGACGTGGAGGAATACTCGGTTTTTCAAAATCCCCGGTCGTGCAAGCGCCTGACTGATCTCGTAAAAGATCTCGGCATAACCGATATAGATGTCTATTATAAAAATCAGACGCTGCCGACGAAAAGCCTTGTG
>JAIDSW010000121.1 GCA_029061025.1 Duncaniella sp.
CCCGGCCCTCGATAGGGTGGGATCTGCTCTATAAATCCGGACTGCTCAAGCTGATCTTACCCGAACTTGCAGCAATGAAAGGAGTGGAGGTGGTGAACGGCCGCGCCCATAAGGATAATTTCTATCACACTCTCGAAGTGCTCGACAAGCTCAGCCGCATGACCGATAACGTGTGGCTTCGCTGGGCTGCGCTTCTCCACGATATAGCCAAACCCGTCACCAAGAAATGGGATGACAAGGCGGGATGGACGTTTCACAACCATAATTTCATCGGGTCAAAAATGGTGCCGCGTATATTCCGAAACCTCAAGCTACCGCTTGACGGTAAGATGAAATATGTTGCCAAGCTCGTCGAGCTCCATATGCGCCCGATAGCGCTGGTGGAAGATGAGGTAACGGATTCCGCCGTGCGCCGTCTTGTCAATGATGCCGGTGAGGATCTTGAAGATCTGCTTCTGCTCTGCGAGGCCGATGTCACTTCCAAAAATGAGGAGAAAGTGCGCCGGATTATGGCTAATCTTGCCATTGTGAAGCAGAAAATCGAGGAGGTGAACGAGCGCGACAACATCCGCAATTTCAATCCTCCTGTCGACGGTCTTGAGATAATGCGTACATTTGGCATAGGGGGCGGTCCGCTGGTGGGCGATATAAAGCAGCGCATCAAGGACGCTATTCTCGACGGCGAAATTCACAATGACTATGAAGAAGCCCGCGAGATGATGTTGCGCCTCGGCAAAGAACATGGACTTTCACCCGTAACGGATGCTGAATAATGACAACGCTTGAAGTTCTGATACCGACCCATAAACCCGACGGCATACGCAGGGTGGAAGCGATGAATCTCCCCGAGATTGACGGAGTGGGATATGTGGTGTCGTGGCAGAACTATGGCGACGGTGTGATTCCCGACGCACTTGCCTCGCGAAGCGATGTGAAGATAGTGAAATGCGATCGTCCCGGCGTGAGTGTCAACCGAAACAACGCCCTTGACAATGCTTCGGCCGATATATTGCTTATAGGTGACGATGACCTTATATATACAGCTGAACGGCTTGACGCTGTCCGACGGATTATGGAGCAAAAACATGATGTGTACTATTCTTCGTTTCGCTAAGAGGGTGCAGATGAAAAAGTATATCAAG
>JAIDSW010000122.1 GCA_029061025.1 Duncaniella sp.
TATTCGTCGGCAGCGTCAGATGTGTATTAGAGAGAGATCATGGAAGGCGCCAGCTGGTTCCACTGGAGCGGTATCACTCCCGCTATCTCCGACAAGGCTGCCGAACTCACCCGTCTTGCCTGCGAGGCCGCAAAGCGTCACGGTGTAAAGGTATCGGTTGACCTCAACTTCCGCAAGAAACTCTGGACCAAGGAAAAAGCTCAGTCTATCATGCGTCCCCTCATGAAGTATGTTGACGTATGTATCGGCAACGAGGAAGATGCCGAACTCTGCCTCGGCTTCAAGCCCGATGCTGACGTGGAAGGCGGCGAAACAAATGCCGAAGGCTACAAGGGCATCTTCAAGGCTATGGCCGAAGAATTTAACTTCGAGTATGTGATCTCTACCCTCCGCGAATCTTTCTCAGCTACCCACAACGGCTGGAAGGCTATGATCTACAACGGCAAGGAATTCTATGAGTCAAAGCGCTACGACATCAACCCCATCATCGACCGCGTAGGTGGCGGCGACTCTTTCTCGGGCGGTATCATCTACGGCCTCCTCACTATGCCTACCCAGGGTGAAGCTCTCGAATTTGCTGTGGCTGCTTCTGCCCTCAAGCAGACTATCCCCGGCGACTTCAACCTCGTCACTGTCGACGAAGTGAAGGCTCTCGCAGGCGGTAGCGCCAATGGCCGCGTACAGCGCTGATCGACAAATGATTAATGATTAACGATTAATGATTAATCATCCGAAAATTTTAAATTTTAAATTCTAAATTCTCAATTTTTCATCAAATAAGATGGCACGTTTTGATAAAATCGCAGTGCTGAAGAAGATGGGCGAGACCGGTATGGTGCCCGTGTTCTATCACAAGGATGCTGAAGTTGCCAAGCAGGTTGTAAAAGCTTGCTACGAAGGCGGCGTCCGCGCATTTGAGTTCACCAACCGCGGTGACTTCGCTCACGAAGTATTTGCCGAAGTTGTAAAATATGCAGCTAAAGAATGCCCCGATATGGCTATGGGCGTAGGTTCGGTAGTTGATCCCGCCACC
Organism: Duncaniella sp.; assembly: GCA_029061025.1. GTDB lineage: Bacteria > Bacteroidota > Bacteroidia > Bacteroidales > Muribaculaceae > Duncaniella. Next base: position 1,034 of record JAIDSW010000122.1, read on the forward strand.
GCAGCTCTCTATATCCAGCTCGGCGCATGCTTCGTTGTCGGCCCGCTCTTCAACCCCGAAGTTGCCCGCGTGTGCAACCGTCGTCTCGTCCCCTACACCCCCGGCTGCGGCTCTGTATCTGAAGTGGGTGCCGCTCAGGAAGTAGGTTGCGATCTTTGCAAGATCTTCCCCGGCGACGTTCTCGGTCCGAAACTCGTCAAAGGTCTCATGGCTCCCATGCCCTGGTCGAAGCTCATGGTTACCGGCGGTGTTGAACCCACCCTCGAAAACCTCACCTCTTGGATCAAGGCAGGCGTGTTCTGCGTAGGTATGGGCTCGAAGCTCTTCCCCGGCGACAAGGTTGCCGCAGGTGACTGGAAATATGTCACCGACAAGTGCGCCGAGGCGCTCAAGTATGTTAAAGACGCCCGCGGCTGCTGATAGCCACGTCGTGTGACCTCACACTTATTTGCGGCGGTGCTGACCGATGGTCGGCGCCGCCGTTTATTTTTTAGATTAACGATAATTTTATTATCTTTGTGGCTCAAATCTTTAACACTTGTAATTTCTTTTCCGTAACTATGAAAAAGGCTTTTACAACCCTCTTGCTCAGCGCCTTCATGACGGCTCCATTAGCCATGGGCGCATCATTGAGCCCTGATGAAGCGCTCGCCCGCTTGAATGCCGACAGGCGTCTGTCGCCTTCGATCCACAAGGTGTCGGCCTCTGATTTCAGGCTTACCGACACCGTGGGCAACCTCTACATTTTTTCAGGCAAAACCGGGTTCATCGTCTTGCCCGACGACGATGCCGCTCCCGCTCTGCTCGGATATTCTGACCGATCGGAGTTCGACGCCGACATCAACCCCAACCTCGCCTACTGGCTGGAGTGTCTTAATCAGGAAATAGATTATCTGAAATCCGTTTCGGCAGTCTCCGCCACCCGCGCACCACGCGCCGACCGCCCTGCCATCGCCCCAATGATTGCCACCCGCTGGAATCAGGGCAGCCCCTATAACAATGATTGTCCCGTATTTGGAGGTCAGCGCAGTGTGACCGGATGTGTTGCCACTGCAATGGCTCAGGTACTGAAATATCACAGTTATCCCGAGGAAGGCACGGGAGTGGTATCATATACTCTCAACGGTCAGAATCTGAGTTTCGATTACGGCAACACCACATTTGAATGGGATCTCATGACCGACACCTATGACTTGTCGAGCACTCCTGAATCGGAAGCTGCCGTGGCTACCCTGATGTATGCCTGCGGCGTGGGCGTAAACATGCAGTATTCTCCCCAGTCGAGCGGCGCGTCGAGCTCCATGATACCTGGCACTCTCATCAACAATTTCAACTACGACAAATCCATCTGGCTCGCCCAGCGCAATGCCTTCGGCCTCGTGGAATGGGAAGATCTTATCTACAACGAGCTCAAGGAGGGTCGCCCGGTGCTTTACGGCGGCCAGGGCTCGGGAGGTGGTCATGAATTCGTGTGCGACGGCTACAGCGACAATGGATATTTTCACTTCAACTGGGGCTGGGGCGGCTTGAGCGACGGATATTTCCTGCTCACGGCTCTCAATCCCGGCAGCCTTGGCACCGGCGGAGGTGCAGGCGGCTACAACATGGATCAGGATGTGGTGATAGGCGTTCAGCCCGCACGTGCCGACTCTCACTATACTTACACGATGTATAATATCGAGAATTTCAATCCTCAGGAGACATCTGCCACACCAGGTTCATATTTCTCTTTCAGCGGAGGTTTCATGAACGGCAGCGCCGTGACGATTCCCGGCCTGAAAGGTGGAATCAAATTCCAGCGCACCGACGATAATTCCGTCCGCTACGTTGAGGCGCTTAACAACTGGGGAAATCTTCCACCTACAGGCTACTACCAGTCAATGACCGTAATGCTGCCCTCCGACCTCGCCGAGGGCGACTATGTGGTCACTCCGGCCTATCGCTACGAAGGGGGCCAGTGGGAAGACATGCTATCTTACGCAACCGTCACAGGCAAGCAGCTTGCCAAAGTAGAGGGCAATACCATAACGTTCACGGCACCGCAGAAAGCCACTGTTACCGTCACCGATATTACCGCAATGCCTCAGATTTATATAGGGCGCCTCACTCCGCTCAGCTTCACCGTGACCAATCCCGGCAGCGAGGAATTCATTGGTGAGATAGTTCCCTCGCTCTTCGATGAGGGCGACGCGCTCATTGCCGAGTCTGACCCCTTACCTTTGGATCTTCTCGGAGGTACATCACAGCAGTTCAGCGAGGTAAGTGCCGGATTCCGTGCTGTCAACAATGCCTCTTTCACCGCGGGCAGCTACCGTCTGGTGTTCTGCGACGGTGATGGCAATCCCGTAAGTGAAGCCATCAATGTCACTGTTGCAGCCAATCCCGGAGCGGCCTCAGTGGGCGTCAAGACTTTTGAGCTCGTATCACCTTCCGTCATTACCGATAAATCCTCAGTAAAATTCAATGTAGAGGTAAATTGTACCGCAGGCTATTTCAGCAACTCGTTGCGGATCGTAATCTTCCCCAACCGTTCGGGACAGGTAACAAGCTTGTATAGCCAGGATACTCCGGTATTCTACCTCAACGCCGGTCAATCGGAATCAAAGGAGGCTGAAATCAATCTCTCGTCGCTCGACAATGGCAATTATTTCGCCATGCTTTATCTCGGCAACAATCAGGCGATCAACAAGCAGATACCGTTTGAGCTCACCAATCCCACCACCGGAATCGACAGTATCGAAGCAGCTGAAAACCCCACTGAGGAAATCTATAATCTCAGCGGTGTCAAGTGCTCACGCCCGCTTGCTCCGGGCATTTACATCATCAATGGTGTAAAGACACTGGTGAAATAATCTCATATCCCTTTACCTTTTTACCCCGGGGCGTCGATTTAATTTCGGCGCCCCGGCGCTATGTTTCAGGACGAAAATTGTTAATCTGTCGGTAAAAATTGGTTATTCGGCGATTTTTTCTTATCTTTGTATCGGATTAAATATCCGCTCTAACTATTTTTTTAACCGGTTAACCATTAACACATCTCATATCCGCCCTGCTCCTCAGCAGGAAAAGTGCAGCCTGAGAGAAGGATGCCATGCAGGGTATATGAGTTTTATACCATTTTTACCTTATGTGCGGAATAGTAGGCTATTTAGGCCACCGACAGGCCTATAACATTCTCATAAGCGGTCTTCATCGCCTTGAATACCGAGGTTATGACAGCGCCGGCGTGGCTGTGGTCAACGACGACGGGTCGCTTGAAGTTTGCAAGGCCAAGGGAAAAGTATCCAATCTCGAACAGGCTGCCGCAGGTGTGAATCTGACAGGCCATCTCGGAATTGCCCACACCCGCTGGGCCACTCACGGCGAACCTAACAATATCAACGCTCACCCTCATCTGTCGCAGGACGGCACTCTCGCCCTCGTCCACAACGGCACTATCGAAAATTATGCCGTGATCAAGCAGATGCTGCTCGACAACGGCGTGGAATTCACTTCCGAAACCGATACCGAAGTGCTCGTGCAGTTTATCGCCTATATCCGTAATGAAAACGGATGCACCCTTTTCGAGGCCGTGACGAGCGCGCTTCGCCAGGTCGAAGGCGCCTTTGCCATCGGTCTTATCGAAGTCAACAACCCCGACACTCTCATCGTGGCCCGCAAGGCGTCACCGCTGGTGATAGGCCTCGGCGACGGCGAGACTTTCATAGCAAGCGACGCCACTCCCATCGTGGGATACACCGATAAGGTCATCTATCTCAAAGACAACGAAATCGCTCTTATCAAGCGCGACGAGGAACTTCAGATCCTCGACCTGACCGACTTCCACAAGAGCGACATCGATATTCAGGAAATAAAGCTCTCGCTCGCCCAGCTTGAAAAAGGTGGCTACGATACATTCATGCTCAAGGAAATATTCGAGCAGCCCACCACCCTGCGCGACTGCCTGCGCGGACGCATCGTGGAGGAAAGCTCCCGCATAAAGCTCTCGGGTGTCGAGCTCAACCGCGACGTCTTTGCCAAGTGCAAGCGCATAGTCCTTGTGGCATGCGGCACATCGTGGCACGCCGCTCTCATAGGCAAGCGACTGCTTCAGGACTTCTGCAACCTTCCCGTGGAGGTTGAATACGCATCGGAATTCCGCTACTCCAACCCCTACCTCACTCCCGACGATGTGGTGATAGCCATTTCCCAGTCAGGCGAGACCGCCGACACTCTCGCAGCCATTCAGCTTGCGCGGCAGAAAGGCGCGTTTGTCTACGGAGTTTGCAATGTGGTTGGCGCTTCGATACCCCGCAACACTGATTCAGGCACTTATATCCATGTAGGGCCCGAGATAGGCGTGGCATCAACCAAGGCCTTCACCGGCCAGGTTACAGTGCTCACGCTTCTTGCCCTCGCTGTAGGTCAGCTACGCGGCACAGTCTCCCCCGACACCGTAAAGGAGATTGCCGACGGGCTCAGCTCACTCCCCGAGACTATCGAGGAAGTGCTCAAGCTCTCGCCCCGCATCAAGGAGCTCTCCAACATTTTCACCTACGCCCGCAACTTCCTTTACCTCGGCCGAGGCTACAACTACCCCACCGCGCTCGAAGGCGCCCTCAAGCTTAAGGAAATTTCCTACATACACGCCGAGGGCTATCCGGCCGCCGAGATGAAACACGGCCCCATCGCCCTCATCGATCAGGAAATGCCGAGTGTGATCATCGCTCCGAGCGACTCGCTCTACGACAAGGTTATATCCAACGTCCAGCAGGTCAAGAGCCGCGGCGGCCATGTGCTTGCCATCGTGAGCAAAGGCAATACTTCGATGGATAACATCGCTGATTATTGCCTCGACATCCCCGAGGTACATGAATGCCTCACCCCCATCGTGGCATCGATTCCCTTGCAGCTCCTGGCCTACTATATCGCCATCAACAAGGGCAAGAACGTCGACATGCCCCGCAACCTCGCCAAATCAGTGACGGTGGAATAATCATCAGCCTTCACTTTCCCTATTACAAGCGGCCGCACTCCACCACGAGCGCGACCGCTATACACTTTATAAACCTCCTTCTTGGCGGAGTATTACGAAAAACATATCTTGAGCCATCAATTCACATTCCATTACACTTAATACTATTTATCACATAAAACGTAACCATCCGAAATAAGCCGTCTTTTACATGGTTTTTTTGAGAGCGAACTTTGCGATCAAAAAGGCCATGTTTAA
>JAIDSW010000123.1:0-754 GCA_029061025.1 Duncaniella sp.
TTAGAAACCCGCTTTATGTTTTTTGACCTGAAAGTGAAATAACAATTCTCATTTCATATAGTTGTATGAGAATGTTTAGAGATTTTTATTCAGGAATCAAAAGAATATGTGCTTTGGGGTATGGCGCAGGTTAAATAAATTTCATATATTTGCGTGGATTATGTGCTGATTATATTCATGTGCGTAATCGTAGATTGTTAACCGCAAAAAATTGAAAGAAAAATGATTAAGAAATTCATATATCTTATCATCTGCATTATCGCAGTGTCAGTAACCTCATGTGCCGATCATGATAACCCCGAACTGGCTACCATCGATACTTCAAAAGTACAAATCACGGCTGATGTAAAGGTATCACCTTCAGTGGAATGGCTTAATCCTACTGAGGAAATTACAGTCAAGGTATCCAATGTGGAAATGTCGGCTCCCAAAGGCGTGGTACTTCGCAATATCAATCTGATGGTCGACGGTCGTATGGCTATACAGAAGCCCTTTTCGGGTGAGACTCTCGAGTTTAAAGTACCTATGAATCAGGTGCAGGCGGGTCGCATAAATATCGCTTTGTGGGGAGATCTTGTCCAGCAAAGTTACCGCGATGCACAGATTATCATCGCCGACAATATTCAGCGCGTGGTTTTCAGCGAGACGCCCGAATTCAAGTGCGAGGCCACGGCTCATGTCACAGTTCAATGCAATCTTTCGTCGGGCGAAATGGTTTCCCGTTCGTTTCAGGTGACGTCGGATGGCGGGGAGT
>JAIDSW010000123.1:764-3200 GCA_029061025.1 Duncaniella sp.
GGGGAGTATCTGATGATACCGGCATCAAAGCTTTATGTAGCCGATGCCCCGGCGGCCACTCTTGAAGTAACAATGTCGGCCAGTGCCGATGTGTATTCCACGAATTCATCCCTTAAGGCCGATGTGACCCGATTGTATTGGAATGGCGACGGCGCGACGAGTTCCACTATCAAGTTCACCATGCCCAATACTCCGGGCTATCTTAACACTTGGGAAATGGGCTCGCGTCAGATAATGCTCATCGTTAACGCCGACATGTATGGAACTTGGGAAAGTGTAACGGTCAATCCGCAGTCCACCATGTTTGTAATCGTGCCGAAGGAATATTGATTTAGATAAGGAAGTTACTTAAAATTTTTTCAAAAAAAATTCTTCAGGCTGTTACGTTTTGGCTGTGTGATCGTATCTATAGTACGATGGATATGAAAACCGATACTCTTACAGCCTCGTTCATGGCCTTGCGTGAAAAGCTTCACCGGAGCGCCATTGGTTTCCTCAAGAACGATGAGGATGCCAAAGATGCTTTGCAGGATACTTTTTTCAGGTTATGGAAAAATGACCATCCCGAGTCAGACGCCGAGGCGAGAAACAAGCTGTTTGCAGTGTTGCGCAATATCTGTATAGATCGATTGCGGAAACCTCCCGCTGCGACATTGGAGGAATCAGAAGCCGACAAGATGGCTGTTTTTCCCGACTTCACCGAGGATATAGGCCGACTTGAAGAATTGATCTCAACAGGCCTAACCGATACTTTGTTTGCGACAGTTGCAAATCACGAGCAAAAGGCGTAATTTTGCAGTGCTCATCGGAGGGTCGATAGTCGCAACTATTTGGCTGGATAAGATGTCGGGTGCGCCCGGTCTTTTCCGGTCATGTTTTTTTATGTCAAAATGGTATGAAACAGCAATCATTAGGTCTCGATTACGGCGGTGGAAACATAAGCCGCCTTTATTTCAAGATATTTTTCCCTACGCTGCTGGGAATGATATTCAACGCGCTCCTCACGATTATCGACGGTGTGTTTGTGGGTCAGCGTGTCGGGCCCTACGGCATTGCGGCTGTCAATATAATTGCACCGTTGTTTATGATCACCACGGGAATAGGCCTGATGTTCGGTATCGGCTCGTCGGTCTCGGCCGGCATCGCACTCTCGGGTAAGAATTACGAGCGCACCAATTCTATAGTCACCTCGGGTTTCATCTTCTCCACCACGCTGATTGCGCTCCTGGTGGCGGGAGGATACTTCTTTACAGAGCCGCTCGTGGGGGGGTTGGGCAGTTCGGAACAACTTCATTACCACACCACCGGTTACCTGCTCTATCTGTTGCCGGGATTGATTCCGCTCATGTGGCAGAGCATAGGCATGATGGTGATACGTCTCGACGGTTCGCCCAAGTATGCCATGATGTGTAATGTGATACCGGCGATAACAAATATCGTGCTCGACTGGTGGCTGGTGTTTCCTATGGATATGGGAGTGCGGGGTGCCGCGCTCGCCACTTCGATATCGTGCGGAGTGGGTGGACTGATGGCAGTGGCATATTTCAGGCGGTCATATATTATCAAATTCACGCGCCGAATATCGCGTTTTTGGTCAGAAGTCGCCAATCAGGCCCGCATCGGTTCGGCAGCTTTCGTCACCGAGATTGCCATGTCGATCATGATGTATACGGGCAACTACGTTTTCATGCGCCACTTCGGCGAAAGCGGTGTGGCGGCTTACTCGATTGCCTGCTACCTGTTTCCGCTTATCTTCATGATCAACAATGCTGTAGCACAGTCGGCTCAGCCCATCATCAGCTACAACTTCGGTTGCGGGAGCGATGAGCGAGTTAATAGTGCCCTGCGGGTGAGTGTGTTGACCGCTATTGTGTGTGGCATACTCGTCACAACCGGCATATCGCAAGGTGCACGGATGATAGTGTCGATGTTTATATCGCCCGAATGCGAGGCAGGACGCATCGCGGTATCCGGGCTGCCGGTCTTTGCGCTCGCAGCCCTATTTTTCGGACTCAACATTACATTCATAGGCTATTACCAAAGCACGGGAAAAGCTGCCACAGCCCTTGTGCTCACGCTGCTGCGCGGGGTGATATTTCTAGTGCCGCTGTTTATCATCCTTGCCCGGGTCTTTCCCTCGTGGGGAATGTGGGCAGCAATACCGTCGTCGGAGCTGCTGACCTTCGCCGTCATCCTCACCATGTATTTCTTCAGAAAAAATCGCAAGCTGTAGCGAAAACTGATACATATTTATCTTATTTTTGCACCCATGCAGCTTGTAAATTTAGTTGTGTGGCATAGTAATATTATGAAATTTTTTCGTAGCTTTGCATCAAACTTAAAATAATTTGCTTCGAGAAAAAAGTATTATACGACACATAACATAACGATTTGCATTGACATGCAATGACCATATCTCGATTCGGTTAAATCTGG
>JAIDSW010000124.1 GCA_029061025.1 Duncaniella sp.
GTTCACCACCACAGCGGGAGCGAGAAGCTGCGACAGCGGTGTGATTTCAGGCTCGATGGCCAGAAACGGTATGGCGGTGACCACGCCGTAGAAAAATGTCTTGCGGGTGATAAAGCGGGCGTCGTACTGCACGTTGAGACGCCGCAGTATGAGTGAATATATCGCCCAGGTTACGGCGGCAAGCAGGGCGAGGAGGTCGCCCAGCGGCTTGATGTCGAGCATGAAGCTGCTGTTGAATATCACGAATCCCACACCTATAAACGCCACTGCCGACCCCACATATAGTCCGCTTCCCGGACGCTCGGCCTTGTAGAGCGCGCCTAAAAGTATGGCGGTGATGATGGGCGAAAGTGAGGTGATGAGCGATACATTTGACACCAGAGTGTATTCCAGAGCCACATTCTCGCTGATATAGTAGATGGAGCCGCCACAGAGGCCGCAGATCATAAACAATCCCTCGTCGCGCCACGAGTGGCTGCGGAACTGCTTGTGGCTTATCACAAGCATGAAGATGTAGGCGAGCAGGAAACGATAGATGTAGATCTCGATGGGATGCAGCTCATAGTCGAGCAGAATACGGGTGGAGATAAACGATACGCCCCAGGCTACCACTATAAGCAGTGCGGCGATGTGATACCATATTAATGTGCTGTGCTTTCCCGAGGAATTGGAGCGACTCATGGTGATGATTGTAATATATTTTGGCGGAACTGATTCCGGCGATTTTCTTTATTCTTTCGCAAAGATAATCAAAAATGCGCGAGTTGCCGCATAATGACGCCTGAAATTTATGCCTTATGATAGAAAAAAGGCAGGAACCGGTAGAGCGATTCCTGCCTCAGTGTAAGTTATGAAAACGCGGAAATTATTTTGCGGGCTCAGCCTCGGGACGGGTGAAGCCGTCTTTCTCGCAGCGCTTTGTCATGGCCTCGATGCGAGCCTTGGTCTCGGGGTGCGACGAGAACATCTTGTTGATATAGCTCTGCTTGGTGTCGCCTTCCATCTTCTGGAGCTTTTCAAATGCCATCACCATGCCCCAGGGATTGCGGCCGTTGGCCACGAGGAAGTCATAGCCGCAGTTGTCGGCCTCCTTTTCCTGCTTCTGTGAATACTTGGCGCCGATGAGCGACTGGCCTAAAGTGCCGAGCTGCGATTCGGTCAGTGCAGCTGCCTTGCCACCCGTGGAAGCCACGGCATCCTTGAGCGCGCCGGTCAGAAGCTCCTGCTTGAACTGATTCTTGGAGTGATGTTTCATCACGTGGCCTATCTCATGGCCTATCACGCCCATAAGCTCATCGTCGGTCATGATGTCCATAAGCGACGAGAACACTCTCACACTGCCGTCGGGGCAGGCGAATGCGTTGATGTCGATCACATCGTAGACCTTGAAGTTCAAGGGTATGCCGTCGGCATCGGTGATACCTTCGGTGAGGCGGCGCAGGCGCTGGGTGTAGGGGTTGTCTTCGCCGGGCACGGGATTGTTCTTGTCCATCCAGTCAACCGATTCCTTAACATACCCGGCCATCTGGGCATCAGTGAGTGTGAAAGCTTTGGCGGCCTTGCCGGCGGCGTTGATAGCCTTGCCCAGATTGAACTGAGCCGAGGCGGGGGTGACGCATGCGAGCAGCATGAGTGCACCTAAGATACGTAAGATTGATTTTTTCATCGTAAATACTGATCTTGGGATTTTAATGCAAAGTTAATGAAACTCCGCGAAAATTTGTGTAACTTTGCAGTGATTTTATAGGTACAATGAAGGAAAAAGTAATAGGATTCGTGTGGCAGCACCTGTTGCTGCTTGTTTCACTTTTTGTAATGACGCTCGGAGTAGCACTATGCGTGCGCTCGGCTCTGGGCAGCAGCGTAATTTCCACCATTCCGTTTGTGATGACGCTCGCAGGTGCAGCCGGCGAGGCGCCCGCGTGGACCATAGGTGAATATACTTATGTGATGAACGGCGTGCTTGTGGCGCTGCAGATATTGCTGTTGCGGCGTAAGTTTCAGGCCGTGCAGCTGTTTCAGCTCGTGATAGGATTTGTGTTCGGCTTTCTGCTCGACATCAACATGAGTCTCACTGCCGCGTTTGTCCCCGAGACTCTTCCGTGGCAGATGCTCGCGCAGGCGGGCGGTTGCACCGTGCTTGCCGCCGGCATAGCCATGGAGCTGCGTTGCGGATCAGTCACCATGCCGGGCGAAGGACTGCCCGTGGCGATAAGCAGGGTGAGCGGCATGCCGTTTGCCCGCGTGAAGATATATGTCGACGTCACGCTTGTGGTCATAGCCGTGGCGCTGGGATATGTATATTTCGGAGCGTGGCTGTTTAATGTAGTAGGCACGGGCACACTCTTTGCGATGATCTACGTGGGCATGGCCGTACGCTATCTCCAGCCTCACATGGGATGGATGGACCGACTGCTGTGTTACCGCCCCGGCTTCCGCCGATACATCTACGGCCTGGCGCGCTACATATACCGCCGCGCAGGTCACTGAAGAGAATCCTGACGCACGTATTGCCTCACGATTGCGTAAAGTATCGCCTGAATGGGCGACAAGGAAGTGGTAACATCCACGCCCAATATCAGTTCGCGGGCAAGCGCGGTAGTGATAACGTCGCGATCTTCTGCCGGGAGTGAGCTGATGGTGTGGATCACGCGGGGAGAAATGGTAAAAGCGGAAGTCATGATATCAAGGATTGATGAGAGGTGAAACTTACTTAATATTCAAATCTGTATTGCAAAGATACCCCCGCCCCTGTGCCGCAACCCTGCCGATGGGAGTAAAAAAGTGTTAAATCCGGATTGCCATGTCCCGAAGTGGCGTGAATATGGAGCGGGGGTCGCTGACCCCCGCCGCAGTCGAATACATGAATCGAATTGCGGAAAAATACCTTCTTGACGCTGCGGCGGTGGTCGGCGACCACCGCTCCATACCTACTG
>JAIDSW010000125.1 GCA_029061025.1 Duncaniella sp.
CATGCAGGATGTGAATCGTCCGGGATGCAAATTTCACCCCGGAGGGGTCGACATCTTATTAGCCGCGGGTGCTTGCCACCCGTGGTAACAGCGACCATCCAATATCAGCCCTGGAGAGGCTGGACAACACCCCGTCGTGATGTTCAACCTCTCCGAGGTTGGATATAGCTTGTTTGCATTGCCCCGGGTGGCAAGCACCCGGGTTTATAAGGATACCTGCCCCTCCGGGGTGGATTGCGGTCAATAAGAAAGCTCCCGCTCGTGCGAATATGTAAGCCATTCATTTCGTTATTGAGGGCATCGGGCTTCCAGTCCTCATTTTGATTCGGAAGGCTTTTACGATATTACCATTTATTACCATTTTGCTCGGCCGGTCGCTCCTGAGGAGCGCCCCTACAGGCCATTATGTTGATAAATCACATATATGTTGATATATTATGGATTGCCTCAACTGTGGCGAACGCGAGCTGCGGCGGGGGTCAGCGACCCCCGCTCCATACAGGCATTGAAGATTCAAATTTACGATAAAACAACGAAGCCCGGCTCGCGGTGAGCCGGGCTTCGATATGTAAAGGGGATGGGGATTAATATTTCATGAGGTTCTCGATGCGCTTGAGGTTGTCGCCGTCGTTGAGGTTGTAGTAAACGGTGCGGAGCACGCGGAGAGCGTCCATCATATTCTCATTGTCAAGCTCATAGGCTTTTTCGAGAATTGAAGCGATATTCTGCAGCTCGGGACGGAGAGTCTCGTTGAAGTACTTGTTGTACTCAGCGGTCGACATCGAGTCGCCCTTTGAAGAGTCGCGGTCGTAAATGCGGGCAAGGCCGTTGCCGTAGCGGAACATGTAGGTGGCATCTTCGGGAGCGAGTTCCGAAGCCTTCTTGTACTGCTCTACGGCCTTTTCAAAATTCTCGCTGTTCTCGTAAAGCACGCCGAGTGAGTAGTAGTAAGCAGCGTTGTCGGGTTCGGCAGCGATGGCATTGTTGAGCATGTTGAGCGCAGTATCATACTGGTTGGTTTGGATGAAATAGTTGATCATGCGCTGGAGGAAGAGGGGATTCTTCGAGCCGAAGCGATCGAAACCGGCCTTGGAGTAGTCATACATGCGGGTTGTGTCCTTGAGCTCGTAGGCTACAGAGTAGGCGTAATCATAAGCCTGAGGATCATCGAAGCCAATAGCGACGAGGGCATCGAAAGCCGAAGCTGACTCGGGGAGCATCTTGGCCTGCCATGCGGCGATACCGCGCCAGTAGTTGAGCTGGGCTGCGATGGTGTCGGGTATGGCTGCGGGAGCTGCCTTGCCAAGACGGGGATTGCCGGCTGTTTCAAGATAGTAGGTCCATGCCTTGTAAGCGTTGGGCCAGTCCTGATTGCTCCAGAATATAGAGCCGGTGTTGTCGTAGTCATTGAAGTGACCGCCTATTGCGTTGACGATATCCTTGGAGTGGGGAGTCTTGAGCTTACCCTTTGCGTCAACGATGGTGTCGACAGCAAGAGCCTTCATATAATATTCATAACCGCTCAGGAGGGCTTTACCCATATCCTCGAGGTTGACATCCTCACCGAAAGCCTTGCGGCCATAGAGGTCGTCGTACATCTTATAAGCGGTCTTGCCGGGGAAGAAATATACATCGGAGCCTTCGATCTCTACGCCTTCAACCACGGGTGCCACTGCCTGCTCGGCAGCCTGAAAATCAGCATAGGTTTTGGCTGACTTGAAAGCCTTTTCGACTTCCTTACCGACATTGACCTGGGCCGATGCCGAGAAGCCGGCTACGGCGGCAAGTGCTAAGATTGCAATTTTTTTCATATCAGATGGTATTAATTATAAAGATTCTTACATTTTCGGTGATCATTCGCCGGGTTCCTCGCGCTCTTCGTCGAGGGTGGCATTGGAATCGGTGGGCACTTCGTCATCGTCGGTCACCACATCTTCGTCAACTTCCTCCTCGATGGGCAGAGCTTCGAGTTCCTCGGGATTCTGCTCGATTTCCTCAACCACTTCCTCGGGGTCGCTGTCGACGCAGCAAACCGATGCGATGGTGTCGGAGCGTTTCTCGAGATTGATGATGCGGACGCCCTGAGTATAGCGGCCCATCACGCGGATGTCGGCCACACGGATGCGGATGGTGATACCGCTCTTGTTGATGATCACGAGGTCATTTTCATCGTTGACGCTCTTGATAGCCACGAGGTTGCCGGTCTTGGCGGTGATATTCATGGTCTTGACGCCCTTGCCGCCGCGGTTGGTGACGCGGTAATCATCCACAAGGCTGCGCTTGCCGTAGCCGTTGGCGCTGAGCACCATTACGGTGTTGTTGCTGTCGGGCTCGATACATATCATGCCTACTATTTCGTCCTGACCGTCCTCATCGAGACGCATGGCGCGCACGCCGGCGGCTCCGCGACCCATCTCGCGCACCTTCGATTCGTCGAAGCGTATTGCGCGGCCGTTGCGGTTGGCCATCACGATCTGCGAGTTGCCGTCGGTGAGCTCCACGCCCAGCAGTTCGTCGCCCTCGCGGATTACGATAGCGTTGACGCCCTTGGCGCGCGGACGCGAGTAGGCTTCAAGCACGGTCTTTTTGATAAGACCGCGGCGGGTATAGAATACGAGATTGTGGGAGTTGACAAATTCGCTGTCGTTGAGGCTCTTCACGCGGATAAATGCCTTGACGCAGTCGTCGGCCTCGATGTTGAGAAGATTCTGGATGGCACGACCCTTGGATGTGCGCGAGCCTTCAGGTATCTCATACACCTTGAGCCAGAAGCAGCGACCCTTGCGGGTGAAGAAGAGCATGTAGTTGTGCATCGAGGCGGGATAGATATGCTCGATGAAGTCCTCGTCGCGGGTCACTCCGCCACGCACGCCCACGCCACCGCGGTTCTGAGCGCGGAATTCGCTCAGCGGAGTGCGCTTGATATAGCCAAGGTGGGAGATGGTGATGATCATGTCGTCGTCGGCATAGAAATCCTCGGCGTTGAAATCGCCTGCGGTGTAGTCGATTTCAGTGCGGCGGTCGTCGCCATACTTGTCGCGCACCTCGAGAAGCTCGTCGCGTATCACGGCGCGGCACACTGACTCGTCGCTCAATATCAATTCGAGGCGGCGGATCTGTTCCATGATTTCGTTATACTGCTCCTGGAGCTTGGCCTGTTCGAGTCCGGTGAGCTGTCGCAGACGCATCTCGACGATGGCGGCGGTCTGCTGATCGGTGAGCTCGAAGCGGTTCTTGAGGTTTTCGCGTGCGGTCTCGGTATCGGCAGCGGCGCGGATTATGCGTATCACCTCGTCGATATTTTGGGAGGCGATGATGAGGCCTTCGAGTATATGGGCGCGCTCGCGGGCCTTGCCGAGCTCGAAGCGGGTGCGACGTATCACCACCTCGTGGCGATGGTCGATAAACGATTGCAGGAGCTCCTTGAGATTCAGTGTCTTGGGGCGACCGTTGACGAGCGCCACATTGTTCACCGAGAAAGAAGCCTGCATCTGGGTCATCTTGTAGAGCTTGTTGAGGACCACATTGGCGTTGGCGTCGCTCTTGAGCTTGATCACGATGCGCATGCCGGTGTAGTCGCTCTCGTCGTTGATGTCGGCGATTCCGTCGAGGCGCTTGTCGTTGACGAGGTCAGCGATATATGCGATCAGTTCGGCCTTGTTGACATTGTAAGGAATCTCGGTCACGATGATATTCTCGTGATTGTCCTCCACTTCGATGTCGGCTTTGGCGCGTATCACTATACGGCCGCGACCTGTCTCGTAGGCATCTTTAACGCCCTGATAGCCGTAGATGGTACCTCCGGTGGGGAAGTCGGGCGCGGTGATATATTTCATCAGCTCGGGAATTTCGAGCGAGGGATCTTCAAGGAGCGCAACCGATGCGTTGATGGCCTCGGTGAGGTTGTGGGGCGGCATATTGGTGGCCATACCCACGGCGATACCCGACGCACCGTTGACCAGCAGGTTGGGGAAGCGCGAGGGGAGCACAACCGGCTCGCGGCGCGAGTTGTCATAGTTGGGCTGGAAATCAACCGTATCGGAATCGATGTCGGCAAGCATTTCCTCGCCGAGACGCTGGAGGCGCACCTCGGTGTAACGCATTGCTGCCGCACCGTCGCCGTCGACCGAGCCGAAGTTGCCGTGACCGTCTACGAGCGTGTAACGCAGCGCCCAGGGCTGAGCCAGGCGCACCACTGTGCCGTAGATCGACGAGTCGCCGTGGGGGTGATATTTACCCATCACGTCGCCCACGCAGTTGGCCGACTTCTTGTGCGGCTTGTCAGAGGTGTTGCCCATCTCGTTCATACCGAAGAGCACCCTGCGGTGGACGGGCTTGAGACCGTCGCGCACATCGGGGAGGGCACGCGACACGATCACCGACATTGAATAGTCGATGTAGGCGCTCTTCATCTCATTCTCGATGTTGATCTTTATAATACGATCGTCTTCAATCATGATTGTTTCTTGATATATTCCTTATAAAATTTACACTGTATATCAGCCGCCTCGGCGGCTCGACGGCAACACATCCGGAGCACCCGGAGCCGTGCCGCAAAATATCATACAAAGATACGAAAAATTCGCGAAATTCCGCCAAATTGGTGGATTTTATTTTTGACAGGCCGCGTAATTGTCATCGCCCGAACGGGCGGGACAATTCAGACAATTCAGACAATTCAGACACGTCGGACGAGTCAGACAGGTCAGACAGGTCAGACAGGTCAGAGCGGTCAGAGCGGTCAGAGCGGTCAGAGCAGTCAGAGTGATTCCGATTGCGCAATAATGCGGGGCGGGGTGCGTTATTATAGATGGAGGCGGGAAACAATTCAGGGAGAAAAAGAGTTAAGATTAATGTAAATAGTTAAATA
Source organism: Duncaniella sp. (assembly GCA_029061025.1). GTDB lineage: Bacteria > Bacteroidota > Bacteroidia > Bacteroidales > Muribaculaceae > Duncaniella. The sequence goes on from JAIDSW010000125.1 coordinate 4,871, forward strand.
TTGTGGCTGCGGAAGGTATTGCGACCGTTTTGGCACAGTTTTTGCACCTTCTTTCATTACAATTTTAGTAAATAATTACACACAGTAAATATATATGAAGATTCCTTTCACACCAAATTTCAAGAACATACTTGAACGTGGCCGCCGGGCAGCTTTCGAGATGAAGTCGCCGGTGCTTCACGACGGACACCTGCTGCTCGCTCTGCTCGACGGCGACCCCGGCGATCCGGCTCTGGAGGCTATCACTCAGCTTCTTCCGGAAATCCCCGGCATGGAGGCGTCAGAGCAGCTCGGCCGTCTGCGCAACGATGTGGCAGCTCTATGTGAGGACAATGCCACCCGCGAAACAAATCCTGCCGTGATACCGGGCACGATGGCTGTAAGCGACCGCGTCAACCGACTGCTTTCGATTGCTTCATTTACCGCCCGCGGGCTCCACAGCTCGAAGGTCGATTCGCTTCACCTGCTCCTCGCTCTGGTGCAGGGCTCGGCTACTGCCGATGAATATTCCACACTTCTTGCTGCCTACGGTATCGACACCGCTTCGGTAGGTCGCATTGCCGCGCGCATGATAGGCGAGAACTCGAATCCCGTTGCCGGCCCGGAATATTCAGAAGATGAAGATGATGACGCACCCGCTCCCGGCAACGGAGATGGTGCAGGCTCGGCATCGCGCAAAGCTCCCGAGAGCCGCACTTCGACACCTTCGGGGCATAAAGGCAGCGACACTCCGCTTCTCGACCGGTTTGGCAACGATATGACACGTGCCGCCGAGGAAAACCGTCTTGACCCCGTGGTGGGTCGTGAGGTTGAGATCGAGCGCCTTGCTCAGATTCTCAGCCGCCGCAAGAAAAATAATCCCGTGCTCATCGGTGAGCCCGGTGTGGGTAAATCGGCTATCGTAGAGGGTCTTGCACTCCGCATCATTCATCGCCAGGTAGCCCGCGTGCTGTTCAATAAGCGCGTGATTTCGCTCGACATGGCTTCGCTCGTGGCCGGCACGAAGTATCGCGGACAGTTTGAGGAGCGCATCAAAGGTATCCTCGACGAACTCTCGCGCAATCATGATATAATCCTCTTTATCGACGAGCTCCACACCATAGTGGGCGCCGGTAACTCAGCCGGCTCGATGGATGCCGCCAATCTGCTCAAGCCCGCCCTCGCGCGCGGCGAGATACAGTGCATCGGTGCCACCACGCTCGATGAATACCGCAAGAATATCGAAAACGACGGAGCCCTCGAGCGCCGTTTCCAGAAAGTGATGGTCAACCCCACCACGGCGGCCGAGACTCGCATTATCCTCGACAATATTAAGGATAAATATGAGGCTCACCACAATGTAACCTATACTCCCGAGGCTCTTGACGCATGCGTGGCGCTGACCGACCGCTATGTGAGCGACCGAAATTTCCCCGACAAGGCTATCGACGCTCTCGACGAGGCCGGATCGCGCGTGCATATCACCAATATCACCGTGCCCGAAACCATCCTGTCGCTTGAGGCTCAGGTGGAGGAGACCAACTCGCTCAAGCTCACTGCTGCCCGCGAGCAGGATTTCGAGAAGGCTGCCGAGTATCGTAACCGCGAGCAGGAACTCAAGAAGCAGCTCGAGACCGAGCGCACTGCCTGGGAGAAGAAGCTCGACGCTACGCGCGAGACTGTCGACGAGGATCGCGTGGCCGAAGTTGTGGCTATGATGACCGGCGTGCCCGTGCAGCGCATAGCTCAGGATGAGGGCCACCGCCTGAAGGAGATTGCACCGACGCTCTCTAAGCAGATCATAGGTCAGGACGAGGCTATCGACAAGCTCGCCAAGGCTATCCGCCGCAACCGTATCGGATTGAAAGATCCCAACAAGCCCATCGGTACATTCCTTTTCCTCGGTCCAACGGGCGTGGGTAAGACTCATCTTGCCAAGAAACTGGCAGAATATCTCTTCGATTCGCCCGAGTCGCTTATTCGCATCGACATGAGCGAGTATATGGAGAAATTTGCAGTGTCGCGACTCGTGGGAGCGCCTCCGGGATACGTAGGTTATGAGGAGGGCGGACAGCTCACCGAGAAAGTGCGTCGCCGTCCCTATTCGATAGTGCTTCTCGACGAGATCGAGAAAGCTCACCCCGATACCTTCAACCTCCTGCTTCAGATCATGGATGAAGGCCGACTGACCGACTCGCTCGGTCGCACCATCGACTTCAAGAACACGATTCTGATAATGACGTCCAACATCGGTTCGCGTCAGCTCAAGGACTTCGGTTCGGGCATCGGTTTCAAC
>JAIDSW010000126.1:0-4960 GCA_029061025.1 Duncaniella sp.
TATATAGCTCGCCCTTATCACATCGCCTCCGCTAATGATAAGTCTCACCGATTCAGGCACATAACCGAGTTTATTAATCTCGGCAATAAGATAGGGAAAACCGTCGATAATGGTAACTCCATGACGTTCGGCGAAATCAAGTAGTCCTTTAAGCGCACCGTTATGCACGGATTGCGAGGGGATACAGAGTGCAGCTCCATTGAGAAGTGTTGTATAAACCTCTTCTACAAATATATCAAATGAACATACCGATAGCTGAAGCATAACATCACCTTTACATACATGAAATTCTGCTTCAAACGCTTCGGCATAATTTACGACCGAATGATTCTCGACACTGACACCTTTCGGTCGTCCCGATGTCCCCGATGTGTACAATACATATGCGAGTGATGATGGTTCACTTCTATCATTCAATACTTTATCAGTAGGAGAGAGGTGCTTGCATAAATTATCGGTAATGATTAATTCCACATCGGCTGATTTCATCATATAATCTATTCGCTCTTTAGGAAGCGACGGCTCGGCCGGCACGTAATAAGCGCCTGACTTGAGCACTGCCAGCATGGCAGCAATCTGTTCCGCTCCGTGATACATCACAATTCCAACAGCCTTAGGCTGCTTATCATAAAATTTTGCTGCTATGGCATCAGTCAACTCATCAAGCTGACTGAAAGAGAGGGTGCGATCTTCTTCGATAATTGCGATCGAGTCGGGCTGACGAGCTACGACGTCCTTAAATACGGAATAAATGGTTTTCTGTTTCATTTTTTGTTCTTGTTTATACAATATATAAGGATTGGAAGTGAAATGTTGTTCAATATTTTTTATAGGCCGCGGTTGAGAACAAAAGCCGCAAAGCGGTAATGTAGTTAAAGCCGCTCAACACCACATCGCCGCACAGCGTCTTTACTTAATTAATTGAATCTCAATTTTATAGGGGCAAACACCGAGGGGACAGTGCTGTTCCAATAAAAAACACTTAATAGCTTGTAATTCACAATAAATCAGAGCTTTTACATGAAAGTTCGGTTTCGGAGGATTTAAGATTTATTTCGCTATATTTGGCTCAATTATTCATATATAAGTCATTCCGATTATACACTTTCATATCTTATAGTCTTTCTGCTTTAGCTTCTAACGAGTTGAAATTCAATGGTTAATTATATGGATACTCTTCATCCATTATGCTTTAATAGCTCTGCCAGGATACTACCAAGTGAGCTAAAAATTATTAGCGACTGTCATTGGTAAGTATTGATTACTTGGAAATGAAATTCGATAGGCGAGATTAGGTGTGATTGAGATGAGTTGCAAATTAGCTTGCGATGAATATGGATGAAATAGATATTGATGAAAGAGTAAGAGAATTATTCGGATTAATTAAATAGAAAAGATTCAGGGAAATTAAGGATAGATGGAAAATATGAATAGTTAAGAATTATGATTAGATTGGAATTATGAACAGATAGAAAATATGATTAGAATGGAATTATGGTGAGATGAAAAATAAGGTTAGGTAAGAATTATGATTAGAAGGAAAGATGGAAAGATGGAAAGATGATTAGGTAAAACAGATGATTCAGGAGGGGTTGGATGCGAAATAGAATATCGTTCCAAATGAGCCTTATTCATTTCTCCTTGCCGACTATTTTACATAATAGTAATTATGAAACATTATCAATCTTCATAAATTGTATTACCTGTTACCATCTCCTAACGGTCATAATTTGGAGAGAAATCCATAAGCTAAGCGATTATCTCGCGTAATATTTGTAAATTTGCGACTGATATGAACATCTCTTTTTCAAATATTTTATGGGTCGCTGCCGGAAGCGGATTCGGCGGAATGACACGTTACATAATCAGCAGAATTATGCAGACTCTTTTTCCCGGGTCATTTCCTTGGGGAACATTCATCGTGAATGTATTGGGTTGCTTTATACTCGGGTTAATTTATGGATTTATCGAAAAAGGTTTCCATCTGACCGACGGATTGAAATTATTTCTTACGATAGGATTCTGCGGAGGCTTCACTACATTCTCCACCTTCATTAATGAAAATTTTCAACTTTTAGAGCAGGAACTGACCGCTCAATTCCTGCTCTACTCAATCTCAAGTTTTGTTTCCGGATTATTGCTGATTTATGCCGGGTACCAGATAGCGCGTATCATCTGATTATGATTTTCTTTCCACCTGTGACATAAATACCCGGGGTAATCGGGTGCTTCTGTCTTATACCTGAAAGATTATATATTACTGTATCATCCGTATCGGTTACGGTGATCTCTACAATATCTGATGCTGGTCGCTCAATTTTGAAACGAATGACACCGGTGATATTTTTTCCGGCATCATAAGCCGTACACATATACTCGCCGTCGGCAAGGCGACTCAGATCGGCATGAAATTCAATTTCCTTACTTTCCCCCGATGTAAGATACACTGAATCTGCACCTTTTGAGTATATATCATCACCTCCCCAGCCATGGAATATATCTATGTGAGGTGCTCCGTAATAGTAACCTTCCACACAGTTGACCGTGACGGCAAAAACTACCTCTGATGGATCGGTTACCGGATCGCGAGTGACCATATGGAAATCAGTATAGGTTATCATTTCTTTGTCAGGCGCAGGTGATATGGTAAGCTCCACGGCTTTGCTTATAACTCGTCCTGTTCTGTCCTTGAATACAAGCATATATTCACCATCAATGATTTTCTCTCCATCGGTTGCCTTAAAAGCTGCAATATAATCATTTACTTCCAATGTCTCACCGGGCAATACATCCACCGGCCTGAAAACCGATTTTGCTATATCTTTCCCTTCATTATCAGTGAGATATGGCGTAACATCACTATAGAATTCAAGAGCGCCGGTATTCTTTATGTTGAACTGCAACGGAAAACTATGATCGTCATATATTGTTTCAGGATACGATATATCCACTACTTCCACTTCGGCAGCAGACTGGCCGGTAAGTGTTGCGACGCCTGATTTTACCGTGGCGGTAATCTGTCCCGGAAGACCGACGGGTGTTCTTACTTCCACCCATTTTCCATCGGCGTGCAAAGCGGGAGTAATTATATAGATGCCGTCAGGCAAGTGAGGAAATTTAACTTCAAGATCTTCACGTCCATATTCGGGCCCGAAACCGTCCATCTCAGGCCCCTCGGCATAGACGACTTCTCCCCCATCCTTCTGTGTAAATTTCATACCAAGACGAGTGCCGTCAGGCAAACTGTATAGGCTGTAATTGAAGTATGAGCCGGTACACTTAAACGGCTCTCCCTCCTTCACTTCGCTGACATAGCTTTTGAAAGCATTGCTGTTGGTGACGATATATACTTTTTCGTCACCCGCTTTGGTCGGACGGAAATTGAGCAATGCGCTTTGGCTCGAATTGAAGCCACCTGCACCGCCTCCCACCCCGAGATCGTCGGGATTCAGTGCGGTAAGCAGAAAATATCCGTTACTGAGGCCACCCCAGCCCCAGTTGAAATGAAAATAACCGTCGCCACGGTATCCGTCACATATAAACTGGTGCCCACCTGCGGTGCCGGCACCGCTATAAAGCACCGGCTGACCTTTGGCAAGATCGGCGTAAATCATTTCCTCCCATTCATCGAGTCCGTAATACACACGTCCCGGAAGATACATTGACGACGAGTATCCGAAAATATCTATCAGTTGCACTCCCATAGTGATTGTCGCGGCTCCGCTTCCGCCGGGTTCGTAATACATATTGACACTCACTCCGCAAGCATACATGAGTTCCGCTACAGCCTGGCGCTGATCATATGGAGTCTCACGGTCATATTTATCGGCCATAAGATCCCATTTAAAGGGATGATTGTCGTAATTGAACGTAAGCGTTTCCTTACCCTTGCTCCACCAGTAGGAATGCTCCCCTTTGCCTCGCTCGGGATAATTGTAATATTTCATTCCTTGCGCCATTGCGGTGGCCACACACCCGGTCACGGTCTCGTGTCCGTCCACCTTAGGACAGTCAATATTATAAGGCCATTCCTGATTCCACTCCGTAGTGATTAGTGGTGATATTTCTTCACGGTAAGGTCGTGCGGCAGGAACGCGATTATCCTCGGGTAACGACTTGATATAATCAAGCTCTTCGTTGTAAAATTCGAGCCAAGCATTGAAAGCGGGATTTCCGACAGTGGAAAAAGAGTCTGAATCGGCATACCCGAGAAGAGCCGGAGCACGGTCATCATCAGGTAAGATCAGAAATCCTTTTTCAGTGTCAAATATATACAGGTTATGCAGTGTCCGTGCATAACGAGGAGTCGATCCGATTCCTACTGATTTTCTCATACCTGACAGATCGAGGCGCTGCAGTGCCTGTTCAGGGGATATGGTTGCGGCATTGGCCGCACATACCGCACTCGTAATAATGGCTGTGAAGAAGAACTTTTTTATCATAAGTAAACAGTTTATAATTATTTAGACCGTCGCTCATGAAAAAAAGTTCATTTCTACAAACAAAAAAGTCGCCGCTGTCTCTTCAACGAGAAATGCGGCGACCGAACTTTTTTTATCGAATTACTTATTGGTCTTTTTAGGCTTGCGCTCTTTGATGCGGGCTTTCTTGCCGGTGAGCTTGCGCAGGTAGTAAAGTTTTGCGCGGCGCACCTTACCAAGCTTGTTGACGGTGATTGAATCGATGAAAGGCGACTCGATGGGGAAGATACGCTCTACACCTACATTGTCGCTGATCTTGCGCACAGTGAAACGCTTTTTGCTGCCTTCACCTGAGATGCGGATTACAACACCACGGTACTGCTGGATACGCTCTTTGTTACCCTCCTTGATGCGATAAGCCACTGTGATGGTATCGCCGGGAGCAAAGTCCTCAAAACGCTTGCCGGTTGCAAATGCTTCTTCAGCAATCTTAATTAAATCCATTTCGATAAATATTTAAATGTTAACATTTTATGCAA
>JAIDSW010000126.1:4970-5846 GCA_029061025.1 Duncaniella sp.
ATGCAATATGCCGGGCTGCACGTCCCGACAGAGATTGCGTTTTCGGGTGCAAAGTTAATAAAAAATTCTCATTATTAACAATTTGCGCAACTTTTTTATGCAAAAAAATATCCGGAATGAAATCTTTAGCCATAGATGGCACGAGATTTCATCCGGATTTGCAGTTATATCAATCGAAATATCAAAGCATGGGAGCTATAAACGCGGCAACGTCAGTGTCACCGAAGAAATCAGCGAAAGTGAGCCATACAAGGAGGAGTATTATAAGGATTATAGCACCTATTGCTACCCAAAGAGAGGTGGATTTTTTTGATTCTTTTTTCATAACGGTTGGTTTTGTTAGTTGAAATGTTGTGCAAATATAACTCTTTTAAAACAGAAATGGTTCGGTTTTCGGTAAATTTTCGTAACTTTGCAGAAAATGGGACGACTTCTTGCTATAGATTACGGACGGAAACGGTGTGGCGTGGCAGTAACTGACACGCTGCAGATTGTCGCTACCGCCTTAGCTACGGTACCGGCTGCCGAGCTGGTAAAATTTCTTACCGACTACGTATCCCGCGAGCAGGTCGACAGTATCATCATAGGGTTACCCCGCACCATGACGGGACAGCCCTCCGAATCAATGAGGTATATAAATCCTGCCGTCGGACAAATCAGGAAAGCCCTGCCCCACATCCCGGTAATATTCAGCGACGAGCGTTTCACATCGGTTCTTGCCCACCGTGCAATGATCGACTCCGGAGTCAAGAAGATGGATCGCAGAGACAAAGGGGCGATTGACCGTATGTCGGCCGTAATAATCCTTAACGATTACCTCCAGTCACGACAATTAAACACTCAACCATAAAAATGAAACTGCCTGTTTACATATAC
>JAIDSW010000127.1 GCA_029061025.1 Duncaniella sp.
TCAAGATTGCTGACATATCCGGCTGACTTGGCCTGCACGAGAATATTGCCGAATGCGGTTCCTTCTACCGGGCCGGCTACTACGGGAAGATTTATGGCCGATGCGGTGAGCGTGTTGAGCAGTTCGTTGCGTGATCCGCCTCCTATCACGTTGAGTCGGTTGATGGGATTGGATGCAACTTCCTTGAAGAGCGAAAGCACATAGCGGTACTTCATTGCAAGACTCTCGAATATACATCTCACGATAGCGCTATGGTCGGCCGGGACGGGCTGACCGGTCTTTTCGCAATACTCGCATATGGTCTTGGGCATATCGGCGGGAGCCACGAAGCATGCATCGTCAGGGTCAATGAAACTCTTGAAAGGCTCGGCTTTCGAAGCCATCTCCACAAGCTGGGGATAGGTATAATTGATACCTTGCGATTTCCAGCGCTTGAGGCACTCCTCGAGTACCCACATACCTGTGATATTCTTGAGCAGACGTATGGTATTTTCAATACCGCCTTCATTTGTCATGTTGTGGCGGTGTGAATCCTCGGTCACCACGGGCTTGTCATTTTCGATACCCATAAGCGACCATGTGCCGCTGCTGAGGAATGCCCAGTCACGACCCTCGGCCGGAATAGCGGCTACAGCCGAAGCCGTATCGTGTCCACCCACAGCTATTACAGGTATAACGCCGAGACCGGTTTCTTTCTGCAACTCGGGTCGCAGAGTACCTATTACCGTACCGGGCTTTACTATTTCTCCGAATTTATCCTTGGCTATGCCTACGGAATCGAGCACATCCATGTCAAATTCTCCGGTGTGAGGGTTGAGAAGAGCGCCGGTGGAGGCGATGGTGTATTCTGTAATAAGATTACCCGAGAGAAGGTAGGATAGAACATCGGGTATGAAACCTATGCGAGCGGCATTAAGAAGGGCAAATGTATCGCGAAGGGCGTGGAGCTGAAACACGGTGTTGAAGTGAAGTGTCTGGATGCCGGTGCGGGCATACAGATCTTCGCTGCTCATGGCCTTGGCAAAATAGCTGTCGGTATTTTCGGGGTTGAAGCGCGCATCTCGATAAGCGACCGGAAGGCCTATGATCTGACCGTCACCTGCTATCGCGGCGATGTCTACGCCCCATGTATCCACAGCCATCGATACGGGTTGTATGCCTTTATCGGCAACGAGCTTCATGCCCTGCTTGATACTTTCGAAAAGCGAATAAATATTCCAATGTGAGATGCCGTTGACATTTATAATCGCGTTGGGAAATCGATTTATTTCTTCCGTTTCCATTTTGCCGTCCTCATGGAGCGTGGCAAGAATAGTGCGGCCGCTTGTGGCTCCAAGGTCAAAGGCAACGAAATATGCAGGATAGTTCATGGTAATATAAGGTTGTTTACAATAAGGGTTACTTCTACGTGAGGCGGAGAGATGTGCAAAATTAGCCTTTTTTCTCGGGGAAAACAAATAATTTTTCAAATAATCTCACTACCTTTGTGAAGAAATTCTTATCAATATTTATTTTAACCCTAACGTTTCAACCATGAAAAAAGTGATTCTGGCAGCAATGAGTCTGCTGTGCCTCACTGTTTCGGCTCAGGAACCCGCCACTGCGTGGGAGACTCTTTACCCGGCCATCGAGAAACAGATCAAGGCGCCCGAATTCCGCGACAAGGATTACAATATCCTTGACTATGGCCGACAGAACAAGCGAGCCGATTATCTTTACACCGAACTTATCAACAGCACCATCGAGCGCTGCTCTTCCGAGGGTGGCGGACGAGTAATTATTCCCGCCGGTGTGTGGATGACAGGCCCCATCACGCTCAAAAGCAATGTTAACCTTCACCTCTCGGAAGGTGCCGTGCTTCTCTTTACCGACGATCTGAGTCAGTATCCTCTCGTGTATACCCGATGGGAAGGTATGGACTGCTATAATTATCAACCTATGATCTATGCTTTCGAGCAGGAGAATATTGCCGTTACGGGTAAAGGTACTATCGACGGCGGTGCCGAGAATGCCAACTGGTGGCGTATGTGCGGTGCCAAGAAATACGGTTGGGAAGAGGATCAGAACATTATCTCTCAGCGCATAGGTCGCCCCATCCTCATGGAATGGAATGAAAAAGGTGTTCCCGTGGAGGAGCGTCAGATGGGCGACGGCTACGGCATGCGTGTGCAGCTGCTCAATCCCGTGAGCTGCAAAAATGTACTCATCGAAGACGTGACCCTGCTCCGCTCGCCCTTCTGGGTGATACATCCTCTTTTCTGTGAGAATCTTACAGTGCGTGGCGTGCATATTCAGAACGACGGCCCCAATGGTGACGGCTGCGACCCTGAATCGTGTAAAAACGTGCTTATCGAGAACTGTTTCTTCGATACCGGCGACGATTGTATTGCAATTAAGAGCGGACGTAACCGCGACGGTCGTGTTG
>JAIDSW010000128.1 GCA_029061025.1 Duncaniella sp.
GGCTACGGAAATGAAGTTGGCTATCTTGCCGTCGCTGTCGCAGGTGATGTCCTGAATGGTGCACGTGCGTGTGGGCTTTTCGTCGAGACGCGAGAGCGGGATGATAGGAAAAACCTGATCTATCGACCAGCTGTCGGGGAGCGACTGGAAAAGCGAGAAATTGCAGAAATACTTGTCGGGAATCATCTTCGACACCTTGCGCAGTTCCTCGGGAGCGTGCTTCATCGACATGGCTATTTCGCCCACCTCGCGGGCTATCGACCAGAAAAGTTCCTCGATCTGGGCGCGAGTGCGCAGGTCAAGCATTCCGAGTGAGAAGCGGTCAAGCGCCTCCTCGCGTATCATCAGCGCGTCGTGCCATGATTCGAGCACTCCGTTGGGGTTAAGGTTGTCCCATATGTCGTAGAGCTCGCGCGACAACTCGTGGTCATCCTCGATCACTTCCTTGGAGTCTTTCCATATGGGGAGCGAGGTGGTGCCGAGCACTTCGAGTATCAGTACCGAGTGATGGGCTGTGAGCGATCGGCCGCTCTCGTTGATGATATTAGGCTGCTTGAGGTCGTTTTTCACGCACACGTCCACGATGGCCGACACGGCGTCGTTGGCATACTCCTGAATGGTATAGTTCATCGAGCTCTCGGAGGCCGACGAGCGTGTGCCGTCGTAGTCCACGCCCAGACCGCCGCCTATATCTATGAAGTCGATACCGAAGCCCATCTTGGAGAGCTGCACGAAAAATTGCGTGGCTTCGCGTATGGCATTCTTGATGCGGCGTATCTTGGTGATCTGGCTTCCGATGTGGAAATGGATGAGTTTCAGACTGTTTTTCAAGCCGTATTTTTCGAGATAGTCCACAGCCTCGAGAAGTTCGCTTGAATTGAGCCCGAATTTCGACTGGTCGCCGCCACTCATCTCCCATTTACCCGAGCCCGACGAAGCAAGCTTGATGCGGATGCCTATGTTGGGCTCTATGCCGAGGCGCTTGGCAATGTCGGCTATGATCTTGAGCTCGTTGATTTTCTCCACCACAAGAAATATGCGGCGTCCCATCTTCTGGGCGAGCAGGGCGAGCTCGATATAATTCTGATCCTTATAGCCGTTGCAGATTATGAGGGCGTTTTCCTTGATGTTGGTGGCAAGCACGGCATGCAGCTCGGGCTTGGAACCGGCTTCGAGACCTATGTCATATTTGTCGCCGTGACTCACGATTTCCTCTACCACTGGGCGCATCTGATTAGCCTTGATAGGATAGATGATGTAGTTGCGTCCCTTGTAGTCGTATTGCTGCGAAGCCTTGGAGAAACATTGCGAAATCTTGCGGATGCGATTGTCGAGGATGTCGGGGAAACGCACCAGCACGGGCGACGTCACGTCGCGCACCTGCAGCTCGTCCATGACCTCGCGGAGGTCGACGGGAGCGCAATCCTCGCGCGGGGTTACGATAACGTGGCCCTTATCGTTGATCGAGAAATATTTACGGCCCCATCCGGGGATATTGTACAGCTCAGCGCTGTCTTCGATACGCCATTTTCTCATTATGCTGACTCAGTGGAGTGGATAAAAATGAATTGATGTGGATGTGAATGGATGGAGAGACGGGGTGGGATTATCTTTTCTTTTTCTTGGAAGATTTCTTGCCTGAAGATTTCGACGAAGCGGCGGGAATCTTGAGAGTCTGGCCGGCACGGATGAAGGTGGAATTCTTCATGCCGTTGAGTTTCTGAATCTCCTCTACGGTAGTGCCGTATTTCATGGCTATGCGCATGAGGTTCTCGCCGTTTTGCACGGTGTGGCTGCGGGCTGACGAAGCGGCCGGTTTAGCCTTCTCAGCCGGCTTCTCTTTCTCTACCGGTTTGGTCTTTTTGGGAGCGGGAGCAGGGCCGGCTTTCTCCTCCACGGGAGCGGGGGCGGGTGCCTGAGCCACTTCGCGCGACGGGGTCACGGTAGCATTGCTGATGTCGACGTTGCGTGCCACTTCGATGCGCAGCGTGTCGCCTTCCTTGACCTTTCCGCGGCGGAGATCATTCCATCGCTTTATGTCAGTGGCGCTTACGCCGTAATGCTGCGCAATCTCGCGGATGCTCTCGCCGCGCTTAACCGTGTGAGTGACCACGCTGAGCTCGGGAGCCGGCACGTTGACATCCACATTATTCTCGGCATTGGCGCTCTGCTTGCTGCTCATCGACAGATTGGCGTCGCCGTTGTCGTTGACCACAGCCGGGCGCGACGATGATTCGCCGGGTTCCACATTGCTGCGGCGGGCGTAAAGCTCCGAGTCAAAGTCGAGGATTCGCTGCTCGCTCAGCAGATAACTGAGGCACTGCTGATAGGGCAGGGTGAGAGTATAGGGGCGGTAGTCGCCGGGCACTATATCCTTGCGGAACTGGGGATTGAGCATGCGGATCTCATCCACAGGGATATTCAGGATCGACGCTATCTGATTAAAATGCACATATTTGTTTACCGAGATGGTGTCGGTGACAAGCTGACGCTTTACGATAGTGGGGCGGATGCCGTGGGCAGGGTAATAGTTCATCACATAGTTGGCGGCGATGAATGCGGGCACATAGCCGCGTGTCTCGGAGGGAAGGAACGAATATATTTCCCAGAAGTCCATTTTCGACGAAGGATTGTCACCTCCGGCACGGCGCAGAGCCTTGTTGACGTTGCCCGGACCGCAGTTGTAGGCCGCAATAGCCAGCGACCAATCATGATATATCTCATAAAGCTGCTTGAGATACAGCACCGCGTAGCGCGACGACAGGCGCGGGTCGCGGCGCTCGTCGATAAGCGAGTTGACCTCCATGCCCAGTCCTACGGCGGTGGTAGGCATGAACTGCCACAATCCCGATGCGCCGGCCTTGGAGACGGCATTGGGGTTGAGCGCGCTCTCAATCACAGGCAGATACTGGAGCTCGGTGGGCATGCCCTGCTTCTCGAGTTCTTCGAGGAAGATGCGTCCGTAGTAATTGTGGAGAGCCAGCATGTCAGCCACAAGAGTGCGCTTCTTGGTAAGGTACATGTCGATAAACTTACCCACGATAGAATTGTAGGGCATCTCTATCGCTGTGGGAAGCCGCTTGAGTCGCTCCTCATATTCGGCGGCCGTGCCGGTATTTGTCACGGCGTTGCTCTGATCGGGCACGACGTAGTTTTTCAGATAGAAATTTTCGGCGAGCTCGCGGGTGCGTGTCTCGAAACTTTCGGGAGGCACCACATTGTCATCGGTGATTGAATGCTTGATATCGAGAATTGACGGCGCCGCCCAAGCTCCGGCTGAGAGCATGATCGACGTGCAGAGTGCTATGAGATGATGTTTCATTATTCTATACTGTGAAAGGAAGAGGAAGAATCAGAAATTAAGAGCCCATTGCAGTCCCAACCCCGGCAGACGCGAGCGGGTGTCGGGAATCAGTGCCGGGCCGAGATCAACGGTCAGGTTTGGAGATATGTCGAAGTGGGCGAGCTGAGCATCGACATAAGCGTCGATCATCGCTACAAGATAAAGTCCCACCATAGATATAATACAGAGGTCACGGTTGCGGCGGTAGAAATCCTTGCGGGATTTCAGAATATTGCGCAGCCAAGTGCGGTCGAGGCTGCTTTCACTCACCGTGGGAGGGAAGAAATCCATATAGGAGTTGGTCGACGGATCATTGTCCATGATGTCGGCATAAGCCACGGTATAGTCACGCAGCATCATGTTGTTCCACTGCGTTGCATATCCGAGTCCCATGAAGCCTCCCACCACAATGGGCAGCTTCCAGTATTTGCGGTTGTAGATCTGGCCGAGGCCGGGACAGAGGGCTGACAGCCACACGGCGCGAGTGGGGTCGGGGTTAAAGGCAAATCTTCTCGAAAACTTGTCGTCGCCCACCGAGGTGCCGTCCATTGGCAATATAGCCAGCGAGTCTACGGGAATCACCGCCAGCGAATCGCCACGCTGTATTACCGAGTCGAGAGCCACCACGTCGCGTGCTCCGGCCTCAACTGAAAGCGGTATCGTGTCAGGAAACTCGGCGATAGGCGAGGTGGTGCGACGCTCGGGACGCACGGGCTTGACGGGAGAATTAGAAAAAATGTTAAAAGGGCATACAAGCGTGATGAAAATCACACTTGTCAGGACAGAAATCACTTTTCCTGATATGTTGGACATTTTTTCTATCTGCGTCGGTTGATGCGGCTAAGTGGGTGAAATAATGATGGTTAGGTTTATTGCTAGCGCTTTTCCCGCAGCTGTCAGGCTTCGGGCGAAGAGTTTGCAGTGTCAAAGATAGTAATTAATCTCTCAAGTTCCGCCTCATTTTTAAACTGAAATGTGATTTTTCCTTTTCCTTCGCGGTCACACGAGAAGCCCACGCGCGTACCGAAGCGCTGCGAAAGGTGAGCACGGAGTATATCGAAATCCTTGGCGGAGAAGGCCGGCTTCTGTGGCTCGTCGGCAGGCTTGTCGGCGGGAGCCTCGCGATACTTCTTTACCAGTTCCTCTACTTTCCTTACTGAAAGACCCTCCTTTACGGCAAGCTCATATATCTTGAGCTGCAGTGAAGGATCGTCGAGCGACAGCAGCGCGCGGGCGTGGCCCATGTCGATGACGCGGTCGCGCAAGCCCAGCTGAACTTCGGCGGGAAGGCGCAGCAGACGGAGGAAATTGGCTATCGTGGCGCGATTCTTGCCGATGCGTTCCGACAGGCGTTCCTGCGTAAGGCTGTATTGCTCGATAAGCTTCTTGAAGGTTAGGGCTATTTCTATGGCGTTGAGATCCTCGCGCTGGATATTCTCGATAAGCGCCATCTCGGTAAGCTCAGTGTCGGTAGCTTCGCGGATATAGGCGGGGATGGTGGAGAGTCCGGCCATGCGGGCGGCGCGGTAACGCCGCTCTCCGGCGATGATCTGGTAAGTGTCGTGACCGGTGGCGCGGAGCGACACGGGCTGGATTATTCCCACCTCGGCTACCGAGCGTGCCAGGTCAGCGAGTGAATCGTTGTCAAAGTCGCGGCGTGGCTGATCGGGATTGGGATGAATGTGGTCTATGGGGATTTCGCTGATTGCCGAAGTGCCGCGCGCGGGGGTGTCGTCCATGGAGATGAGCGAGTCGAGGCCGCGGCCTAAGGCGGGACGTTTGGGTGCTGCCATATTTATGAAGCGTAAGAAAGAGAGGTTAGATATTCTTGGCGATAATTTCGCGGGCGAGGGCTATGTGGGATGTCGCTCCGCGGCTCACCGGGTCATAGATCAGGGCGGGTAAGCCGTGGGAGGGAGCTTCACTCAGGCGGATATTACGCGGGATAACCGTGTCGAATACCATTGCGCCGAAGTGCCCTTTCAGCTCCTCATAAATCTGATTGGCCAGACGCAGGCGGGCGTCATACATCGTCAGCAGGAAGCCTTCGATTTCGAGCGAGCGGTTGAGCTTTGATTTTATAATGCGGATAGTATTGAGCAACTTGGTGATACCTTCGAGGGCGAAGTACTCGGCCTGCACGGGTATAATTACCGAGTCGGCGGCCGTGAGCGCGTTGACGGTGATCAGGCCGAGCGAGGGGGAGCAGTCGATGAGTATGTAG
>JAIDSW010000129.1 GCA_029061025.1 Duncaniella sp.
CGTTGAAGCTTAGCGCGCCATAGCGGCCCAGTGTACCGCATTTCTGTCCTTTATATTCCGATCCGAGTGCCTCGGCAGCATCTTCAAGCACCGGAATGTCGTATTTTTCAGCTATACTCCTTATCTCGTCCATCTTGGCCGGCATACCGTAGAGATGTACCGCGACGATGGCTTTAGGTTTTCGGCCCGTCACCTTGATGCGATCATTAATGGCGCGCTCAAGGAGCTCGGGTGACAGGTTCCATGTATCGGGTTCCGAATCGACAAATACCGGTACAGCACCCTGATAGCGCACCGGATTGGCACTTGCCGAGAAGGTGAGATCCTGCACTATGACTTCGTCGCCGGCCTTGACGTCGAGCATCACCAGCCCGAGGTGGATGGCGGCAGTGCCGGCACTCAGAGCCACGACATCGTTGTGGCCGAGGTATGTTTCAAGGCGATGCTCAAACTCATCGACATGCGGACCGAGGGGCACGATCCAGCAGTCGCGCATCGCTTCATCGATATATTTCTGTTCTGTTCCCGACAGATGTGGGAGCGAAAGCTTGATATTGCGTTTCATTATTCGTTGTCAGTTGTATAGTCGATACATGCGCGTGAAGCGATTACATTTTTGATTATCGATACCGCCTCAAGATGGGCGGGGTGCAGGGAATATGTCACGAGATCTTCGTGAGCATCAAAACAGGCGTGAATCATCAGATCGTAGCTCTCGCAGGGATTTTCGTTAAGATACACTTCTACACGTTTTATTCCGGGGATTTTTTCGGGAAGTGCCAGTACTGCTTCGCGGAAACGTGATGCGAAATCTTTACGCTCGCTTTCAGTGCCTTTGAGGCTGAACATTACGATGTGGTTGATCATTACAGTTGGTTTTGGATTGATTCTTCGTGGATTGAAGCAAAAAGTTTCTCGATAAACTCCTCCGACATGCCCATATCGGCTGCCGACGCGATGCGCGACAGCAATACGTTCTCATATCGTTCGGTCTGAACCACCGGGATACCATGGCGGCGCTTGTAATCGCCTATTTCTTTTGATACGGCCATGCGTCGGGCAAGGATTTCAAGCAGCTCGGAGTCGAGTTGGTCAATCTGCAGGCGGAATTGCCTCAGAGGTTCATCGGTGGCCGTGCGTGACGAGCGGTGACGCAGGTTGCGGAGTATCTCAGCAAGATATTGAGGTGTCACCTGCTGGTCTTTATCGCTCAGCGCCGAGTCAGGGTCAGGATGTGTCTCTATGATAAGACCGTCAAATCCCATATCCATCGCCGTGCGGGCGAGGGGAGAGATGAGGTCGCGGCGACCTCCTATATGGCTCGGGTCGCATAGCAGAGGCAGCTGTGGAAGTCGCCTGTGCAGCTCAAGGGGGACACTCCACCGCGGATGGTTGCGGTATACGTCATGTCCCAGCGAGCGGAAACCGCGGTGAATCGCGCCGATATTTCTTACTCCCGCATCGCGAAGCCTCTCGATGGCGCCTATCCATAATTCAATGTCGGCCACCACGGGATTTTTCACGAGTACAGGGGTATCGGGGCAAAGCCGACCTATAGCATCGGCAAGTTCCTGCATGGCAAACGGATCGGCCGATGTGCGGGCACCTATCCACAGCAGGTCGATGCCGTGGTCAGCGGTCGCCTCCACGTGACGCGGCACGGCCACTTCCGTGGCTACGGGCATACCCGTCTCGCTCTTTACTTTATCGAGCCATGCGAGAGCCGGTTCACCCACGCCTTCAAATCCGCCCGGCTTCGTACGCGGCTTCCACACTCCGGCGCGGAATATCTGCACGGCCGTGTCGCGGCGCAGAATCTCGGCCGTGGTCAGAACCTGACGTTCCGACTCGGCGCTGCATGGGCCGGCAATCAGCAGCGGGCGCGGAGAAAGCAGGGGTGATGACGGAGCTGTCACCTGCACGGTTATGATTTCTTGTTTTCAGCCCAGGCGGTGAGGGGCATTTTCTCTATACGGCGCTCGTGGCGTCCACCTTCAAACGGGGTCTCCAGAAAAGCGTCGACGATATTTATTGCCGTCACGGTATCAATGAATCGGGCGGGAAGCACGAGCACGTTGGCATTGTTGTGCTGACGGGCGAGGCGGGCGAGCTCTACGTTCCAGCATAGAGCCGCGCGTATGCCCTGATGCTTGTTGAGGGTCATTCCTATACCGTTACCTGAGCCGCAGAGAGCTATTCCGGGATAGCATGAGCCGTCTTCCACAGCGTCGGCTGCAGGGTGGGCGTAATCGGCATAGTCGCAGCTGTCGGCGGAGAAGCAACCGAAGTCACGTGTCTCAACATTCTGCGAAGCGAGGTAGCCCTCGATTACGAGTTTCATTTCATAGCCGGCATGATCGCTGCACATAGCTACCGGCTTACCATTTTTTAGAATAGACATGATAAGAAAAATTTACGCAAAGGTACAAAAAAATCCTTTACCCACCGACAGCTCTTTTCACACCGGAATCACTATCATAGGCACATCGCTGAGAAACAGCAGCTTGTGGGCAAGTCCGGGGTTGAACAGTCGGGCGAAAATATTTTTCTTGCGGTTAGGCACCACGATGAGATTGGGATGAATCAGGTGGTGGATGCGCTGATATTCCTCGGCTATGCGGTCGCCTCTTACCGCATCAGTGTGGAAGGTATAGCCCTCGTAATGACGGCGGCAGTAAGAGAGAAGTGAATCTTCGGCCTGATGATTGTCGGCAGGATGCTTCTTTGAGGGGAGGCTGAGCAATGTGACCGAAAAATTACTCATGGGATAAAGGCGGTAAAGGGCATCGAGAGCCAGAATATCCTCCTGATCCAGGCTGCTTATGAGCATCACGCTCGAAATATTGTTGAGGTTATCGAGCGATACCACTTCAGGTACTGTAAATACGGGGTAACGGCACGTGTCGAGCACTTCGGCAGTGACGCTTCCCACGAGCTCACGCTCTTTTTTTCCCGCTCCGCGGGTACCCATAACAATGAGCATAGGGTGACACTCGCGTGCCATTTCGCCGATTACATCCTCGGGAACACCTTCGCGCACCTCGGTGCGGAATTTTACCGCGGGAATTTCTCCACGCTTGATTTTTTCGCGTAGCGACCTCACGAAGCGATCCATCATCACCTTGGTCTCGGCATTGATCTCGTGCTCTATCGCGGCATCTTCCTGAGCTGTGGAGTCGAATGTAAGCGCGTCAGACAGCTGCATGTTTGCCCCTAACATCATAGGGTCGATATAGGTGTGAAGTATCAGTATCGATGCATTGTGGGCGGCCGCGATATGAAATGCGTAGTCACATGCTATTACCGAATGCGAGGAAAAATCTACCGGCACGAGCACCGTGGGCGAAACCTTATCGCTTGCCACCGAAGCGTCACAAGCAAATATATCAAGATTTTCGATTATGCGCAGTGCAAGCGGCAGATCGGCTTCATGAATCCTCACCCTGACGCCCGATGACACAACCGGAGTTTCCAGATTTACATTCTGAAGCGTCACCGGTATTCCTTCTTTCTCCAATATGGATTTAAGATTTTGGGCGCGGTCATAGGTGTGGATCGCAAGGGTGATAAGGCGGTCGTCGGTCATCGTCGCGGTTTGGATTGAATAATGTGAAATCGTAATATATCACGATGCGCAAGCCTCATTGCTTGCAGAATGAGAGGGCTTGCGCATCGGGTCTATGCAAAAAGATTTAACAAAAAAGTCAGTCTTTGTTCTGATTCTGAAGAATATCGAGAGCCATATCGTAGATAGTGGTGTCGTCAAGTACCACGATACCGCCGTCGGGACCCGGCTCGATGTGAACTCCGCAGTTCTTACCGAATTCATAGTTGGAACCGCCGAAATAGTTGCGCACGGTCTGAACGGTAGTGTTAAGTTTATCGGCGATAAGAGTTATAGAGCCATCGGGCAGGCTGTCTTTGATACGGCGAAGCTCGTTGAAGGTGATAGTCTTGGTCATGATATCAATATTTAGAGGGTTTGTAATTAGTTTCTAAAAATTTTATGTGACTAAATTAGACTTTTATTTTCATTTAGGCAAATAATTTTAGAAAAAAATGCTCCGAATACTGAAATATTTTCATAATTGGCCGTCAGATGCGCTCCACATCGCGCGCGTTGATCCAGGCGCGATGGGTGTTGTCGACCTGAACATCAAGCCATAACGGGGCTATCGTGTCGGTGGGATTCCTTACCGAATCAAGTATCTCCAGGCGGGTACCCTCATGAAGCAGCATCGCTTCAAGAGAGCGGTCGGCGGGGACACGCGGAGCGGTGCTGAGTATGGTCGACGGTGCAAGTATCACGGCCTGCTCGGTATCGGTGGCCGATGCGGCGCAGCGGAATGAGAAAAATACCGCGATGCCACATATTATCACCGATGCTATGCCACCGAAAAATCCTGTCTTGCGCAGGGGAATGCTCGACGAGAATATGTAGACGATTATACCGGCTATCGTGACGAGGAAAAATACCATTGCCGTCCATGCCCAGAAGTCTGACGAGAAGCGCCCGGCAGTGCTGTCAAGGATATTACCGAGGAAAGTACCACGTTCGCCGGGGCGGTCGGTGAGGCGGGAATTGACAAAAGCGAGATTCTCGCGTGCCTCGGTCATCGACGGGTCAAGCCTTAGCGCACGCTCATACATAAGCACGGCCATGCCGTTTCGCCCCATGCGGTAATAGCAGTTACCGAGATTATAAAGCAGGGGTGCTGAAGTGCCGTCGGTTTCGGCTATGGTTGTGTAGAGCTGCGCGGCGGTGGCGAAATCATCGGCCGTGTAAGCTGAGTCGGCCTGCTCGAAAAGAGATTGAGCGCCGGCAAACAGCGGAGCTGCAAGCATCAGGAATAACAGTATCTTTTTCA
Organism: Duncaniella sp.; assembly: GCA_029061025.1. Taxonomy (GTDB): domain Bacteria; phylum Bacteroidota; class Bacteroidia; order Bacteroidales; family Muribaculaceae; genus Duncaniella. Next base: position 4,869 of record JAIDSW010000129.1, read on the forward strand.
TGAGAGAACGATCATTTTGAAGGTTTGAAATTTTCCATCTTGTCGATAGCGTCAGCGCCCTGACGATATACTTCCTCGATGCGTGATTCCGATTGCGGGGTGTAGCGTGCCATCTCGCAGTCGTCGAGCACGGTGATAAACGAGTCGATAACCTCGGGCGTGTATTTACGGTCAGTAAGCGTGGCGGCGATATTCTCGCGCGACAGACGCGACAGTGGTATGGAAAGCTTGTCGGACAGATAGCCCCATACAGCTTTAAGCATTTCTTCATAGAACTTGTCGGCATCGGAGTGCTTCATATACTCTTCAGCTTTCTTCAGGCGACGCTTCGCGACTTTCGAGGCCTTGGCATTGCGGCGTCCGGCAACATCGGCATTGCGGCGTAGCTGCTCGCGATAGATTATCACTACAGCTACAAGTGCAATCACAGGCACGATGTATGCCAGCCAGTACCAGAGGCTGTAGATTACGGGGGTGTGATCGCGGGATACTGATGATTCGCCCGTCTTGATGAAACGGATGTCGGTGTTTTTTGCCTCGATATCCTGGCGGTCAACTGAAGAACTTACCACATTGTCACCTTTCGCCACATTTATGTCGTAACCCTCGGTAACTATCGTGTGATACTGGCGATCGGCCGGATTGAAATAGACGAAGGTGTGGGGCTTGATATTGAATTTACCTACTGCCTGAGGCACGAACGGATACTCGATTGTCATGGTACCCGACACATCGTTACCGCTTACGGATGTCTCCACGTTGGACGACGGGGTGTATAAGTCGAATTCCGACGGGAAATCTATCTCGGGTTCCTTGAGATACTTTATGTTGCCGGTACCGGTGATGGTGTAAATGAGCGTAGCGGGATCGCCGGTGCGGAAGTTGGAGCCTACTATGCGCGATGAAGCGTTGAAATGTCCCACGGCTCCCTCAAATCCGTCGGGACGGGGTGAGGGGAGAGCGGTGATGTTGATAGACGCGCTGTTGGAGCTGACCTTGATTTTGTGTTCGCGAGGCTGGCGCACCTGAAACATTCCCATATTAACATTGTCATATTGCACCACCGTAATGTCATAATTACCCGAATTGATGGTGAGCTTGCCGGCAGTCTGGGGGAACAGGATACATTTCTTCAGAACGGCGGTCATATACGTCTGTCCGTTGTAAGTCTCTGTCTCGTTGAGCGATGGCTGGAGATCGATTTCCTGAGCGAGAAAACCGTCGAAACTGGGTTGACGTGTAGGGAGAAACGACGATATCGAATACTTCGTGTACAGTTTTATGGTACACCCGATAGCTTCCTGCTCATATGCCGACGACTTCGACAGAATGATGCGCACGAATACATCGTCGGCAGCCACACGTCGGCCTGCTGCCTGAGTGTCGGCATCATTTATGTCAACCGGTCGCTGCGAGGCGGGTTTATCGAGATCGGCACGGGGATGTACCACAAACTTCGATGCTGCGGTTGTGAGACGTTTTCCGTCGGCAATCACCGAAGCCTCTGGTATGGTAAACGTACCCGCTTTTGTCGCGCGGTAATAGTAGGTGTACTCAACGGTGCGCGACGATGATGTGCGGCCATTGATCACCTGATATGACTGTGAAGTGGAAGTCGACGGCCCATAAAGCAGCTGGCAATCAGCTATGGGCGCTACTTTAAGGTCAGAACCGTCGGCATTTGACAACCGGTAAGTGACAGCAAATTTCTCACCCTCATATACCGTGTGTACCGGGGGCTTTACCGTAAACGACACCTGCGCCGAAAGCAGCGGGCTTAGGGTTGCGAGGAGTAACAGTAATGAATATAGACGTTTCATAACAAAAGATATTCTTATCGATTACCAGGGGTTTGTGACAGGACGGCGTGACGAGTTAGCCTTACTCTTTTCAGCGTTTTGCTTCTCGATGCGGGCGCGGGTGGCGTTTTCGGCATTCTCCATCGCCTTGAGTATCTGCTGAGCATTTTCAGGGCTGATCTGGCCGGGTTGCTGCTGCTGAGGCTGTTCCTTCTTATCCTGAGGTTGCTGTTGCTGCTGCTGATCCTTGTTTTGATCCTGTTTATCCTGATTTTGGTCTTTGTTCTGATCCTTGTTTTGGTCTTTATTCTGATCCTGCTGCTGATCCTTGTTCTGATCTTGCTGGTCCTGATTCTGATCTTTGTTCTGATCCTGATTCTGATCCTGATTTTGCTGCTGCTCAAGCATCTTCTGGGCCAGATACAGGTTTTCACGGGCCTTGTCGTTGTCGGGATTGCGACGCAGGGCATTCTTGTAGTGCTCTATGCTCTCGGCATATTGCTGCTTGTTGAAGGCGAGGTTGCCGAGGTTGTAAAATGATTTCTCTACCAGCGACTCCTCACTCAGCTCCGAATGCGCTATCTGATTCAGAAGCGAAAAAGCCTCGGCTGCTTCCGTATCGGCGGTAGAACGCTGACGCAATAGAGCTGCTGCGAGATTGAATTTGGCAACATTATTGTTGATATTCTGATCGATAGCCTTGCGGTAGGCCACTTCAGCCGCCGCGTAATTTTCTTCGCGGAAAGCCTTGTTGCCCTCCACGGTAAAGTTGCGCGACTTGCGCTCGTCGGTTTTTATATTCACGTGTACCGAATCAGCCGGTGCAGTCTGAGCGACGCATATGCCGCCCGCAGCCATGAGTGCCGTCAGTGACAGTATAATTGCTTTTTTCATAAATATTCCTCCTTATTTTTTAGAGAAGAACGTTATCTGCTTGAGCCATGAGATCTTGCGGGTCACCGTAGTGAGATATACGAGCATCAGAAGCAGTGTGATCCAAGCCAGAACGGGGAATTGCTCTGACTGAGCCGAGAATGTCTTGCGCTCATATTCGGTCTTGCTGAGCTCGTTGAGCTTGGAGTCGATGTCGTTGACGGCGGCCGACGAGGCTCCGTTGACAAAGATACCGTTGCCGGCGCGGGCTATTTCCTGAGCAGTTGCCTCATCAAGGCCGGTAAATACACTCTCGCCTGTAGAGGGATTAACCATATAATTGCCACCTCCCAGGGGGATACGTACTTTCTTGCCTGTACCCATTCCCACGACGTCGACCTGAATACCTGAGTCGGCGGCGCGCTTGGCAGCCTTCACAGCATCGTCCTCGAAGTTTTCACCGTCGGTGATTATGATGATGGCTTTCTGAAATTTATCGTCGGGAGTGAATGAGTTCATGGCCATATCGATGGCAGCGCCTATGGCCGTACCCTGCGTGGGCACCATATCGGTGGATATGCTGTTGAGGAACATTCGGGCCGAAATATAGTCATTCGTAATGGGAAGCTGCGAATAAGCCTCGCCGGCAAATACAATAAGCCCCACTTTATCGTCGCTCATTTTGCCGATGAGTTTCTCGAGAATCTGCTTGGCTCGGTTGAGGCGGCTTATGCCTTCTTCCTTGTCGGTAGCCGACGCAAGCATCGAATTAGAGACGTCGAGGCACACCATTACCTCGATACCGCGGGTGGTGACGGTTTCAGTCTCGGCATCGTCACCCACGGTACTCGTGGCGCGGGGGCGGGCAAGCATCACTACCATCAGAGCCATTATTACCATGGCAAGCACCATCTTCACCCACGGCATATATTTCGATGCCTCGGGCATGAGGTGCTCGAGAGTGGCGGGATTACCGTAACGTCTGAGCCGCTTTCTCCGGTTCATTCGCGCATACACGAAGATGCCGGCCATCACAGGGATGAGCAGAAGCAGATATAGCAGATGAGGATATGCAAAACTAATCATATTATTATCGACGTATTATTTTTACGTTGTTAAACGGGAGAGGGTCAAGGAATGGTGCGCAATATGGTATATCGCGTGAGCACTGCTACTCCGAAGAGTGACAGCGCCGCGATGGCCCACGGCAGGTAGTCGTCTTCGGTCGACGAGAAGTTGCGCAGATCCATCTTGGTCTTTTCAAGCTGATCGATCTCGCTGAATATATCGGAAAGCACATTGTTGCCGGTGGCGCGGAAATACTTTCCGCCGGTGGTCGACGCGATGTTTTTAAGCGTAGTTTCGTCGATTACAACCGGGAGATTAACGTATTCCACTCGTCCGAACATGTTTTCCTGCGGGTAGGGAGCCGTACCGTTGGTACCCACACCTATAGTATAGACCTTGATTCCGAGCTGACGGGCGATTTCGGCCGCGGTCTGCGGCGCTACTACACCGGTATTGTTGGAGCCGTCGGTAAGAAGTATTATGCTCTTTGACTTGGCTTTACCGTCCTTAATGCGGTTGATGGCCGTTGCGAGGCCGTCGCCGATCGCCGTACCGTCCTGAAGCATTCCCATCTTTATGTCGCTGATGTAATTTACTATCACGGAGCGGTCAGTGGTCATGGGCAGGTTGGTGAAACTCTCGGCTGCAAATGTCACCACTCCTATATTATCGCCGTCGCGGCCGGCAACGAATTTTGAAGCCACATCCTTGGCCGCCTCCAGGCGGTCGGGCTTGAAGTCGCGGGCGAGCATACTTGTCGAAATATCGATTGCCATCACTATATCGGTTCCTTCCACGGTAGAAGTGTTCCATGAATCACGGGTCTGAGGGCGGGCGATAATTATGATGATGCAGCCCAAGGCGGCAAGTTCGAGCAGATAAGTGAAGTGGAGAAGATATTCCTTAAACGGGCGTCCTATGCCGGCGAACGGCTTCACGGTGGAGACTCCCATGGGAGCGTGGAGATTACGACGCTTCCATATATACCATCCTATCAGCGGGATGAAAAGCAGAAACAGCCAGAGGAAATGAGGGTTGGCGAATAACATATATAATCTGTCTCCTTTCTT
>JAIDSW010000013.1 GCA_029061025.1 Duncaniella sp.
CCCCATCACCCGATTGTAGGGGCGCTACACAGGAGCGCCCGGCCGCGCAAAAAGGTAATTTCATAATCCATGCACCATCCCTCGCCGTAAGAACCCGCACCCGAAGACAAAACCCCGAGCCACCGCCTCGCCATGCAATCTGCGCACGACTCTGTAGGGACGGTGCTTTGCACCGTTTCGGGGAGGTTCAATTAACTATTATGATTATGGAGCGGGGGGCACTGACCCCCGCCGCAGCGACATGGCCTTGTACATGATTACCTTATTGCTCTTCAAGGAAACGGTGCAAAGCACCGTCCCTACAATGAGGAGCAGGACTTTATCGAAGATTGCAATGCGGCTCTCCCTGCAACGGTACAAAGCGCGGTCCCTACATTGAGGGGCGGTGTAAGGAGTTGATATAAAAAGGAGAATACTGTCCGTTGCTATTCGGAGGGTTGAGTAAATTCATCGCGGCGGGTGGTGATGAATTTATTTATTTGTTCGTTTTCGGTAAATAGTGATGTAGTATATTTACGCAGAGTCGTGAATGTTATTATTTCGTCGGGTTTAATTTGCATTGATCTCAGTGAGCCGTCCTGCTGTGGTACTATGACGATAATATTACCGTAGTTGAGATTGAACAGTCGCATATTGACTATGGCGTAGGCATCGTTGTTGGCGGCCCGGAATGCGACAAAGTCAACCCTGTCGGTTTCCGATATTCTTACGTAGCCTTCTGAAATCACGTCGGGGTGGTTTCTTGAGATGCCGTCAACAAATGTATCATCATATGTCACCGTATCGCGGGGCACGTCAGTTACCACGGCGAGTATGAAGAAGAAATCTATATCATTGTCGCCGAGAAATGATTCGTTGAGCGAAGTTTTATGATTGCCGCTGACCACGCAGGCTATTCGCTGGCCTGTAGGGAGTTCGATATCGAAGTTGGCTGCTACGATGCCGTCAAAAGTACCTGCATACAGGTCGTAATTCGGAACGGGGAATACGCCCTTTGTCAACGGCGCATGCTTTGCCTCTTCACCGTTCTGTAAATCTTCTTTATAGTGGATTGAGTCCCACTTCGCGGGATTTTCTCTATCGGCAATATATTGTTTTTGCCACTCGGATGTCCACTCTGAAATGGTGTTATCCGACGACAGATTTTGTTGCGCTGCAAGTTGAATCGCAGTCACACAGCAAATTATCATGAGCAGTTGTTTCATCATATTGGTATTTATTGCGCAAAGTTAGCAAAAACAAATAGAGACGTATGGAATTTTTGATTATTTTTGTGATATGATTAGACTTATTTTATCAGTCATATTGTTGATAGCTTCTTGTGCGGGCGGCTTTTGTGCTAAGCACGAGATGCGAGGTGTATGGGTCGCGACGGTGTGGGGCATCGACTGGCCTTCACTTCAGGGTACAGATATGAATGCGGCCAGGAAGCAGCAGGCCGAGCTGTCGGCGTTGCTTGACCGCTGCAAGGATATGAATCTTACTACGGTGGTGTTTCAGGTCAGGTCGATGGCCGATGCGATGTATCAGTCGAAACACGAGCCGTGGAGCCGCTTCCTGACAGGTAAAAGAGGCGCCAAACCGTCGTGGGATCCTCTCGAATGGATGGTGGAGGAGTGCCATGCCCGGGGATTGGAATGCTATGCGTGGGTCAATCCATTCAGGGCTCCGGCGGCTAAAGATGCAACAACTGATTTCGACCGAATGTGCCACGACAAGGGATGGATTCTCGCATATGACAAATACACTACGCTAAATCCCGGCATGGAGCAGGTGAGAAGCCATATCGTAGACGTGTGCCGCGATATCGTGAGACTTTACGATGTTGACGGACTGATATTTGACGATTATTTTTACCCTAACGGTATCCCTGAAAATTCATCGGCTCCCGATTACGACCTATACCTGAAATCAGGCACGGAAATGCCGATAGGACAATGGCGCAGGGCAAACGTGCATAAACTTGTCGCAGATGTAAGTGCTATGATCTTTGACGAGTGCCCTGATGTGAGATTCGGTATATCACCCGCCGGGGTGGCCGGTACGAGCACGACTTCGGCCAAGCAGTGGGGACTTACACCTGTGGACGTAAAAGCTGCCGACTGGCAGTGGAAAGATATATTCTCCGATCCCGTGGGATGGCTTTACGAAGGAACTATAGATTTTGTATCGCCTCAACTGTATTGGCCCACCAATCACGCTACCGCTCCCTTTCAGCCCCTTGCCCGATGGTGGGATTACGCCGCCGGCCGACACGGCCGCCATTCTTTCCCTTCGATAACTCTGGCCGATATGGAAAAAAATTCTGATTCCGATTTTCTCGACGACCACCTGCTTCAGGTGGAGATGACGGCCGAAATGTCGACACCCGGCGTGATGCTCTACAGCGCGAAATTTCTCGACCGCATCGACAATGCGTTGCGCTACAGCCTGTATACCCGCAAGGCTATTTCGCCGCGCGCCGACTGGAAATATCCCCACTCTTATGGTGCAGTGACCGGTCTTCACCGCAAGGCCGACAAACTCCTATGGGATGAAACCGAACCTGATGTGAAAGGCGCAACAGTGAGATATGCCGTCTATGCCTTCCCTGAAAAGCTCGCGCTTGAAGATGTGGCCGACAGCAGCGGCGATGCGGGCATTGACAGCGAGTATCTGCTCGGCGTAACCTACGCGCCGGAATTCGAGCTCCCCGCCGCCTCCCGAAAAGGGAAAAAGTATGCCGTAAGCGTGCTCGACGGAAATTCAGTGGAGCATCCCTACAGTATCTTATAAGCAATTTTCAAGATAATACCATGATATTATTTCCCAACGCAAAGATCAATCTCGGGCTCGACATAGAGCGACGCCGCCCTGACGGTTATCATGACATAGTTACGGTAATGTATCCCGTAGGATGGAGCGACGTGCTCGAACTCGTGCCCGGTAAAGGCGAAGACGCAACTCTTACCGTGACGGGCAACGCCGTTGACTGTCCCCCCGAAAAGAATCTCGTGATGAAAGCCTACAGGGCGCTCGATGCGGAAGTGAACCTCCCGCCGATCGATATCTACCTTCATAAGATTATCCCTGACGGAGCCGGCCTGGGCGGAGGATCGGCCGACGCCGCTTTTACGCTCACCGGTCTTAACGAATTGCTCGATCTCGGTCTTGAAAAAGAATATCTTGCCGAAATAGCGGGAAAGATAGGAGCCGACTGCTCATTTTTCGTCTACGACCGGCCGATGCTCTGCACTGGTACCGGCACCACTATGACACCCGTCGAGCTCGATCTGAGCGGATACACGGTGGCCATAGTGAAACCACCGTTCTCAGTGCCCACGCGCGAAGCCTATTCCTCGGTCACTCCGGCAGTCGCCGCCCGCAGCATTCCTGAAATTCTCTCGCGTCCGGTGGAAGAATGGCGAGGCCTGCTTAAAAATGACTTCGAGCTAACGGTGGGCGCGCTTCATCCTGAAATTCATGCGATCCGTGAAGGGCTGTATTCACTCGGTGCAGTTTACGCAGCCATGTCGGGCTCGGGCTCGGCAGTGTTCGGACTCTTCAAAAATGACATTTTGGCAGATGAATTGGAGAGACAATTTCCCGGATGCGCAACCTTTGCGGGACATCTGTGAACGATAACGGATATTTTTTTGTTGTAATATTGAATAAAAAGCATCGAGGCCATGAGTTTGGCCTGCTTTTTGTTGCTTAAAAAGTCAATAATAACAATAAAAATACTATAATCATGGCTAACAATACACCCAACAGGCCCGACGAGCACCTCCATCGCGAAGGTGCCGACGCCGAAATATTCGATGACGTACAGGAGGCTCAGGCCGAAGCTACCTCCACCGAAGATGAAGAAAACGAGATCATCAACGGGCAGGCCGGTCAGATCGATACACTGAACGAGACTGTGCAGAAGCTCACCGAGGAAGTTGAGAAAGCCAAGAAAGACTATCTCTACCTCATGGCTGAGTTTGATAATTTCCGTAAACGCACGGTGAAGGAGAAATCCGATATACTCCGCAACGCTTCAGAAAAAGATATGGCCGATCTGCTCCCGATAGTAGATGATTTCGAGCGCGGTATCGAAGCCAACCGCACCACCAGCGACGTGGATACCCTGCGCCAGGGAATGGAACTTATCTATCAGAAATTCGTGAAATATCTCGAGCGCCACGGCGTGAAACCCATCGAATCGACAGGCCTCGCCTTCGATCCCGAGATGCACGAGGCTATCGCAATGGTGCCCGTGACCGACGAAGATCAGAAAGGTAAGGTAATCGACACACCCACCAAAGGATATACAATCAACGATAAAGTGCTTCGCCACGCAAAGGTAGCGGTAGGACAGTAAAAAGAAAGGTACAGTCATGGCAGAAAAACGCGATTATTACGAAGTGCTCGGCGTGGATCGTAACGCCGATGAGAAAGCACTTAAAAGCGCCTACCGCAAGCTCGCGCTGAAATATCACCCCGACCGCAATCCCGGCGACAAGGAAGCCGAGGAAAAATTCAAGGAAGCGGCCGAGGCCTACGACGTGCTCTCCAATCCGGAGAAACGCCAGAAATATGACCAGTTTGGCCACAACATGGGTCCGCAGGGATTCCCCGGTGGCGGAGGCGGCGGATACTATTCCGGTGGCGGAATGTCAATGGAAGACATCTTCTCCAATTTCGGCGATATATTCGGCGACCTGTTTGGCGGCGGAGGCCGCGGAATGGGTGGCTTCGAGACCGCCGGCGCCCATTCGCGTCCTCGCCAGCGTAAGGGTAAAGACCTGCGCGTGAGGGTGAAGCTCACCCTTGAGGATATAGCCAAGGGCGTGACCAAGACACTCAAGATACCTACCCTCGTGAAGTGCAGCCACTGCAACGGCACGGGAGCCAAGGACGGCACGGCATTCACCACCTGCCCCACCTGTCAGGGTTCGGGACATGTGCGCCGTCAGGTAAATTCAATCTTCGGCCCGCAGTCGTCTACCGTCACCTGTCCTCAGTGTCACGGTGAAGGCAAGATCATATCCGAGCAGTGCAGCTACTGCCACGGCGAAGGCGTGGAGCGCAAGGAAGAGACCGTAACGTTCAATATCCCTGCAGGCGTAG
>JAIDSW010000130.1 GCA_029061025.1 Duncaniella sp.
GTCGATATGAGCCTGAGTGCGGGCAGCGGCCTCCTCGATGCGGAGCTTGGGAAGGCCGGTCTCGATAGCCTTGGCCATACCGCCGAGCTTCTCGATTTCCTGAATGTGGTCCCATGCGCGGCGGGCGATCTCGTCGGTGAGAGCCTCCACGTAGTAAGAACCGCCCCAGGGGTCAACCTGCTTGGTCACCATGGTCTCTTCCTGAATATAGATCTGGGTATTGCGGGCGATACGTGCCGAGAAGTCGGTGGGGAGGGCGATAGCCTCGTCGAGAGCGTTGGTGTGGAGCGACTGGGTGTGACCCAGAGCTGCGCCCATAGCCTCGATACAGGTACGGCCCACGTTGTTGAAGGGATCTTGCTCGGTGAGCGACCATCCCGAAGTCTGCGAGTGTGTGCGGAGGGCGAGCGATTTGGGATTCTTGGGGTTGAACTGCTTCACGATCTTAGCCCAGAGCAGACGGGCGGCGCGCATCTTGGCCACCTCCATGAAGTAGTTCATGCCGATAGCCCAGAAGAACGACAGGCGGGGAGCGAAAGCGTCGATGTCGATACCGGCGTTGATACCTGCGCGGAGGTATTCAAGACCGTCGGCAAGCGTATAGGCCAGCTCGATGTCGCAGGTGGCACCTGCTTCCTGCATGTGGTAGCCCGAGATCGAGATGGAGTTGAACTTGGGCATGTTCTGCGAGGTGTACTCGAAGATGTCGGCGATAATTCGCATCGAGAATTCAGGCGGATATATATATGTGTTGCGCACCATGAATTCCTTGAGGATGTCGTTCTGGATCGTACCTGCCATTTCTTCGAGCTTGGCCCCCTGTTCGAGACCGGCGTTGATGTAGAAGGCGAGTACGGGAAGCACCGCGCCGTTCATGGTCATCGAAACCGACATCTTGTTCAAGGGTATACCTTCAAAGAGCACTTTCATGTCCTCGAGCGAGCAGATCGACACACCGGCCTTACCCACGTCGCCTACCACGCGCTCGTGGTCGGCATCATATCCACGGTGAGTGGCGAGGTCGAAGGCCACCGAAAGACCTTTCTGACCCGACGCGAGGTTGCGGCGGTAGAAGGCGTTGGATTCGGCTGCGGTGGAGAATCCGGCATACTGGCGGATGGTCCAGGGACGCAGGGGATACATGGCGCTGTACGGGCCACGAAGGAAAGGAGGAATACCTGACACATAGTTGAGATGCTCGAGACCTTCGAGATCTTCCTTGGTGTAAACGGGTTTTACGGGGATGCGCTCGGGGGTGAGCCATTCTTCCCCGGTGGCCTGGGGTGCCTTGAAGTCACCGAAGGCGTCTTTGACTATATCGATATGTTTAAAATCGGGTTTCATATTCTTTCTAAGGGATGAATGGTATTACTTGAGAAGCTTTTCGTTGAATGCCTTGAGAGTATCGAGCACGTTGCAGCGCACGTGGATGAAATCGTTGATGCCGAGAACCTTGAGATCGTCCATGCATGCAGGAGCACCGGCTACCACAAACTCGGCGCGGCCGTCGAGATACTTGAAGGCTGCGGGAGCGAGCTCGGCATATTCGTCGTCGCTGGAGCAGAGCACCACGATGTCGGCACCCTTGGCGAGGGCTTCATCGACACCCTTTTCCACGGTCTCGAAGCCGAGATTGTCGATGATCTCATAGCCGGCGCAACCGAAGAAGTTGCTCGAGAACTGGGCGCGGGCAAGGCGCATGGCGAGATTGCCGATGGTGAGCATGAACACCTTGGGGCGGTTGGACGCTGCCTCGGTAGCAAGGCGGAGAGCCTCGAAGTCGCTTGCGGCGCGCTTGGTGGGCAGGCCGGCTGCGGGAGCTTCCTCTTCGCCGTTGTGGGCGCATGAGCAGGGGAGTGCACCGTTGAGTTCCACAATCTTTTCAGCGGCCATCTCGTTGATGTTGGGATACTGGTTGGTACCGAGAAGGATTTCCTTGCGGCGGGCAACGTCGGTGTGACGGCGCTCCGAAGTCTCGCGTATGGCGGCCTGCACGCTGCCGTCGTTGACGCAGGCGAGGAATCCGCCCTTGTCCTCAACGTCGAGGAAGAGTTTCCATGCCTCCTGACCGAGCGAAACGGTGAGGGTCTCTACATAATATGAACCGCCGGCGGGGTCTACGACCTTGTCGAGGTGGCTTTCCTCCTTGAGGAGGAACTGCTGGTTGCGGGCGATGCGCTCCGAGAAGTCGTCGGGCATCTTGTAGGTGACGTCGAAGGGAGTGGAGGTGATAGAGTCGACTCCTGCGAGTGCGGCCGACATAGCCTCGGTCTGCGAGCGGAGCAGGTTGACGTGAGCGTCATAGACGGTCATGTTGAAGCGCGAGGTGGCGGCGTGAGCCATCATCTTGCAGCTGTCGAGGCTTTCGGGCTTGTACTGATCCACGATCTGAGCCCAGAGCATGCGGGCGGCGCGGAACTTGGCGAGCTCCATGAAGAAGTTCGACGAAATATTCATGTTGAACTTGATGCGGCGGGCCACTTCGTCGACCGGGCGACCGGCTTCGGTGAGAAGGGTGAGCCACATGTTGCCCCATGCCATAGCGTAGCCGAGTTCCTGATAGATATAGCAGCCGGCATTGCTGAGCATTACGGAGTCAACGGCGAGCACGCGGAGATTTTCCACATCCTTCACCGTGTCGAGTAGCTTGCAGGCCATCTCGGTGATATTGCCGGGGAAGGGCTGGCCGTGACGCAGCGGACGGCGGAGGGGGTTGAAGTTGATTGAGCCGCGGAAAGTCTTTTCAGCGCCGGCGGCCTTGATATACGCCACGAGAGCCTCGGCAAGCGGAAGGGCTTTCTTCTGGCAAGAGTTGAAGTTGATTTCCACTTTGGCCAGGTCGATACCTTCGAGCAGGGTGGCGACGGTTTCGGCCGAGGGATCTTCGACCTTGAAGCCGAGCGAGGTGATGCCCTTGGTGAGCACTTCGCGAGCCTTGGCGTTGGCCTCGGCGGGTGTCTCGGCGATGATTTCCTGACGGGTAAGCCAGTCGTTGTTGTCGCGTGTACCGCGCACGTAGGGATATTCGCCGGGAAGCGAGTTGAGGGTCTTGAGATCTTCAATGTCCTCTAAGCGATACATAGGCTGGACGTTGAAGCCCTCGTTGGTGCGCCAGACCAGTTTCTTGTCAAACGGAGCGCCCTTGAGGTCGGCCTCCACTTTGGCTTTCCACTCGGCGGTTGACACCGGGGGGAACTGGTCAAACAATTTTTCTTTCTTTTCTGCCATGATTTTGGTATAATATTTAAAGTTTTCTTGCTGAAAGAATGATAGATTTTCAGTAAAAGATATGCAGGCCGTTTCGTGGCCGCATATACTATGCAAAATTAATAAAAATATAAGAGAAATACCCAAATTTCAGGCCGAAAACTCGTCGGAAAGTCGCAATTTTGATGTAATTTCGCGCAGTGAATTATCTTTTGTCCGATGAAGCGTATTAAGAATTTTCTTTTCGGAGCCGACCTTTGGCGCTCGCGGCTGGGCGTGATGCTGCTCGTGACGTGGCTGTCGCTCATGTGGTATGTGGTCGACTGGTGTGCTTTCACCACGTTCCGTGCCATGAGTGACTGGATGCTTTATGTGAGCAATCTCCTTGCAGCAATGGTGCTTACGTTGCCGTTTCTGTTCAGTCGCAGGATGTGGGTGCAGATCGCCGTGGTGGTTTTGACCGATGCCGTGCTGGTAGCCAACATCATGTATTGCCGCACGTATTTCACCGATATACCTCTCGAAAGTTTTGCGCTTGCCGGTAATCTGTCTGATTTCACGGCAAGCATTTACAGTTCGCTTAATCTACTCGATATAGGATTTGTGGTGATACTCGTGGCCGGGATAGTATGGGCCGGACGTGTTGCGCCCGATAAAGCTCCTCGCCGTGTGGTCAGGTATCTTTCGGGTATCGCTCTGCTTGCGGTGATATTCAGCTGCGGCGTTGCTGCCCGCGGCGGTTTTTATAAGGAATATGACCGACTGAAGGAATCGTGTTACTTCAGCACCTGCGGCTCTCCCACCTATACGTTTGCCGGACATGTGGCCTACAGCCTGATGGATCGCTCGCGCAACAGCAGCGAGAATATGGCTCCGGCTGTGGAAGCATGGCTCTCGGCTCATGATGCCCTCATGCCATCGCCGGGACTTCCCGACAGCATTCAGCCGCGTAAAAATCTGGTGATTATTCTCTGTGAATCTCTTGAAAGCTGGCTGATCGATAAGGAGATCGACGGCAAGCCCATCACGCCATTCCTCAATTCGCTCGTGGCCGACTCGACCACTCTCTACGTGCGCGATATGCTCACTCAGGTAGGCCCCGGCCGCTCGATCGATTGCCAGCTTATGATCACAGCCGGCCTGCTGCCTATGAACGGCTCGGTATACTCCATGAAATTTCCGTCGTCGACATATCTCACCCTCAATAAGGCGCTGAAGGAGGATAGAGGCACGCGGAGCACTATTCTCACCTGCGACAAACCGATCACTTGGAATCAGGAAGTGATAAGCCGCTCGTTTGGCTACGATTCGCTCATCGACCGCCGCGCGTGGGTGATTGATGAATTGGTGGGGAATCCCGGCAAACTGTCCGACGGTTCTTTCTTCCGTCAGGCCGTGGACAAGCTCAAGCGCGGCGAAATATGGCCCGAGGGAGAGCCCGGAATGCTCACATTTGT
>JAIDSW010000131.1 GCA_029061025.1 Duncaniella sp.
GCAAAATGACCTATAGCGGCATTTACTCTGACTCAAAACGGATTCAAATGCTTTGAAGTGCTATAAGAAACAGTAAACTAGTGGGTTACATCGACTTTAGCCTGCAAATTGACCTATATGCCATTTTTTTTCGGTACGCGGGCGCGAAAAATGCTTATCTTTGCAGATTTATCAAAATTGAATCAAAAACGATGAATCAGAAAGAGATCAATGACCGCGCGCTTGCATGTCAGCAGGAAGCGCGTAGAGTGCTTGCCGAGTCAGGTATCGCCGAAGTGTGGGAGAAGGCCGGATGCAGAGTCAATCTCGTGGGATCGCTGCGCATGGGATTGCTTGCCGCTCACCGCGACATCGACCTGCATGTATATTCCTCAGGCATCACGGAGCAATCTTCGTTTGCCATAGCCGCCGCGATGTCGGCAATCGAGGGAGTTACCGAAATCACATCGATCAACGGACTTCACACCTCCGAGCATTGCATGGCCTGGCATGTGAAATACAAGGCATCATCAGGAGAGACGTGGCAATTTGACATCATACACATCGAGACCGGCACGGAATATGACGGGTATTTCGAGCGCATGGCCGACCGCATCGTGGAGGTGATGACATCCCAGCAGCGCGACACTATCCTGCGCCTGAAATTTTCCACGCCGCCCGGCGAGACCATCCACGGAGTAGAATACTACGAAGCCGTCATAGCCGACGGCGTCACCACTCTCGCCGACCTCCGCCACTGGGTCGCCCTCCACCGCGCAAAACCACCCTATTACTGGATGCCCTGACTCTCCCGCGGGGTGCGTTCGTAGCGGTAGTAGAGGGTGAAGAGCAATACGCAGCCTATGGCCACGATGGGAACGCCGATTATCGACGGGGCGCTTACGCTGTAGCCGCGGGCTATCACGGCGCTGCCCATCCAGGCGGCTATGGCATTGCCAGCATTGTAGGCTATCTGTATGCACGACGCTCCCAAAAATTCACCTCCACGGGCGTAGCCTACTATCGACGACTGCAGCGGACTGCCCGAGCCGAACAGCGCTGCCGTGCCGAGCATCATAAGCACTACAGCGGCCACCTGGCAGCTCGCGAAGAAATATATGAGTATCATCACGGGGATTGCCGAGGCTTGTACCCATCCCGCTACCCACGATGGTTTGTAGCGGTCGCTGAGGCGTCCGGCAATCAGGTTTCCCGCCACCATGCCGGCTCCGGCGAGCACCATGAGCCATGATAATGCTTTCTGACTGAATCCGCTCACCTGAGTGAGCTGCGGATCGATGTAGCTGTACCAGCAGTAGATACCGATCTGACCGAACAGCACTCCGCCGAATATGAGCCACGGCGGAAGGGTGCGCAGGAAATGAAACTGAGCTTTGAATCCGTGGTTTTCCATCGGTTGCAGCCGTGGCACCCACGCCGCTATGGCCAGCGCCGTGGCGGTGCCGCATACGCCCACGATCAGAAACGCTATGCGCCATGTGAAATGATTGGTGAGAAACGTGCCCAGCGGTACGCCCACAAGATTGGCTGCCGTCATGCCGGCTATCATATAGGCTACGGCGCTCACCTGCTTGCCTTCGGCGGCTATTTTACGTGCCACGATAGCTCCCACTCCGAAGAAGCATCCGTGGGGAAGACCCGACAGGAAGCGGGCGGCGAAAAATGAGCCGTAGTTCCATGCGCAGGCGGCGAAAAGGTTGCCGAACGCTATCATCACGCTCAGCGCCACCATAAGCCGCTTGAGCGGCACACGTCGCGCGAAAAGCAGCAGTATTGCTCCGGCACACACGCCCAGCGCATAGGCCGATATGAAGTGCCCGGCCTCGGCTACGGTCACACCCATGTTTGAGGCTATTTCGCTGAGTATTCCCATCATGAGAAACTCGGCTATGCCCAGCGAGAAGGTGCCCATCGCCAGTGCGAAAAGTCCTTTGTTCATCTTTAGTTACCTTTTAGAAATCCAGCCGCAAAGTTAGTGAATAGTGATGAAATGAACTAAGGAAAAATCGCTCGGGCAGATACTTTTTTATAGCGGCGGCATGACTGACTCCAGATAGTCACGGAGACTTATGGAATAGGTCCTTATCGAGCGCGCGGCCACAACGCCGGCACCGGTCGACACGTTGCTGTAGCCCCATATCGGCTCGGCAAACCCGAGATCGCCCATGTCGCCGAGCGCACCCGAGTCGCGGTGCCATATGTAGAGCAGGCGGTCATAATAGCTGCGCGAAATGGTGGCGAGTTCAAACGTGACGTAGCAGTCGCATAGTGCCGCGTCGTAATTAGCGGTGTTGACCGAGTAATATCCGTCGCGGAAGTTGAGCCGAAGATTATAACTCTTGCCTGCAAACTGGCGGTCAGAGAAGAACATAAACATATTCTCAGAGTCGCCGAAAACCGACTCGAATACTCCTATGTGTTCGTTGAATATCGGCTCGGCGTCATATTGTATTTCGCCCGGGCGGAATGACGTATAGGGATGGTGAGGATACATGAAATCATTATTGTTGCCGTCGTAATCCTCGGCCGACCACCCGCCGAAGTCGAGCTTGAAAAAGTTGTCGGCGCCGGCATCGTCGGTGATGCTCACTGACGCATATAGGTTGAAATCCACATCACCTACCATTCCCATCGACGGGTCGCGCCACGAACCCACGGTCTCGGGTGTGATCGTAACCTCATAGATTGCTACGGCCACGGGCACCGTCACCGATGCCTCGGCGCTGCCGTATCTGCGGCTTTCGACCACGATGCGTATTTCGTCGCCCTCGGCGGCGATATAGCCCTCGGGCTGAAGATCGCCGTTGACATAGATTTTTACTATGGCATCGTCGACCTTCCGGTCTTGCCATGCCGTAGGGCTGTCGTAGACCCAGCTGCGGGTCACTGATACTTCCACCGGTCCACCTGCGGTGATGAGTGAATTGACGCAGAGCACAGGCTCGGTGTCGACCGTGGGATAGAAATCCTCCAGGCAGGCGGTGAGCGCCAGCGGTAAAACGAGCGGAATTATATTTTTCAGAATAGCCATGTGTAGGAAATCGAAGGGATTAGCGGTAACATTTTTACTTTCTTGAACACCGGCTTGCCCTCGTCGGTGATGTCGCGGCATATCGCTACGGTGTTGAGGTGGCAGTAGGCGTTATATAGTCCGAAATTCCAGTAGCCCCGGCGGTTTTTGACGGTGCACGACAGGTCGAGGCGATGGTATAACGGCAGCTGATAATTGTTGACAGTCGTACGCAGCGGCGAGTCGTCCTGAAAGCCGTCCACATCTATTTCAGGCGAGTCCCATACCTGAGGCATGAATGTGAATCGGCTGCCCGAGTGCCCGGTCCATGCGGCGTTGAGCTGCACCTTTCCGCTTACCTTCCAGTTAAGGAGTATGTTGACGGTATGGCGGTGGTCGAAGCGCGCCGGGAAGGTGCGGCCTCCGTTTTTATCGGCGAAAGTGCGGTCGGCCCACGCCAGTGAGTAGGCAATGTGGCCGGTGAATTTTCCCGAGGTCTTTTCGATCTTCAGGTCAACGCCTTTGGCCGTACCGCGTCCGCTGCACAATCGGGAAGTCCACATGCCTGTGGGCGGATACAGGTAGTATTCGTCGCGGTAGTCCACGAGGTTTCTCATGAATTTCATATATCCCTCCGCCGCTAATTGATATA
The DNA here is from genome assembly GCA_029061025.1 of Duncaniella sp. Taxonomy (GTDB): domain Bacteria; phylum Bacteroidota; class Bacteroidia; order Bacteroidales; family Muribaculaceae; genus Duncaniella. Next base: position 3,663 of record JAIDSW010000131.1, read on the forward strand.
CGCCGTCAGGAGTGCTGAAATAAGCTCCTGCAGAAATCTTGTCGGCCGTCTGGGGCTTGAATTTGCCTGTAATCGGCACCCACTGGTCGGTGGGTAGCGACAGATACGTCTGCGAAAGCTGGTGCACATACTGGGTGGTGTGGCTGTAGGCGGCTTTCAGTGCCATATTGTCGACAGGGCGATAGCTTGCCGAGAGGCGGGGCGAGAGCCCGAAATGCGTCTTTCCGCTGATGCTGAAAAGTGATCCGTGCAGGCCGGCGTTGAGCTTTATGTGAGAGCCGGCGGTCCATTCATCCTCGATATACATGTTGGCCTCGCTCGCGGTATATGACCATGTGGAATCGCGCGTGGCGATGGCGGCCGATTCGGTAGAATAGTTGCGCGACGTGCGTGCCGGCAGAAAGGAGTGGAGGGTGTAGCCGGCCCCGTAGCGCACGCGGTTGGCCGTGTCGGGGCGCCAGTCGAAGTCGGCGCGGAATATCAGGTCGTCGATATTGTTATCGGTGCGCGTCACGGCTCTTGATTCGGAGTAATCGTGAGCCGTCAGGTAGTCATGTTTCATGCCGGAGAAAAACCGTGTGTAGGCTGCGGTGAATTCCGCCGACATGTCATCGCGCAGCCGGTAATTGAATCCGCCCTGCGCCACGATATTACCCCAGTCGAGATCGAAGCGGTCATTCTCATACCATCCTTGCGGACTGACGTTTTTGTCGCGGCTTCCCGTGCGGAGTATGTCGTTGCCGAAATATACGCTCACGAAGCCCCTGGCGCGGCTGTTGAACCGGTGAGTCACCTTTCCGTTGAGATCCATGAATGCGTAGCGGAAACGGATTTTTTCGTCGGAATCAGAGTTGACAAGCATAAGCGCCGGAATCGACACGAGGTCAAACCATGATCGGCGCAGAGCCACCAAGTAGGTGGTCTTGTGTCCTATCGGGCCGCCTATGTGAAATGCGCCCGAGGTAAGCCCGAGCCGTGCAGAGCCGTGATGCCCTTCGGGTGAGCCGTCTTTAGTGCGCACGTCGAGATACGACGACAGGCGTCCGTCATATTTCGCCGGAACCGACGACTTGAAGAAGTCGATGTATCTGATAGCGTCGACGTTGAACGCCGAAAACAGTCCCGCGAAATGATTGGCCTGATATACGGGTACGTTGTCGATCATGAAAAGATTTTCATCGGCATTACCGCCGTGGACGTGCATTCCGGCCATACCCTCGGCGCTCCCGCTCACTCCCGGCTCCATCTGCAGGGATTTGAGCACATCGCTCTCGCCCAGAAGCACCGGGGTGGCATTGATGTCGTCGGGCGTGAGCTTGCGCGCGCCCACCTCGGCCGTCTCCACAGCCGGCGCTTCGAGGCGCGACACCACCACTACCTCGTCGAGCATCTCGGGATTGTCTATCGAAGGCATTACACCGGGGCGCGGAGAGGTTGAGGCGGTGTTGCGTCCGGTGAGCTTGGCTGTCGCCCTGCGTCGTTTCAGTACGATATTCTTTCCTTTGATGCTGTATTTCACATCGGTACCCTTGAATATTTCGGCGAGGGCGTCGCGCAGCGGCACATCGGTGACATGGACCGTGACGCGCATGTCGTCGAGCAGCTCGGAGGAATATATGAAATTCATCCCCGTCTGCTCCACTATGGCGCGGAACACCTCGGCAGCGGGGCGGTCAGTGGCGCTTACGGTGACGTTGCGCCCATAGGTGGCGATAAATGTGAATATCGCCGCCATAAGTATCAGGTACAGTCGTTTCATTTCTCGCTCACGGTCATGTGTGTGCCAAGTATGTCGTTGATTACACCGATCAGGTCTTTGGGATTGCCCTCGTAGTGCAGCGAAAGCGAATATGCGGCAGCATCGTCGGGAAGATTATTTACCTTCACGTGATAGATTTCCTCGATGCGGCTTACCACTTCAGGGAGCGGAGCGTTTTCAAAGTCGATCACTTTTACCATTATCAGTGCCTCGGGTGCAGCCGACTCAATATGCTGCGGTTCGGGGTCTCGGGCGGTATGGCCGGTGTAGTATAATGCCGCGGCAGCCGACAGCGCCACCACTGCAGCCGTTGCAGCTGCCATCCTGAATCTCCGCCATATACTTGACGGCGCTATTCCGAGCCGTCGCCAGCCGTCGGTAGTGTTGAAGCGTCCTTCCTTGTATCGGCGCGCTATGAAATCGATGTCGTTTCTGTTGTCCATAAATAAGCCATTTTACTCATATGACTCACCCTCCCGCGAAAAGTCCTATCGCGGGAGCAAAAAAAATCGTGAATTTTTACAGAAACGGAAGGAAAAACGGCTTGTAGCCCGGCGAAAGCACTGCGCGGAGACGTGAAAATGCCTTGGTTATCTGATTTTTGACCGTTTTTACCGACAGGTCGAGCTCATCGGCTATTTCATCATTGGTCAGGCCGTCGCGCTTGCTCATGAGGAAAATTTCGCGGCATCTGTCGGGCAACTCATCTATGGCCCGCCACAAGCGGGCATCGCGGAGCGACGTATCGATTTCCTCGTCGCCCGCCTCGGGGATGAAACTCTCGTCGAGCACTTCCTTACAGGAGCGCAGATGAGTCAGGCACACGTTGCGCACGCTGCGGTACATGAACGGCACGAAATTATCGATCACTCCGCCGCCGTCGATATATTGCCACGCTTTCAGGAAAGCATCCTGCACCATATCCTCGGCGACATCGGCGTCGTCGACAAGGCGCAGGGCATACATACCTAAGGGCAGGTAGAGCTTGCGGAAATATTTTTCAAAATCGGTTGAGTTCATGATCTTATGCCTGCTGCAAAAATAATCACAATCCCGTAGACGAGCAATACAACCGATAAAAAAACACTATGGAGCGGGGGCGCTGACCGCCGCCGCGACATAAAGGTAATATCCACATTATTCGCTTCATGTTTTCATCGGCGGCGGGGGGCAGCGACCCCCGCTCCATATTGTTTTTACGATTTATGAAAACAGAGTATTCCCAAAATGGTTATAGTAATATAAGCATTTGAGAATCTTTTGTAAATTTGCATCTGTGCTGATGACGGAACGCAAGCGAGTCTGACGCAGTGACAATATTTTACTGATGAACTACCTCGAAATCATAGGTACGGCTGTCGGCGTGGTGTATCTGATCCTGGAATACCGCGCCAGCGCTTGGCTGTGGGTGGCGAGCATCGCCATGCCGGCGATATATCTTGCGGTGTATTATGAGGCGGGACTGTATGCCGACTTCGGCATAAGTGTTTACTACATACTCGCTTCGGTCTACGGCCTCGTGTGCTGGCTGCGCGGCGGCTCACACGACGATGCCGCGCGTGAACTGCCTATCACCCACACGCCACGCGACATTTATGTGCCTCTTGTGGCCGTTTTCGCAACTATTTTCGTACTGATAGGTTATATTCTCAGCCGGTATACCGACAGCACCGTGCCTGTGGCCGACGCATTCACCACCGCGCTCAGCATCGTGGCCATGTGGATGCTCGCCCGCAAGTATGTGGAGCAATGGCTGGTGTGGATTGTCGCCGATGTGGCATGTGCGGTGTTGTATGTATATAAAGATCTGTGGTTTACGGGCGCTCTCTATCTCGCCTACGCCGTGATAGCCGTGCTTGGCTACCGCAAGTGGAAATTATTAATGAAAGAAAATGGATAAGGATTCAATCACCGACTTCACACCCGAGGCCGTCATAATCGGTGCCGGCACTTTCCCTGTTAATCCCATAGCCTTGGATTGGCTTGACGGCTGCGACAGGATAGTGTGTTGCGACGGCGCCGCCGACCGGTTCATAGCCGCCGGAGGCCGCCCGTGGCGCATCGTGGGCGACTGCGACTCGCTCTCGCCCGATACGATGAAAACGTATCGCGATATAGTGCGTCGCAATCCTGATCAGGAGACCAACGACCAGACGAAATCCGTGCATTATCTCGCCGACAAAGGCCTGAAGCGCATAGCCATCCTCGGCGCGACCGGAATGCGCGAAGATCACACTATAGGCAATATCAGCCTGCTTTCCGACTATCTCTCGCTTGGAGTCGATGCCCGCGCCTACACTGACTATGGTGTGTTTATCCCCGCCGAAGGTGACCGTGAGTTTCACTGCGCCGTCGGTACGGAAGTCTCCATATTCAACTTCGGTGCCACCGGCATGAGCGCCACCGGTCTGCAATATCCCATCCGCGACTTTACCTCATGGTGGCAGGGCACTCTCAACGTCACCACCTCCCCCTCGTTCACCATCCACGCCCGCGGCAGGTATCTGGTGTTTATCAATTATCCGGAATATAGCTTACTGAGTGTGTAAACGCTTGCTATACAACTCTGTAGGGACGCACACTCGGGTGCGTCCGGCAGAGCAAAAAGGTATTTATTCATCGCCGTATTCTCCGCCGGATGCTCCCGAGTGCGCGTCCCTACAGGCTTACAATCAGTGGTTTATGCTATGACACTTGGTTGCATGGGAAAGGGATAAAACCTACCATCCCTCCTATTTGTTATCTATACAAAAAATACTGTCAGACCTATGAATAAGAAAATATATCTTGCGGGCGGATGCTTCTGGGGCACGGAGCACCTCTTTTCGCTCGTCGACGGCGTGATTGCCACCACCGTGGGTTACGCCAATAGCCGTATCGCCGACCCTACGTATGAAATGGTGTGCACAGGCCGCACCGGCGCAGCCGAGACCGTAGAAGTCACCTACGATGATCACGCCGTAGGACTATCAGAGCTGCTTGCAATATACTTCCGCAGCATCGATCCGCTCTCGCTCAACCGCCAGGGCAACGACATCGGCACCCAATACCGCACCGGCATCTATTACACCGATCCCGCCGATCTCCCCGTGATAGAGGCCGTTGTGGCCACCGTGCAGCGCCGTCACCCCGGCCGGCCTCTTGCTGTGGAGGTGATGCCGCTTGAAAACTTCTATCCCGCCGAGCTCTATCATCAGCAGTATCTTGATAAAAATCCCGGCGGATACTGCCACGTCGACCCTGCGCTTTTCGAGGAAGTGCGCTCCCGCTCGCCCCGCCGCAATGACAAGGAAGAGCTGCGCTCACGCCTCACGCCCCTGCAGTGGGAGGTGACGCAAAACGGTGCCACCGAGCGCCCCTACATCAACGAATATGACCACGAATTCCGCCCCGGCATCTACGTTGACATCACCGACGGCACGCCGCTCTTCGTATCTTCGCGCAAATACGACTCAGGCTGCGGCTGGCCCGCCTTCACGCGCCCCATCGACCCCTCGCTCGTGACCGAGCATGCTGACAACTCCTATGGCCGCCATCGCATCGAAGTGCGCTCCGCCTCCTCGGGCGCCCACCTCGGCCACGTGTTCCCCGACGGCCCCGCCTCCGACGGCGGCCTGCGCTACTGCATCAATTACGCCACCCTCCGCTTCATCCCCGCCTACGAAATGCC
>JAIDSW010000132.1 GCA_029061025.1 Duncaniella sp.
TGAAGTTCCTCTCGAACTGACGCCTCCGGGTCACTATACCGACGATGACTCCGAACGATACAAAGTGTGGCCACGGAGCAACTTCCTCGACCTCGACCTGCAGTCACTCGTCAGCCTCAAGCGCGAGCGCAACCAGGCCAAGAGCGAGAATCGTCCCGGCGTGGGCTACGCTACACTGTTTACCGGTCGCGATCCGGGCAACGAGCGTAACCGCATGGCTGTGATAGGTAATCCGTCGTTGAGCGACATACGTGTCATGCTCGTGGGCGTGCGCAACAATGCTTCAACCACCAAGGATGGTATAGTATGGCTCAACGAGCTTAAAGTCACCGACTTCAACAGCGAAGGTGGTTGGGCGGCAAAAGCCAATGTAAATATTGGTGTCAGCGACCTTGCGACACTCAATTTCGGCGCTCATGTGGAGACAGCCGGTTTCGGCGGCGTGGATCAGTCGCTCAATCAGCGCCGTCTCGACGACTATGAGCAATACAACTTCGCCGTGCAGGTCGATGCCGGACGCTTCATACCGGCAGCCGCCAAGCTTCGCGCTCCCATCTTCTATTCAGTATCCAAGGAGACCACTTCGCCGAAATACAATCCTCTCGATCAGGATGTATTGCTCAAGGATGCTCTCGACGCTGCCACCACGCGCCACGAGAAGGACTCGATAAAGAACTACGCCGTGGAACGCTCCACCGTGGAAAGTTTCTCAATTTCTGGACTGAATTTCGACGTGCGCTCCAAGAATCCCATGCCCTGGGATCCGGCCAACTTCACATTTAATTTCTCTTTCAACAAGCAATCCAAGAACGATCCCACCACCGAATACGAGAATACCAACGACTACCGCGGATCATTCCAATACTCTTACTCGCCCTTTATCAAGGGATGGAAACCCTTTGCCGGCATCAAGAGCAAGTCCAAGCACCTGAAATTCTTCAAGGACTGGGAATTAAACTGGCTTCCCAACTCCATCACATTCCTCACCACCATGTCGCGTTACTACTACGAGATGCAGACACGATCGGAAACCGACGTCGATTTCCAGCTTCCCGTGTCGGTGAGCAAAAACTTCCTCTGGGACCGTCAGCTGGCAATCAACTGGAACATTACCAAGACTCTGGCATTTACTTTCAACTCCAATACTTCCGCCCGCATCGAGGAGACTGTGGGCGCGGTCAACCGCAAGCTTTTCCCTGACCGCTACCGCGAGTGGAAAGATACGGTGTGGCAGTCAATTCTATCGATGGGTACACCCTGGAGCTATAACCAGACATTCACCGGTTCCTACAAAGCACCTTTCTCAAAGATTCCGGTTCTCGATTGGCTCAATGCGTCGGTGAGCTATAATGCCACATATCGCTGGGATCGCGGCGCCGAGGTCGACGGCATTTCTCTCGGAAACACAGTGGCATCCCAGGCTGCCTGGAACGCCGACGGACGTATCTATTGCTAGACAATCTACAATAAGTGGACTTTCACCAAGGAGGTCAACAAGCGATTCGCTTCGCGACGTGCGGCTACAGTAGCCAAGAAGCCCAAGAAATTCGAGCGCTCCTTTGCCCTGCTGCCTGATACGGCGCTTACCATAAAGCACAATCTGCGCACACGCAAGGTCAAGGTCAAGGCTACTACCTCCGACGGTAAACCGTTTGCCGTAAAGACCGAGGTTGTCGACCCGAATACTATCAAGGTTCTCGACCGCGGCACCACGATGCTGAAGTTTACAATCGAAGAAAACCTTAAGGATGAGAAAACCTTCTGGCGCAATGCGGCCGAATATGCCATGCGTCTGGTGATGAGTCCGCGCACAGCCGCTCTCCGCTTCCGCGACACCCGTTCGCTCTCGCTCCCGCTTTTCCGCCCCGACATCGGCAATATCTTCGGTCAGACCAACAGTTACGGTCCTATGGCTCCGGGGCTTGATTTCGCTTTCGGTTTCTTCGGATCTGACTATGTGGAGCGCGCCAAGCAGCGCGGGTGGCTGATAACCGACGACGGACAGACTTCGCCTGCCGTGTGGTCTCGTGCGCGCGAACTTAACATCGAGCTTACCCTCGAGCCTGTCCGCGGCCTGAAAATCCAGCTTACCACCAACCGCACTGACAACCGTAACGAGCAGATGCAGTTTATGTATGACAACGTTGCGCCCACGCTCTCCGGTTCGTTTACCAAGACCCACATAGCCATAGCCACCGCGCTTGGCTCATCGAGTGCCGGTGACGGATATTATTCAAAGGCTTTCAGCAACTTCATAGATTATATCCCGGTGATAGCTGATCGCGTGGAGCAGCAGTATCACGGAGTCAACTATCCTACGGGTGGATTCATGAATGGTAATGCCCATGCCGGCAATCCCTTCAACCCCGAGGTAGGTACGATCAGCGCCACAAGTTCCGACGTGCTCATCCCGGCATTCATCGCCGCTTATTCAGGCACGAGTCCGGGCAAGCAGTATCTGTCGCCATTCCCCTCGTTTGCTCATGCGCTTCCCAACTGGCGCGTGACCTACGACGGTCTCATCCAGCTCGGCAATCTGTCAAATATATTCAAGTCGTTTACCCTCACCCACGCTTATCAGTGTACTTATTCGGTAGGATCCTACTCATCGTATCTCAACTGGATTTCGGCCGACGGCAGCAACCTCGGATTCACCCTCGACGAGCTCACCGGCAATCCTGTCCCCTCGTCGCCCTACAATATATCTTCGGTAGCTATCACCGAGAAATTCGCACCGCTTATCGGCGCGGCCATCACCTTTAAAAACGAACTGACCCTCTCGGCCGAATACCGCGACAGCCGCACTCTCACCCTCAACACCTCGGCCGGTCAGGTCGTGGAAGCCACTACCCGCGGTCTCACGGTTGGCGCCGGTTACAAGATTGTGGGCTTCAATACTTTCCTCAAGATGAAAGGCTCGGGTGTTGGCGTGAGCAACGATCTTACCATCAACGCCGACTTCTCGCTACAGCACACGCAGGCGCTCATACGCCGCATCGAGTCCAATTACTCGCAGCCCACATCGGGAACTCGCACGATGAACATGAACATATCGGCCAACTACGTGATGTCGCGCCGCATCACCATGGGTATGTTCTTCGACCATCAGGTCAACACGCCTATCGTGTCGACCTCGACCTACCCCACCACCAATACTTCTTTCGGCATAACACTCAACCTCTCCCTCGCCCGATAATCACCTTTTACAGCCATGGATCGCATCATCAATCACATCACCGACGACGACCTCTACAAGTTCACAATGGGGTGCGCCGTAATCGACAATTATCCCCGCGCTCAGGTAAAATATGAATTTACCGACCGCTCGGGACGTGTATATCCGGTCGGATTCGCCGACGAACTCCGCCGCCAGATCGACGAGCTTTCGTCACTTTCGCTCACCGCCGACGAGCATGATTTCTTCCGCCGCCGCTGTCCGTATATCCCGGCGTGGTATCTCACTTTTCTCAAGGGCTTCCGCTATGACGGCAGCCGCGTAAAGATCGAGCAGGATTGCGACGGTCATCTCCACATCCATATCGAAGGCAACTGGAGTGAGACGATTCTCCTCGAAGTCAAGATTCTTGCCATCGTGTCAGAGCTGTATTTCATCATGACCGGCGAGCGCGCACAGATGGATATGGCCGATTTTGAAGTGCGCAGCCGCCTCAAGGGTGAGCGCATGATCGAGACCGGATGCTCGTTCAGCGACTTCGGCACACGTAGGCGAGCTTCTTTCGAGGCTCAGGACCGCCTCGTGGCCACCATGAAGCAGGTTTCGGAGTCGCTATCCGGTCCGGGACACTTCACCGGCACGAGCAATGTGTATCTGGCCATGAAATACGACCTCACCCCTATCGGCACCATGGCTCATGAACTGGTGTGTGCGATAGCGGCGATGTTTGGCCCCCAGATGGCTAACCACATCGCCATGCAGGCTTGGTCGACCACTTTCCGCGGTGCACTCGGCACTTTCCTTTACGACACTTATGGCTGGAATATCTTCAGCATGAACTTTTCGGAGGACTATGCCAACATGTTCAAGGGTCTGCGTGTAGACAGCGGTGACAATCTTGAGCAACTCGACCTCATCACCGCCAAGTATCGCTCGCTGGGTATCGACCCCGCCACGAAGCAAGTAGTGTTCAGCAACGCGCTCGATGTCGACCGCGCCATTGCGATACAACGTGAGGCGGCCTCGCGGTGCATCCCGTCGTTCGGCATCGGCACTCACTTCACCTGCGATTTCCCGGGTGTGAAGCCGCTCAATATCGTCATCAAGCTCCTTGCCGCCAAGATCACCGAGAAGTGGGATTTTTACAACGACACCTGCAAGCTCAGCGAGGATCACGGCAAATATACCGGCGATCCCGCCGTGGTGAAACGCTTCCGTGAAATACTTCATATCGACTGATCCATGAAAAAATATATAGTTTCAGCTATGGCCGCCCTGTCGATGGCTGCCGCAGCTCAGAGTATTCCCGCTCCGGTCAAGGATGTCAACGGCGTTATCGACAACACTCCCGACAGCATTTCCAAAGCCATGACGGCACGCCCCGTAGCAGGCTCCACGCGCCGCGGCGACAATCCGGTATTGTTTCTCGTGGGCAACTCCACCATGCGCACCGGCACGCTCGGCAACGGCAACAACGGCCAGTGGGGATGGGGATATTTCATGCACGAATATTTCGACCCGCAGCGTATCTCGGTAGAGAATCACGCGCTCGGCGGCATGAGCACCCGCACGTTTTACAACCGTCTGTGGCCCGACGTACTCAAAGGTGTCAAGGAGGGGGATTACGTGATAATCGAACTCGGGCACAACGACAACGGTTCTTACGACAGCGGCCGCGCCCGCGCCACGATTCCCGGCACGGGAAAGGATTCGCTCAACGTCACTATCGCCGAGACCGGAGAGCATGAGACCGTCTACAGCTACGGCGAATATCTCCGGCGATACGTTGCGCAAGTGAAGGAACGCGGCGCGCATCCCATACTTTTCTCGCTCACGCCCCGTCTTGCCTACGATGATCGCGACAGCAGCCGCGTGACCCGTGTTGACTCCACTTTCGGCAAGTGGGCGCGCGTGATAGCAGTCGAGACCGGGGTACCTTTCGTCGATCTCAACAATATCACCGCTTCTAAATTCGAGCGGTTTGGCAAGGAGAAAACGAAGACGATGTTTTACCTCGACCGCATCCACACCTCGGCACTCGGTGCGCGCGTCAATGCGGCGAGTGCAGCCGAAGGAATCGCTGCTCTCGAAGGATGCGGACTCAGTGAATATCTGCTTCCTGCCAAGCCTGATACCGTAACCGGCTCCTCGCGCAAAGGCGATAATCCGGTGGCCTTCATTATCGGTGACTCTACGGTGAAAATAGATTCCACGGCAACCGATACCATGTGGGGATGGGGTGACAAGCTTGCCGATCATTTCGACACGTCCCGAATATCGATTGAAAACCATGCCAAGGCCGGCCGCAGCGCCCGCACCTTTATAGAGGAAGGTCGCTGGGACAAGATATATCGCGCTTTGCAGCCCGGCGATTTCTTGCTCATTCAGTTCGGCCACAACGATGGCGGCGACATTGCCACCGGCAAAGCCCGCGGCGAATTGGCCGGCACAAGTGGCGAAAGCAAGGTGTTTCGCATGGAGAAGGATGGTGATTACCGAGTGGTATATACCTACGGCTGGTATCTGCGAAAATTTATTGACGACGCGCGCGAAAAGGGTGCCATTCCGGTTATAGTAAGCCCTGCACCGCGCAACCGTTGGACCGACGGCAAAATCGAGAGTCTCGAATCTACATTTGCCGGCTGGGCACGCGACGTTGCCGCCAAGCGCAAGGTAGACTTCGTGGATCTCAATGCCATCTCGGGTGCAAAACTCGAAAAGATGGGTGCCGACTCCGCTGCCGTTTTCTTCAAGAAAGATCATACACACTCCTCCGAGCGAGGTGCCGCGCTCAACGCCGCGAGCGTGGCTGAAGGCATCGAGGCATGCGGCAGTAGTCTTGGAAATTATCTGAAACCGCGCGTGATGGATTATGATATGATGACCGTGGGTGCTTATACCGAGGAACGCGGCTACGGCTGGGATTTCGAGACGAGTCCCGACAAGCGGAATCCCCGCCCGTATATGTTCTCGGCACGAGTTCCCCGCGACGGTAACTACCGTGTCACCGTAACCCTCGGCGACCGGAAGCATGCAGGCTCCACCACCGTGCGAGCCGAAAGCCGCCGGCTTATGGCTGAGAATGTCGAGACACGCAAGGGAGAGAAACGCGACATAACATTTAATGTCGCCAAGCGTAACCCGCAGATCAACACCTCGTCGCGTGTAAAAATCAATCCCCGCGAGCGCGGTACCACTACTTGGGACGACAAAATCACCCTCGAATTTACCGGAAAAGCTCCCGTTGTGGAACGAGTCGTCATTGAGCCCGTTGAACAGAAAGACTCGGTTGTCACTCTGTTTTTGTGCGGTAACTCCACTGTAGTCGATCAGACCTACGAACCGTGGGCATCGTGGGGACAGATTGTGCCCCGCTATCTCGACTCTACAATCGTTGTGGCCAATCACGCCGAGAGCGGCGAAAGCGCGCAGTCGTTTATCGACAAGAAGCGCCTTGACAAAGTACTGTCGATGGCTAAGAAGGGCGACTACATGATTATCGAATTCGGTCACAACGATCAGAAGCGACGCAGTCCCGGCAGCGGAGCATGGTACAGCTTCTCCACCAACCTCAAGATCTTTATTGACCGCGCCCGCCGCGCAGGTGTTACACCCATATTCGTCACGCCTGCATGCCGCCGCGCTTTTGGTGAAGATGGCCGCGTGCTCGATACCCACCTCGACTACCCCGACGCCATGAAGGCCGTGGCCGAGCGCGAGGGCGTGACAGTGATAGATCTTAACACAATGACAAAATCGCTCTATGAGGCACTCGGCATCGAAGGCTCCAAAAAAGCATTTGTACACTATCCGGCCGGCACATTCAAAGGTCAGACCACTCCGCTTGAAGATAACACCCACTTCAATCCCTACGGTGCCACTCAGATAGCGAAATGCGTGCTCGAAGCCCTCAAGACAGCCGTGCCTGCTATAGGCGAACATATCATCGACCTGCCCGCCTACGATCCCGCCCACCCCGACGATCCCGCCACATTCTACTGGCCAGAAGCCATCTTCATCCAGC
>JAIDSW010000133.1 GCA_029061025.1 Duncaniella sp.
CTTAAGGGGTTAGGTTTTAGGGGTTAGGCTTAAGGGGTTAGGTTTTAGGGGTTAGGTTTAAGGGATTAGGTTTTAGGGGTTAGGCTTAAGGGGTTAGGTTTTAGGGATTAGGCTTTAGGGGTTAGGGAGTAGAATGCAAGGCATGAGGAAAAGTTTTTGTCTTTGGGTGAGAGTTTTATCCTAAAACCTAATGCCTAAAACCTAATGCCTAAAACCTAAAACCTAAAACCTACAACCTAAAACCCCAAAAGCCACCCTATAAATCAGCGGCAATGCCCGGGGCGAAGTAAAGGTAGCCTTAGCTTCGGGGAACAGTGCCCGCCAGGCCTTGATATCGACAGGACGGCGGAGATACCCGGCTTTGGCATAAAATTTCAGGGCGGTAAGAAATTCCTTGTATTTCCCTGCCAGTCCTCTCTCAGCCATCCACGCCTCCACATGCCTTACTATCGCCGCGCGATCCGCTACCGTGGCCTCTCGCGAATAAGAGGATAAGGTGACGCGCGACGGCTCCACGGAATAATAATACCATCCGTAATCCACCGTCACTATCTTCGGATCAAGGGCATAGATGCGGGATGTCATGCCGAGATCTTCCCAGCGATTGAGCCCCTCAAACCAGCGTAAGCCGTTATCTGCAAAAAAAGAACATCGTATCAGTTTGTTGCACAGAGAGAATGCCCTCACATGCACCGGCAGGCGGTTCAGGTCATATTCACCCGGGATATTGTTGCGGGTCACCCTATCGCCTGTGACGGTAAAAAACGGAGCGGCCACAATATCGGTGCCGCTGGTTTCGGCCACATCGAGAGCATCGAGCATGGCGCGTGCATCGACAAAATCATCGCTGTCGGCAATGGCAATATAGCGGCCGCGAGCCTCGTCGACCAGTCGGCCTCGGGTTGCAGCCAATCCTATATTCCGCGGATTCTTCATCACCCGGGTATATGGAGCGAGCGGGGCGGCTTCATGGCTGAGAGCCCGGGCTATGGCGTCACTGACTCCATCGGGCGAGCAATCATCTATCATCACTATCTCCACGCCCTGCCCCGCGAGAGGCACGAGCGACTCAAGGCAACGCCCCACAAGCGATGCCGTACCATAACAGGGGATCAAGACCGACAGCCGCGGCGCTGTCTCAGAACACATAGCTTATACCGAGATAGAACAATCCCGTATTGGCGTGGCGTATCCAGTTGAATTTGCCTTCAAGCGACAACTTTAGCGTAGGATTGACATACCACTCAAATCCGGCACCCACATCGAGTCCGAAGTCATTCTCGCGCGACGACACGTCCTCACCCGGCGCCACGTCATGAACTTCGTCGATTTTCGGGCGTGCATGATGCCACGAAGCGTAGTTGAGACCGAGCAGATGGTAGAAATATACCGTGCGGGCACTGTTGAGAGCCACGGGTCCGTGATAATCGATATTGAACATCAGGCCGTCGACATCCTTATGGTCAAAGATATAGTCTACACTCGGAGCCAGCCTGAAATGACGGCTGAACGTGTACTGGAAACTTACTCCGGCAAGCGCCGAAGTATTGTAGGTAGCATAACCGCCGTGAAAGCCGAGCGATTTCTGCTTTTTCTCAACCTGAGCCGTAGCGCTGAAGCTCACGGCCACAAGCATTATCAAAAGGATGGATATATTGCGTAAAATTTTCATAGTCAGTCGGGTAATTCTGATAAAGCGGCAGCCTCATCGCGCCATAAAGCCACCGAGGCATCCGACGGCATACGCCAGTCGCCGCGGGGCGAGAGACACACGCTGCCCACCTTGGGGCCGTCGGGCATACATGAGCGCTTGAACTGCTGGGAGAAGAAGCGGCGGTAAAACACCTGCATCCACTTCACTATCACTTCACGGGAATAGGTATCGCCGAGAGCCTTGAGTGCGAGGCGGTAGATGCGGCGGGGTCGGAATCCGTAGCGGAGCACATAATACAACACGAAGTCGTGAAGCTCATAGGGGCCCACAAGGTCCTCGGTTTTCTGGGTAATGTTGCCGTGCTCGTCGGCCGGGATAAGCTCGGGGCTTATGGGAGTGTCGCATATGTCGAGCAGAGCGGCGCGCACGTCGCTGTCGGCACGTGTGGCAAACCATTCCACAAGATATTTCACGAGCGTCTTGGGCACGCCCGCATTCACGCCATACATCGACATGTGGTCACCGTTGTAGGTGGCCCACCCTAAGGCGAGTTCCGACAGGTCGCCGGTGCCGAGCACTATTCCGCCCGTCTGATTGGCCACATCCATGAGTATCTGCGTGCGCTCGCGGGCTTGCGAGTTTTCGTAGGTCACGTCGTGCACGGCGGGATCATGCCCTATATCGGCGAAATGCTGATTGACGGCGGCGGCAATCGAGATCTCGCGTGAGGTGACGCCGAGGCGCTCCATGAGTATCACGGCATTGGAATGAGTGCGCTTCGTGGTGCCGAATCCGGGCATCGTGACGCCAATTATCCCCTTGCGGTCGAGCCCGAGGCGGTCAAAAGCCTCCACGGCCACAAGCAATGCAAGTGTCGAATCAAGGCCGCCGGAGATACCCACGGTAAGACTCTTGCAATGGATCGCGTCGAGTCGGCGGGCAAGCGCAGCCACCTGTATATTCACGATTTCCTCGCAGCGGGCGTCGACTATCTTTCCCTCGGCAGGCACAAACGGACGCGCCTCCACATGGCGGAAACGAAGATCGGCCGCCTCATTATAATTATAGTCGGTAAATGAGCTTTCTGATCGCTCCACGCCCAGGCGGTCGGCACAGTCGACGAATGTCATAAGGTGCAAGCGGTCGCGGTCAAGAGCCTCTATATCCACGTCGGCTATCACCACCTTCTCGTCGCCGCTCCAGCGCGGAGCCTCGGCAAGCAAGCGACCATTCTCGGCAATGAGGGCTTTACCGTCAAATGTAAGGTCGGTCGACGATTCGCCCCACCCCGCCGATGAATAGGCGTAAGCGGCAAGCAGTCGGGCACTCTGTTGCGACACGAGCGAACGGAGATAGTCATATTTTCCTATCAGGTCATCGCTGGCCGAGAGATTGAATATCACCCGGGCTCCTTTCAGCGCCATGGTATTCGACGGAGGCACGGGTGCCCACAGATCCTCGCATATCTCTATGCCTATCATGGTGCCGCGGCTGAGATATACGCTTTCCGATGACATCTCGGCCACAACGCCGTCGCCCAGCGCCACCGACATGCTCTCGCCACGCGGCAGTGCACGCCACCAGCGGCGCTCGTAGAATTCATTGTAATTGGGGATATAACTCTTGGCGGTGAGTGCCACCGTGCCTTGCGAAATAAATGCAGCGCAATTATACAGTGCTCCGCCGGCCACTACCGGTAGACCCACTATGAAGTCCATATCAAGCTCACGGCTGAACTCAACCAGCCGCAGCAATCCGAGGCGTGCGGCATCGAGCAGCGTGGATGTGTGAAACAGGTCACCGCATGTGTAACCGGTGATACCGAGTTCGGGCATCACGGCTATTTCCACGCCTTCTCTTTCAAGGCGACGGAGCATTGATATGATATGATCGACGTTGAAATCCACGTCGGCCACACTTACGGCGGGTACCGCCGAGGCTATTCTGAGAAATCCCTCTTTCATGTTCAGCAAATTTTCTTCAAAAATAATATATTTTTTCCAATCATCCGTAAATATTGACCGAATATTCCCTGCCGAAAATCACGGCAGCTTATCAACGCCGTGTCACCAATCCCTGTCGTCGTCATCATCTCCTTCATAATCATCGCGGTCGAAATCAAAATCATCGTCGGGGTCATAATCTCTATATCCATCCTCTTCATCGTCCCAATACTCAGAATCATCGTCGTAATAAAGATCACTATAATAATCAAGCCCGTATTTTTCAAGTTCCTCATCATAAATTTCGAGCTCATCGCTTACGAAATCAAGCCCATCCACTTTATCGGGATCATCAAAATCAATATACTCCAAGTCCAAAACAGTATCTATGTGATAGTTTTTGGCCACGTACTCTTCGTAGGATAATGCTGCCCCGCGCGTTATGAAAGAGAGTGAATCTTGATACTCCTTATATTTCTTCTGCCACTTGCGCCTGCGATCAAGCAGTTCGAGGTAATATTTCCTACCCGTTTTATACAATGCAGGATCTGTCAGCGCCAAATCGTCATCATCAAAAGAAGTATTTGATACAAGAGTTTCGGTAGTGCCGGCGGAAGGTGTGTTATCATAATAGATTGTATCTTCCTTATGGTCATTTTTTCGGTTCTCCCGGTCATCTGAGCTTATCATCATTACGACAATAACTATTCCAATTATAAATATAGTCCATGATTCAAAAATCAAAGCGAGTATCACAACAAATGCCACAGGGCCTATATACTTCATATCCGTCAATTAATTTTTACAAAAATAGCGGATTTTTTCTATTTTGGTGTAACTTTTTGAATTTCTATGAGTCTTATAATTATTAACATCCAAATCTATATCAGCATGAAACGAATCATCCTTTCTCTCGGCGTCGCGATCATGACCGTCGCAGCCATGACCGGAGCCACGCGCGTAGTAAAAGTGCCCGCGGAAATCAATACCATCTCCACATCATCAACCCTCTCGGTCACGGTGAAAGAGGCACAATCACCTGCCAAAGTGACCATTTCAGGCCCCGACAAAGCAATACTCAATGAAATCACCGCTACCGTAAAGGGCAAAGATCTGGGCTTCGCCACCACCTATCACGGCAAAAATACAGGCGAACGCTACAAAAATGTCACCATTACCTATGAAGGCGTGCTTCCGTCGGGATATTCGGCTTCGTCAAGCGGCAAGATCAAGGTGCAGGGAGCGGTAACAAAGAGCGGCGACATGAATATCGCGGTCACTTCAAGCGGCGATGTGGAAATCCCCGCCGTGACATGCGCCACACTGCGCATTGCCGCTACTTCGAGCGGCGACGTTGAGCTTGGATCGGTCAAGGCTCGTTCGCTCAACATAGGCACATCTTCAAGCGCTGAGGTGGAAATCACCTCGGTATCATGCACCGACGCCGTCATCGCTGCTTCGTCGAGCTCCGAAGTGGAAATCAAAAATCTCAAAGCCGATACGGCCACTTCAACAGCGTCGTCGAGCGCCGAAATCGAAGTGAAAAACTCGCAGTGCAAGAATATCAGTGTCACCGCTTCATCATCGGCCGACTTCAAATTTACGCAGGTAACAGCCGACAATCTGACGGTAGTGTCATCATCGAGCGCCAAGACTGTATTTGAAAAAGTCTCATGCGGCAATGTTTCGGCCACAGCCTCATCGGGCGGAGACATAATCCTCAGCGGCTCAGCCAAGCACGCCACTCTGTCGGCAACAAGCGGAGGCTCGGTAATACGCAAGGGTTTCACATGCCCCTCCCCCGCCATCACCACCGGCTCAGGCGGAAAAGTAAAATAAATGTGTAAAAATTTGTTAATACACTTTGCGGTTACAAAATTATGACTTAACTTTGCATCCGCAAACGGCTCATTAGCTCAACTGAATAGAGCATCTGACTACGGATCAGAAGGTTACAGGTTTGAATCCTGTATGAGTCACC
>JAIDSW010000134.1 GCA_029061025.1 Duncaniella sp.
CAGGGTAATGGGGGGAGGCGTCAAACGAAGTGGTGAAGCAGTCGCCCGCGGTGGTCACCACGAGAATCAGATCGGAGGAATTGAATTCGCCCAACAGATCGCCGCGGCCCTCGTAGTTGAGGCGGTTGACGTCGCGGTCAAACCACACATTGCGTCCTCCGAGCGTAGAGCCGCCTTTCTCCTTGAGCGAGAAGCGGTGTACTTCGTTGCGGGTCACGATGTTGCCCATCGCTCCGCGTCCCTTGATGGCAAGGCCGGAGAAATCGATGTCAAATTGCAAGGTTTTGAGCCTCAGCTTGGGCTTCAGGGTGACTTTTACAATCTCGGCCTCGCCGTTTGGGTTGGCTGAGAACCAGGCTATACGGTTGCCGGGCTTTGGCTCGCCGGGTATCACGTTGTATTCCTTGTCGCGGGTCACTCCGGTGACATGGAAGCGCTTCATGTAGTAAGTGCCTCCGCGGCCATTCTGGTAAATTACATTATAGATCGTGCGCTCGTCTTTGGGCTTGAATACATTGACGTAGAGCACACCTTTGCCCACCGAAAGCTTCTCGGCCACCTTCACCACCTTGTATCGGCCGTCCTTGTAGAAGATTATCACGTCGTCGATCGATGAGCAGTTACACAGGAATTCATCTTTCTTGAGGCCTGTGCCTATGAAGCCCTCCTCGCGGTTGATGTAAAGTTTCTCGTTGGCTTCGGCCACGGTGGCAGCCTGAATGTTGTCAAACGAGCGTATCACCGTGCGTCGCGGATAGGCGGCGCCATATTTTTCCTTGAGCTTCTTATACCACTCGATGGTGTGGGCGGTGATGTTGTCGAGTTTCTGCTGGATTTCCTCGGCGCGGGCATGGAGAGCAGCAATCTGCTCGTCGCATTTCACGGCGTTGAATTTCAATATGCGCCCCATCTTGATTTCAAAGAGGCGGATAATATCGTCGTCGGTCACGGGGCGCATCAGATTCTTGGCATACTTCTCGAGGCGCGAGCGGATATGCGCGATGGCTTCCTCGCGATTTTCGCTCTCCTCGTAGCCTTTTTCCTTATAGATGCGTTTCTCGATGAAAATGCGTTCGAGCGACAGGAAATGGAGCTGGGCGTTGACCTCGTCGAGCTGTATGAGCAGTTCGCGGCGGAGTATGTCGCGTGTCTGCTCCACATTGTAGCGCAGCACGTCGCTGACGCCTATGAAATGGGGCTTGTTGTCGGAAATCACGCAGCAGTTGGGCGACACCGATACCTCGCAGTCGCTGAAGGCATAGAGCGCGTCGATGGTGCGGTCGCTCGAAGTGCCCGGCAGGAGATGCACGAGTATGCAGGCATGGTCAGTGGTGATGTCCTCCACCTTGCGAATCTTGATTTTTCCCGATTCAAATGCCTTGAGTATCGAATCGATTATAGTGGCCGTAGTCTTGCCGTAGGGTATCTCGGTGATGGCGAGGGTCTTGTTGTCGACCTTCTCGATCTTGGCGCGTATCTTCACGGCGCCGCCACGCTCGCCGTCGTTGTAGCGCGACACGTCGATGAATCCTCCGGTCACGAAGTCAGGGTAAAGCGTAAATTCGCGACCTTCGAGATGCGCCACCGCGGCATCGATGATTTCATTGAAGTTGTGGGGCAGAATCTTGGAACTCAGACCTACGGCTATACCCTCCACACCCTGCGACAGCAGCAGCGGGAATTTGGTGGGAAAAGTCACCGGCTCCTTGGCGCGGCCGTCGTAGCTCGGAGTCCATTCGGTAACCTTGGCGTCATATACCACATCGAGGGCGAATTGCGACAGGCGTGCCTCGATATATCGTCCGGCAGCCGCTGATGCACCCGTAAGGATATTACCCCAGTTACCCTGCGTCTCCACGAGCAGATCTTTCTGCCCCAGCTGCACGAGCGCCTCATAGATCGAGGCGTCGCCGTGAGGGTGAAACTGCATGGTGTGACCTACGATATTGGCTACCTTGTTGAAGCGACTGTCGTCGAGCAGTTTCATCGAGTGGAGTATGCGTCGCTGCACGGGCTTGAGGCCGTCGGCGATATGAGGCACGGCGCGCTCGAGTATCACATAGCTGGCATAGTCGAGAAACCAGCTCTGAAACATGCCGCGGAGCGTGTGACGCACCGAGTCGTCGGCAGTGTCAACTATGATAGTGGGATCAAAATTATCGGAGCGTACGGGGGTATCCTCCGCTGCTGATAATTCTTCGGGTTGTGTGGTATTATCTTCGGTCATATATCGTTGTCTTGGAGAGTGCAATAATGTGGCTTGACTGCAAAGTTAGCAAATTTTCTTAACGGGTGCAAGCCTCCGAGGCTGTAGGGCAGGGGTATAAACAAAAAAATTATCCGTCGTCACGACGAATAATCTTCTTACCTTAAATCTAATACCATGAAAAACTGTTACAAAGGTATGACAATTTTTCAGAATAGCAAAAATAATAGTGCTAATTTAAGATTAATTAACACATCATTCTCCTCTTTAAATTTATAACTTGTTGATTCTCAGTAGGGACGCGATTAATCGCGTCCGCAGCTCCAAATAAGCAGCTCCAAATAAGCAGCTCCAAATAAGCAGCTCCAAATAAGCAGCTCCAAATAAGCAGCTCCAAATAAGCAGCGCCAAATAAGGAGCGCCAAATAAGGAGCGCCAAATAAGGAGCGCCAAATAAGGAGCGCCAAATAACGAGCGGAAACAAGAATCGAAAATAAGAATCGAAAGTAAGAAATCTTTCTGTGAGAGGGGATCAGCTCTTGCTGCCGTTCATTTCCGACTCGAGGGCGCGGATAGCGCGGGCGTTGTAGCGCTTGCGGCCTGAATCGAATATCCAGCCCCATTTGTTGAAGTATCGGAAAAGATTTACTACATGCGTCACCAGCGGGCGCCATTTATAATATGACTCCTCGCGGTGCTTGTGGGTGGCCGTGACCTCGGGCCAGAATATGGTGAGGTATTTCTCATGGATGCGGCGGGTGAGGTCGACATCCTCGCCGTAGAGGAAGAATCGCTCGTCAAAAAGTCCCACATCCTTCAGCGCATTCACCCTCATGAACATAAAGCTGCCCTGATGCTGAGGGAGATTGAGGGTGTGGACGCGGTCGCTCGCCTGAAGCAGGTAGCGGTAGTTGATCTTCTCTACCCATTTTTCGGGCAGGAAGCGGCGCGCCAGCAGGTCGGCCGGCGTGGGGAGCAGACGGCAGGTGTACTGCGGACGGCCGTCGGGATAGAATATCGCCGGCTGGAGTGTGCCTGTTTCAGGATTGTCGTCCATATATCGGGCGATTTTGCCGAGGATGGCAGGGTCGAAACTTACGTCGGAATTCAGTACCAGATGGTATCGCTGCCCCTTTTCAACCGACTGTCGCAGAGCGATGTTGTGGGCGCGGCCGTAGCCTATGTTGTCGCTCGGTATATACGTGACTTTGGGTGTAGACTCACATATCTCGCGCGTGGAGGGCGTGCGGGAGTTGTCGATGACTATTATATCGTCGACCAGCGGGGAGTTGAGAGAGGCGAAGCATTCTCTCAATTCATCGTCGTCAGTGTGATATGTGACGATTGATACGGTGAGCATACATAAAAGAAACGCACGAATGTGAAAAATAGTATAATGGCGCAAGATATTTCGCGGAATCTGATTATCTTTGTATTCAGCTATACATTTCTATCTCTCAGTCATGGCACCGTTATTTTCCATAATCACCATCACTTACAATGCTTCGCCCACCATAGGAGTGACTATGAAAAGCGTGGCATCGCAATCGTGCAAGCTCTATGAGCACATAATAGTCGACGGAGCTTCGACCGACGCTACCGTGGAGCTGGCGCGGCGCGACGCCACGGAGCGCACCACTATCGTGAGCGAGCCTGACCGCGGACTCTATGATGCCATGAACAAGGGGCTCGGGCTGGCTAAAGGCGACTATGTGATATTTCTTAATTCGGGCGATGCCTTCGCCACTGATACCACACTTGAGCTTATAGCCGACACGATTGTGGATAATGATTATCCCGGCATAGTCTACGGGCAGACGCGCCTCGTGGACAATCTGCGCAAGCACGTGGGCATGCGGCATCTCACCGCACCGGAGGTGCTGACGGTGGAGTCGTTTGCCGACGGGATGGTGGTGTGCCATCAGGCTTTCATAGTGCTTCGCAAGCTGGTGGATAATTACGATCTGCGCTACCGATTCTCAGCCGACTACGAGTGGTGTATCCGATGCCTGCAGCGGTCGAAGCGCAATGTGTATATACCCGAGGTGATAATAGATTACCTCAATGAGGGGGTCACCACGCGCAATCATTTAGCGTCGCTGCGCGAGCGGTTCAGGATCATGTGCCACTATTATGGCGTGGCGCCCACGGTGTGGCGTCACATAGGATTTTTTATCAGAAACTTAAAAAGAAAATGGCAAAAAAATTAGTTCTCAATACGTCGTTTCATGTTGATAAATCGGTTGAGGCGGAATTTCTCCGCTGGCTGGCCGACGAGTTTGTGGCAAGGCTGAAAGAGGCCGCATGTGAATTTAAGGTAGAGGCCGTGTCAAAGCTTCTCATGACAGTGGAGGAGGGGCTGGCGAGCTACGCTGTGCGTGTGGCTGCTCCCGGCATGTCGCTCGACGATGCAGTGGCCCGCTGGGAAACCTACCTGTCGGGTGAGCGCCTCGGATCCATGCGGCAGCATTTGGGCAACCGCATGCTCTTTTTCACCACTCCCATGGAGGACATCGATTTATGAGCGATCTTCAGCCGCAGGTGCCTCTGAAAGAGTGGGACCGCATCATAATAGGCATTGACCCGGGTACAAATGTGATGGGCTACGGCGTGGTGGGGGTGAAGTCCCGAAAGCCGTCGCTGATAGCGCTCGGTGTGGTGAAACTCTCGAAAATGGAGAGCCACTATCTGCGCCTGTCGCGCATATATGAGCGGGTGCTGGGGCTGGTGGAGCAGTATCTGCCCGACGAAATGTCGATCGAAGCGCCGTTTTTCGGCAAAAATGTCCAGTCGATGCTGAAACTCGGGCGTGCGCAAGGCGTGGCGATGGCTGCCGCACTGTCGCGCGACATACCTATTCACGAATATGAGCCCCGAAAGATCAAGCTGTCGATTACCGGCAACGGCGCCGCATCGAAAGAGCAGGTGCGCGAGATGCTGAGGCGCACCATGGCCATTCCGGCCGAAAGCCTCGACATGGAGCTCGACGCCACCGACGCGCTTGCCGCCGCCATGTGTCATTTCTATGAGACAGGGCGCCCGCAAGCCGCCACCGGGCCCAAGTCATGGAAAGATTTTATTGCTAAAAATCCCGACAGAGTGAAATGAGATGTATTATTACAAGTATTTTGCTTCTCTGTGCCATCGTGCTTCCGGCACAGAACAGTCAGCCAGAATCGGAGAAAGCCTCTATGTCATGGGGCGTCACGGCATCGTTTGACATCAATATCCCGTCGACCGACACGTCGCGTGAAGATTACGGATACGACGATGTGCCATTAGGGTATGGTGGCTCGGCGGGAGCGGTATTACGCTTCTCGTGGCCGCGGGGATGGTTTGTGGAGCCGGGCGCGCGCATAGGATATGATTACACGAGCCTCGATCCGGCCGAAGTCGATAATCCGCGTGTAGGAGTAGGGCAGTGGCGATTTGCCGTGCCTGTGACGGGCGGATATATCTTTGATATCGACGATAATTTCGGCATCGGCCCGGTGGCAGGTGTAGAACTGATATACAATTTCGTGTCACGCACCCGCGGGCTCTCCGCAGATTGTCACTATACATCGTTACAACTGTGGCGTCCGCTGAATTTTGCCGTAAAGGCCGGTTTCCAGATTGATATGAGCCACTGGGCGGTTACTACGCAGGCTCATATAGGGCTGCTTCCCATCGAGAAGCATGATTATGGTATTATCCATCGCTCCGCGCCCATCACCGCCCAAGTCACCGTAACGGCGAAGTATTACTTCTGAATATTTACTTATTTTTTATGGCAAAAATTACTGTACAAGACACTGATATTACTGTAATACAGTATAATGAGGAAGATTATATCAGTCTCACTGATATGGCTCGCAGTCAGATGCAAGAGCATATAATTTTCCGTTGGCTAAGCTTGAAAAGTACCATTGAGTACTTAGGCGAATGGGAAATGCTATACAATCCTGATTTTAATTGTACCGAATTCGGTACAATTAAAAATTCTGCCGGAAGCAATAACTTTGTTTTGTCGGTCAAGGCATGGATTGAGCGGACTAATGCCATAGGAATACGTTCTAAGGCGGGGAGATATGGTGGTACTTATGCTCATAGGGATATTGCATATCATTTTGGCATGTGGATAAGTCCTAAATTCCAGCTATTACTTGTAAAAGAATATCAGCGGCTTAAGACCGATGAGCAAAAAATGCTCGGTTGGTCGGCAAAGCGGGAGTTGTCGAAAATCAACTACCGAATACATACTGATGCAATCAAGACTCATTTAATTCCGGCAGAAATCACGAAAGACCAAGTTTTACATGTCTATGCGGATGAGGCTGATGTGCTCAATGTAGCAATGTTCGGTAAGACGGCTCGTCAGTGGCGCGAGGAAAATCCAAACTTAAAAGGTAATATCCGTGATTACGCTTCAATAAATGAACTTATATGCCTTTCAAACATGGAAAACCTTAATGCCGTGTTTATAGAACAAGGTATGCCCCAAAGTGAACGGTTAATAAAACTCAACCAAATAGCAATTCATCAGATGAGCATTTTAGATGGCGTGGATATTGATAGAAAACTATTGAAATAAGCAGCTGCACCCTTCGCTTCCCGTACCCATCGGCTACCCGCCGCACGCATCACAGCCATCACCGCCCAAGTCACCGTAACGGCGAAGTATTACTTCTGAGCTATATGTAATAGAAGAAGTTCAGAGCTATAACGCATCCCGCTAAGATAATGATGCTGAATATGCCGGTAGTCGGTACGTCAAGTGGAAACGATAGTCGCTTAATCTCCTGTTTATCTTTTATGTCCACTCCTTCAAGGTCTCTTTTTGTTTCACTGCAAGCCGTTCGATACAGTTGGATAGATGGTAACATGACGCCTATAGCTGATAGCATCAGAGCCACAAAGCCTATCCACCTTATTGCAGAGATTTCAAATGTCACACCATAGGTCCAGATGAAAAGTGTAACAAAACATGCACTCCACCGGTATAGCAGGATATTATAAATTTTCATGAGTTGAGCAGATTGATGATTGATGGATAAGAGAGAGCAGTTACGCAGCCTACATATAATATCAGATTAATAAGGCTGCAAACTGAAAGCCGCATAGCAAAGCCGTCATTTTCTTTTCTTCCATTAATGAATAGCTTGACAGTATGGTACAATACGAGTATAGCAAAAAATATTATCAATAACCATCCCGGAATAATCAGCACACCATCCATGATGAAATGACCTATGCACCACACCGCGAGACTGCCTATGCTATCGCCCCAGTATTCAATAAGTTTCCTTTTTTCTTTCATGCGGCTGTAAGGTTAATCAGGATTGGAAGTTATATTATTGGATTTCGGGAAGCGGATGAGGAAGAAGGCGGTGATGGCGGCGGAGGCTATGCCGCCGAGGATGTAGGCTGCAACACGTGATTCCATGCCGAGGAACTGGGGCGAGATGAAGATAAACGAGGTCACTATATAGGTCATCACCACGGCGGGAATGAGGGCTATCCAGATGTTGCGGCCGCGGCGGGCGAGCCATATGTAGATTGTCCACAATACGATGGTGGCAATCGACTGGTTGGACCACGCGAAGTAGCGCCATACGATACCGAAGTTGACAAGTGTGATAAGATAACCTATGATGAAAAGTGGTATACAGATGAGGAAACGCTTCAGGATCGGGCGCTGGTCGAGGTGGAAAATGTCGGCGATGATGAGGCGTGCCGAGCGGAACGCGGTGTCGCCCGAGGTGATGGGAGCCGCTACTACGCCGAGCAGGGCGAGTATGGCGCCGACCTTGCCGAGGGTAGTGCGCGAGATTATGTCGACCGCCCAAGCGGCATTATTGTCGTTGGCGGCAAGAGCCTGGCCGAGTTCGCCTGCACCGCCGAAAAATGCCATTGCGATGGCCGCCCATATAAGCGCAATGATGCTCTCGGCTATCATTGAACCGTAAAATACTGATTTGCACTGGCTCTCGCTCTGCACGCAGCGGGCCATGAGTGGCGACTGGGTGGCATGGAAGCCCGAGATTGCGCCGCAGGCTATGGTGATGAACAGTGTGGGGATGATGGGGAGCGCGTGGGGATCGGGCTGGAAATTATGGAAAGTGGTCATCTCGGGGATGGTGTAAGCACCCGAGAACAATACGCCCAGCAGTCCGGCGGCCATGGCTATGAGAGCCACGCCGAATACGGGGTAGAGACGTCCGATGATTTTGTCGACCGGGAGCATGGTGGCGAGAATGTAGTAGGCGAGAATTATCCACACCCACATGGAGGTGGTTGAGCCGTCAACCATCGACGACAGCAGTTGGGCGGGGCTGAGGAGGAACACCGCACCTACAAGCACGAGGAGCACCACCGAGAAGTAGCGCATGATGTGGCGCATGGGTGTTCCCATGTAGTCACCCACGATCTCGGGCAGCGAGCGACCGTCGCCGCGGAGTATCATCATGCCTGACAGATAATCGTGCATCGAGCCGAAGAATATGCCGCCGAGCGTGATCCAAAGGAATGCGACCGGACCGAAGCATGCTCCGAGTATTGCGCCGAATATAGGCCCCGTGCCGGCTATGTTGAGCAACTGGATGAGAAACACGCGCCAGCGGGGAAGGGGCATGTAGTCGACATCGTCGCGCAGGCGGTGGCAGGGGGTGGTGTTTTTGTCGTCGGTATCGGCCTGTCGCTGAAGATATGTTCCGTAGGTGAAGTAAGCTATGATGAGCGCCGCAAGGCAGATTATGAAAGTAATCATCTTTTTTGATTAATGATTAATAATTAAGAATTTAAAATTTAAAATTTAGAATTTAGAATTATTGTTAGCAATTTCTCCATTATCAATTTTAAATTTTCCATTCTAAATTTTCAATTTATTAGAAATACCACGGGTGGAGGCGGAAGGTGGTGATGCCGGGGGAGGGGATTGCGCCTTCGATGCGCGATGCGCCGCGGTATACACGGTGGCTGAAATCGGGATCATCAGACTTCATGCGGTTGACTTTCACGCGGCCCGACGAGTGGATATAGGTGGAATCGGAGTCGTAGAGCGCCACATGGGATATGCGCCCCCCGGGTACGTAGGAAAAGAAAAGCAGATCGCCGCGACGAAGCGAGTCGACCGGAGCTGCAGGGGAGATTTTTTTACCCGTATGGATCTGCTGCGAGGCGTCGCGACGCAGCAGTATGCCGTTGCCCTGATATGCGACTCTCACGAGACCCGAGCAGTCCACGGCCTTGGTCGACATTCCGCCCCATAGATAGGGAGCACCCATGAGTGAGTAGGCGGTAAGAATCACCGAGTCGGTCGACAGCGGTTGCGATGCCCATTGCTCTACAGGCATCAGTGAAGCAGTCCTTACCCAGCCTGAGCGCCCGTCGGGGAGGCGAATTGCGGTCACCGAGTCGGCCGAGAGCACTCCTTCCACTATCGAGCCGGGTACAAGCTCGGTCATGACCGAGCGAGGCGAGCGGTCGACGGGCGATGTGTAGGCGATCACCTCGCGCGGCGGACGCACCACAAGGCGGTCGGCCTTGCGCCACGCCGTCATTTCGTCGTGAGAGGGACGGGCGACCGAGGAGTAGATCATGTAGCCCGTATATCCGTCGGGGCCTTCGATAGCAAGCCATTCATTGTCGGGCTGGCCGGTGATGCGCAGCGGGGTGCCGAGTATGGCCTGAGAGGTCATCTGAGACGAGTGTGACGGTTTTTCGCGTATACATGCCACCGGTATCGTCACGTGAGCCCAGAGCGTGTCGGCCCTGTTTACGGCCGATGCGGGCAATAAATTAAGCAGAGAGAGAATTATAAAAATGATTTTTTTCATTTCAGTGAGAAAAGATTTATGGCATTGGCTGTGGTGATGGTTTCGACCTGCTCGCGGGTCATTCCGAGGGCTGACGCTACCGTGTCGGCGGTGTTGACTATGTAGGCGCTCTCATTGCGCTTGCCGCGGTGGGGCACGGGGGCGAGATAAGGCGAGTCGGTTTCGAGCAGAATACGATCGATACCTATGTGGGGCAGCGTGGCGGGGAGCGTAGATTTCTTGAATGTCACTATGCCGTTGATGCCGAAATAGAAATCGCCCACGGCGCGTATGGCGTCGACGTCAGCGTCAGTCCCGGTAAAACTGTGGAATACTCCGCGGGGCACTTCGGGCAGCGACCCGAGCACTTCGAGAGTCTGCGGCAGTGCTTCGCGGCAATGGATTATTACCGGCAATCCGAGGCTCACGGCAAGGGATGCCTGACGACGGAACGCCTCAGCCTGCTCCTTCTCGCGCGACTTGTCCCAGTAGAGATCCATGCCTATTTCGCCTACAGCCACATATCGGCGTCCCGCCGGGGAGGTGAGCAGTGACTCTATCCGGCTCAGCCGAGCCTCGGGATCTTCGCCCAGTTCGGTAGGGTGCAGTCCCATGGCCGGATATAGATTGCCGGGAAAGCGGTCGCACAGCTTGTGAAGCGGCTCGATGGTGGTGAGGTCGACATTTGGGAGAATAATTTTCCCCACGCCGGCATCGAGGGCACGCTTCACGGCGAGCGCTCCCGAATCATCGTCGTCAAATTCGGGCAGATACAGGTGGGAATGAGTGTCGACTATCATTTCGTGCGTGATGCTGTTTCGAGAGCGAGTTTCATGAAAAACGCGCGGGCTTCGGGAGTGATGGGGAGCGTGTCGAGACAGGCAATGGCCGTGTCGGTATAGGCGCGTATCAGTTCGCGGATACCGTCGACCAGTCCAAGAGAGTGATAGATCTCCTTGACGGCAGCAATTTTTTCTTCAGGAGCGGGAGGATCGGCTATAATACCGGCAAGGCGCCCGGTGGAATCCTCACGCAGAGCCGAGATGAGAAGCCACGTCTTTTTGTCGTTAAGTATGTCACCGCCAATAGCTTTGCCGAATGTGGCCTGATCGCCGAAAGAGTCGAGGTAATCGTCCTGAAGCTGGAAAGCAAGACCGAGATTAACGCCGAAGTTGAAAAACTGAAGCTGTGTATCGAAATCGGCATCGGCCATGAGCGCGCCCATCGAGCATGCGCAGCCTAAAAGTACCGACGTCTTGAGGCGTATCATCTCGAGATACTCCTCCACGGTCACGTCCATGCGCGATTCAAAGTCCATGTCGAGCTGCTGACCTTCGTAGATGTTCATAGCCGTGCCGTTGAATAGCTGGAGCGCTTCGTTGAGCTTGCTGTCGGCTTTGATGGCAAGGAGCATGGTGGCGGTGGTGAGCATGGCGTCGCCCGAGAGTATTCCCGTTGCCTCATTCCACTTCTTGTGGACAGTGGGTCGGCCGTGGCGCACGTCGGCGTTATCCATTATATCGTCGTGGAGCAGAGTGAAGTTGTGAAACATCTCTATGGCTATGGCCTGATGGATGGCGCGCATAGGGTCGGCACCCATTGCCTGACATGAAGCGAGTGTAAGCACAGGGCGCAGGCGCTTGCCGCCTCCGTCGATCATGTAGCGTATCGGTTCGTAGAGCCCGGCGGGGCGGGAGGGAAGTGACAATCGGGCGATGGCATCTTCGGCCATCTGTCGGTATTCCTGAATTGAGAGCATATTATTGTGTTAACGGGAATGAAAAGCGTTGAGAAATGAAGCTGTACTTGCCGAGTCGGCGGCATAGCGCTCGATAATCAGTGCGGCAATAGTATCGGCTTGCGGATCGTTGCGCAGCATCTGCCCGAGTGTGGAGGGCGAGGATACGGCTACGAACACGTTGACCTGCTTGTCCATAGGAAGCGAATCCTTGGCTTTCTCGAGGGTGGAGGCAAAGGCTTCAAGCGAGCCCGAGTCGGCCGAGACGGAATACAGGCGGTAGACTTCGCGGGTAAATTCCATAGCGAAATCACGATCAGCGACGGGGGTATCGGCAAGCCATTCCACAAGTCGGCGCGCTGCCGAGTGGGGATCATTGTCGGCTACAAGCGCAGCGGCCTGAGGAGCGACGGCTGCCGATGTGTCGGGCGACAGTGCCGGGCGCTTGACGGTGGCCCGGGTGCAAGCATGGATTATGCATGCGGCAAAGATTACGAGGAGTATGATTGCTGTTCGCTTCATGGATAGAGGTGTGATAAGTAGTAACTGCAAAGATACAAAAATATCGCTCGGCGTCAAAGATTAACGCCGAGAATTGAAATTACGGAAAGAATTAATTAAATTTGCGCAAATTAATTCTATAGCCATGAAACTTCCCGTAACGTTTGCCCTTATTGCCGTTTTATCTACGTTTTTATATGCCCGTGGAAATGATGTGAGCCGTCCCGAAGGTTGGGCGGTGTGCTCGTCGGTCGACTCGGGCGATGACTATGAGCTTACAGGGGGCGGCGACGGGTCGCTGATAGTGTTGAGAAGCGACGGCAATGATATGCGTCGGGCTATATATGATGCGGTGATGTCACACGACGTAATAGTGTTTGACGGGATCAACGGCGGTTTCGAGCTGTCGTCAAATATCAGCTTCACATCACTTTCGGGAAAATCGTTCATCGGGGTCAACGGCGCGCACCTCTACACGAAATTCAAGGTGACGAAAGAGATATGCGACTTACTCGATGAACTGAATGTGAAGTCGCTGAGCCAGCGCGCCGAAGATAACCTCGGCGGCACGCTGTCCAACGGCAGTTACGTAGCCGAGCAGTGTGAACTGACGGTAAGACAGGCGCTGATAGATTATTTCAATGATCAGAAAGAGCCGTATCGTTATTCGGGAGTGTTTGACTTCGTGGGATGTAGCAATATCATAGTGAGCAATCTCGATTTCACCGGCCCGGGATCGATAGATGTGGGCGGGGCTGATCTCGTGACGCTCAACGGTTGCAAGCACATTTGGGTGGATCATTGCCGGTTTACCGACGGCATGGACGGAAATCTCGACATAGTGAATAATTCGGATTTCGTGACGGTGAGCGACACGCATTTCCGCTATACTTCGCGATCCTACAATCACCCGTTGAGCAATCTGAATTCGGGCACGGAACGCACCGACGGGTCTCCGCAGACCAACAATATAAGCTGGATCCGCTGTTTCTGGGACGAAGGCTGTCTCGGCCGCATGCCCTACACGGTGCTCGGTACTCATCATCTTCTCAACTGCTACTGGGATTGCACCGGAGGCACCTGTATCGACGCCCACAATCTGTCGAAAGTGCTTATAGAATCGTCATATTTTACTTCCAAAGTGAGAACGGCCTTAGCCCTGAGGGATGACAATGTGAAATTTGAGTGGCGCAACAGTAAGTGGGAAGGAAAGATGCCGACGGCCGGAAATGCCAAGATCAATGTTCCGTATTCCTACGCGGCAGCCGATCTTGCCACGGTGCCTTCCCGTATCAGGGAATCGGTAGGACCGGCTCTCGGCAGCTTGTATTCCAAGCCTCTTTCAGCATCTCCTTCGGCAGTGAATTTCGGAGAAGTGTATGCCGGCACGCAGCTTGAGAGTGTATTCAATATATCGGCGTTTGGCGATGAGGTGCCGGCGTCGATCACTCTATCGGCTCCGGCGGGTGTATTGCTGTCAACGTCGCGTGACGGAGAATACGTTACGACCTTATCTGTGAAAGCTACCGATAATGTCTTGCTTCAGACTGATATATATATGAAAGCTATTTTCAGCGGCTCGGGAAACGTAACCCTCCCGATAGACGTAACTGCCGACGACCGTAAGTTTACCATTCCTGTTATGGCCGAGGTGGTGGGACTGCAGGGCGAGCGCCTTGCTGCGTCACTGGTGTGGCCGCTCGACAATGGCGTTTCCAGCGAAATGAACGCCGCGACGGAGCTTCCCGAGGCTTTTTCCTCCGCCTCGATGGCGCTTGGCGATAAAATTTACATGCACTCAGGCCAGATGATAGGAAGTGCGGGATTGCTTACCCTCTTCAATCCCACCGAGGCGATACCCAAGGCGGTGGATGAGGACAGCTATATAGAATTTGATGTCGTCACAGCACCGGGATTTATATTCGTACCCGAAAAGCTGACGTTCAAGGCTTCGCGCATAGGTACCGACATGGGATATATGGATATAGAATACAGCCGTGACGGTGGCACACCCGTTAAACCGGTGACGGGATTCCAGCCTGAGCGCGGATCGAAATTTTCAGAAATCGAATTGCCGCTCCTAAATGCGGGGGTAGGAAACACGCTGCGCGTAAAAATATATATTTATAACTTGTCGGCCAACAAGCAGCTTGCCTTAGGCGACGTGAAGATAGAAGGCGGTGTATATGCCGCCGATTCGGCTCTCGATATTATCGCACCCGATGAAAACTCCGAGCCCACAGAATACTTTGACCTCCTCGGCCGCCGGGTTGCTAATCCGCATGAAGGTAATATATATTTAATGCGACCTGAAAACAGTAATAAAGCAAAAGTGGTATTGTATAAGATTGATACTAATAAATAAAAAACTGAAAATTTATGACTAAAGAAGATTTCAAAATTTACTTAGCAAGTGATAAAACTAATGTCATTAATAAAAATGTTGGCCTTTGGATTAATTCAATGAAAAAGATTATTATGGAATTAACTGGTGATAATTCGGATGATCCATTTCAGTCCATAACAACTCTAAAACAACTAGAGCAACTCCTTAAAAGTTCTAAGTCACCATTACTTCTCAAGTATATTCAGGAGGGAAATGGCCGCGGTGGTGGAGCAGTGAAACACTTTGCAGACAAACTAAAACTTGATAATGGCAGTGATCCGGATAATCAAGATTTTTATAAAGACAAGATTAAAGAGTTGATAAAAAAATACACTAAGGAAGGACAAAATATAAACACCATTGATAATCAGTCGAATATGACGTTGCAATCTGATAATAATGACTTGAATACAGACATTTCAGAACTACTATTGGCTTCTCACAATATCGTGCTTCATGGTGCCCCCGGAACCGGTAAAACCTTTTTGGCAAAGCAAATTGCTCAGGCTTTGGGTTGTACAGCGGAAAATGGTACCGTGAAAATGGTGCAATTTCATCCTTCGTATGATTACTCTGACTTTATGGAGGGCCTAAGACCAGTCGATAAGGGAAATAGCCTTGAATTTGAACGCAAGAATGGTGCTTTTAAAGATTTCTGTAAAAATGCAATAAAGTCAACTGAAAATATAAAATATGTGTTTATAATCGATGAAATTAATCGAGGCGAAATATCTAAAATATTAGGAGAATGCATGTTTAGTATAGATCCGGGATACTTAGGTGAAAAGGGACTTGTTGATACACAATATCAGAATCTTGTGAAAGAGGGTGATGTGTTCTCAAAAGGATTTTTTCGTCCTGAAAATGTGTATATAATCGGAACAATGAATGATATAGACCGCGGTGTGGAAGCTATGGATCTTGCCATGCGCCGACGGTTTTTGTTTATAGAAGTAAAAGCAGAGGATACGCAGGATGCAATATTAAATACTATTACTGATGACGAGGTCAGGGAAATAGCTCGAGTTAAGATGAATAAGTTGAATGAAGAGATAAGAGGAAATAGAGAGCTTGGCGAAGATTATTGTATCGGAGCAGCTTATTTTCAAAAGATAGAGAACTATAATTCAGATGATAAATGGGAATGTTTGTGGAAATATCATCTTAAGGGGCTATTAAAAGAATATGTAAGAGGTCTTGAAGATGGAGATTCACTTCTTAAAACGTTTGAAAAGGCATATTGTGCCATATAAATTCTCGCGAATCATCCCTATATTCCCGTAGCAATGAGTACGATACGACTAAAAGATTATTGCGATACTACGATTATTGAAGATACTGATGACATCAACAATATTCGCAGGATCGCTAATATCGGTATTGAAGAATTGTGTAAACGTGAAAAAGCCAGTATAATAGTCTATCCGGATAAAGTAGGTCGTAACTATGATGGAATAGAACAGAGTCAGATTATCAGCATGAACGAGTCGGCCGGAAATGCTTTCATAAAATCCGGCGATATACTCGGATTTATCGGGGTCAATGGCACTTATCTAAGTATTGGTACGCGATTTACCGGTGACAAAGATTTTACTGACGACTATCTTCTCCATTATATGCTCGGAAAGGTACTTAAGATCAATATATTTAATTTACCTCACCCTACGGGAGATGATGCGGTTCTCGATATTCTTGCTTATATATTTCCGGGTTTGCTGTCAAAAGCACTCAGACAAGGAATACTAAGACGATATACGAAGTATCAGCGTAACGATGCCAATGTAAAAGGCCCAATTGATATTTCACGACATGTACGGCTTAATATGCCGTTTAACGGCAAAATTGCCTATACGCAGAGAGATTATTCATTAGACAATGTTTCTACTCAACTTATAAGACATACAATAGAGTATATCCAATCTACAGGAGCAAAAGATATCCTTTCAAGTAGCGAGACAGTCAAAGCCGACGTAGCTGCTATTATAGCCGCTACTCCGGATTATGACAGAAATAGACGCAATTCTATAATTGCAGCAAATAAGAGGCGAAATCCTCATCCCTATTACACCTCATATGAGCCTTTGCTGAAATTGTGTATAGATATTCTTGAACATCGCAAAATAAGATACTCGGAAGAAAGAAAGGAGATATACGGGATATTGTTCAGTGGATCATGGCTATGGGAAGAATACCTGTCTGAAGTAGTGTTCAAGCCATTAGGGTTTATGCATCCTGATAATAGGAAAAAGACCCATGCAATTCATATTTTCAATGGTAAGATTGATTTTTATGGCGATGATGAAGAAGTAATTGAGAAAAACTATGCACCCCGTTATCCTGACTATATGTACGTGTCTGCCAAAGATCATGCACGTTCTGTCATGATCGCTGATGCTAAATACCGACATTACTCCTACTGTGGCGATCGGGATAATTTACATCAGCTCATAACCTACATGTACATAACTCAATCGCAGTCAGGTGTGCTTGTGTATCCTATAGGCGTTGAAGAAGAATGTGAAATTACCGAGAAATTAAGAAATGAGTGGCAATATCCGAAAGCAATAAATGGCTATGGCGGTAAATATTTTCGGGTAGGTTTTCAAATCCCGAGAGGCAGTGTAGACTTCGGCACTTTTTCAGCAAAGATGCGGGAAGAAGAGTCTCGCATATTAAAAGCAATGACTGATATGTTAACTACAAAGTAATGACGTTCTTCTGCTTTGAGTTTTAATATATTTGAAGTGGGAGATATAAAAGTTAAGAGGAAATATCATTGATATTTCCTCTTAAAGGTGGTAGCCCATAGGAGAATCGAACTCCTCTTTCAAGAATGAAAATCTTGCGTCCTAGCCGATAGACGAATGGGCCCCTTGAAGCAAAGCCGGAATGTCCGGATTGCTATATCTTAGGCGGCAAGCTTGGCGATGTGGTGAGCGAGCTTGCTCTTGAGGTTGGCTGCTTTGTTCTTGGAGATGCTCTTCTTTGAAGCAAGACGGTCAAGCATAGCGGAGATCTTGACGAAAGCGGCCTGAGCCTCAGCTTTGTCAGTCATCTTGCGAAGATTGCGCACGGCGTTACGGGCAGTCTTGGCGTAGTAGCGGTTACGGAGTCGACGAGACTCGATCTGGCGGATTCTCTTGATAGATGATTTATGGTTTGCCATTACAGAAACGTTAGTTGTTCTTAATTTAAAACTTAGTAGCCCATAGGAGAATCGAACTCCTCTTTCAAGAATGAAAATCTTGCGTCCTAGCCGATAGACGAATGGGCCATTGCCGAAATCGCTTGCAAAGTTAAGCAGTTAATTTCAGTTGTGCAAATTTTTCGACTGAATTTTTTATTGTTTCGGCTGATAATCGCCTATTTTTTCAAATAGAAAGGTGCATTCCGGCGGGGAAAGCACCTTTCGTAGAGTGAAATTCTCAACCGGCGTAAAAATCCGGCCGAAAATATTAGTCCTGATTGAGGTTGACGCGCTTGAAGGCAACGGCAACGAGACCCTTGGTGGTCTGGTCGAGGAACTGTCCTACAGTGATCTTGCTGTCCTGAACATATTCCTGTTCCATGAGGCAAGATTCCTTGAAGAACTTGTTGAGACGACCGTTGGCGATATTCTGGATCATGGCCTCGGGGAGGTTGGCGGCCTTGGCTTCGGCGGTAGCCTTCATGATCTCGCGACCCTTGGCAGCGTCTTCTTCGGTGATCCAGCCTTTGGAGATATTGGATTCGATGTGATCTTCAGAGTCGAAGTGGTTGGGGTTGAGGCCTGCTTTCTTGAGAGCGGCTTCCACAGCCTTGCGTACCTGCTCCTGCTTGGTCTTTTCAACAGCAACGGCGATTTCCTGGTCGATGGTAGCCTGGGGAACATCCTCGCGGCATACGGCAACGGGGTTCATAGATGCGATCTGCATGCAGATTTCGCGACCTACCTGCTCGTCAACGCCGGGGAGGTTGAAGCCTACGATAGCGGCGAGCTTGTTGTTGAAGTGATTGTAAGCGGCGGTAGAGGGAGCTTCGACGATTTCATAAGCGCCGATTTCGGTCTTTTCGCCGGTCTTACCGCTGAGTTCGGTGATCATATCGGCTACGAGCATGCCGTCGATGGTATAAGCCTTGAGTTCTTCTACGGTCTTGAACTTGTTGGCCATCACGAGATCCATGAGCTTGTTGGCAAGACCGGTGAAACCGTCGTTCTTAGCCACGAAGTCAGTCTCGCAGTTGAGGGCGAGGATTGCGGCGAAAGAGCCGTCGGTGCGGGCGATAACGCAGCCTTCGGAAGCCTGGCGGTCTTCACGCTTGGCGGCTACTGCCTGACCTTTTTTACGGAGGATTTCAACGGCTGCCTCGATGTCGCCATTGGTTTCGTTGAGTGCTTTTTTGCAGTCCATCAGGCCGGCTGAAGTGAGGTTGCGCAGCTTGGTGATATCTGCCATTGTTACTGCCATATGTGTAGTGGTGTTTTAGGGTTAACAGATTGGTGGATAAGGAAAGGGTCAAAAGGCTGCCCACGATGGTCAATTCCATCAGGGATGACTTTTGACCCTATAGTTTTTAATCGGTAAGTGAAGATCAGGCTTCTTCAGCGGGAGCCTCAGCAGCGGGAGCTTCAGCTTCAACTGCTACGGTCTCCTTCACTTCAGCCTCCTCGTTGCGGCGGGCAACGCGGCGGCGTTCGCGGCGGGGAGCCTTTTCCTCGGTCTGCTCGGCCGATGCTTTCTCGTCGGCTTTCTCAACCTTACGCTCTTCGAGACCTTCGGCGATCGAAGCGCACACGGTATCGAGGATGAGCTCGATAGACTTGGAGGCGTCGTCGTTGGCGGGGATCACGAAGTCGATGTTGTTGGGGTTGGAGTTGGTGTCGACGATACCGAATACGGGGATACCGAGACGGTTGGCCTCAGCGACGGCGATGTGCTCCTTGAGTACGTCAACTACGAAGAGAGCCGAGGGAAGACGGTTGAGGTCGGCGATAGAGCCGAGGTTCTTCTCGAGCTTTGCGCGCTGACGGGTGATCTGGAGTTTCTCGCGCTTTGAGAGGTTGTCGAAAGTACCGTCGTTGGTCATCTTGTCGATGGTTGTCATCTTCTTGACGGCCTTGCGGATGGTGGGGAAGTTGGTGAGCATACCGCCGGGCCAGCGCTCGATCACATAAGGCATGTTGACCGATGAAGCCTTTTCGGCGAGAAGCTCTTTGGCCTGCTTCTTGGTAGCAACGAAGAGGATCTTCTTGCCGCCGCGGGCTATGTTGCGGAGAGCGGCAGCAGCTTCTTCGAGCTTGGCCTGGGTTTTATAGAGGTCGATGATGTGGATACCGTTGCGCTCCATGAATATGTAAGGAGCCATAGCAGGATTCCATTTTCTTTTCATGTGGCCGAAATGGCAGCCTGCTTCGAGGAGTTGGTCAAAATTGGGAGTTGACATGATTTATTTCTGGTGTATGAGTTTACGTTCTTTTGATAAATACAATTCGACGGTAGGGAACGTGTCCATCCGGGGAATTTAGATTCTAAACACAATGACGACGCAGATGTCAGGCTGCGGCATCGGAATGGGGGATTAACGCTTGGAGAACTGGAAGCGCTTGCGTGCTTTGGGGCGACCGGGTTTCTTACGCTCGACAGCGCGGGGGTCGCGGGTCATGAAGCCTTCCACGCGGAGTGCGTGCTTGTCCTCGGGGTTGATCTTTACAAGAGCGCGGGCGATAGCAAGACGGAGAGCTTCGGCCTGGCCTTTGTAACCGCCACCGTTGAGGTTGACCTTGATGTCATATTTCTCTACGGCTTCGAGGGTGTTGAGGGGCTGCTTTACGATATATTGGAGGATGGATGAGGGGAAATACACATCCAAGGGACGCTTGTTGATGGTGATAACGCCGTTACCTTCTTTGACGATAACGCGAGCTACGGCGGCTTTACGACGTCCTACTGCATTTACTGATTCCATTCTTCAATTATTTAATTTTGTTGATGTCAATTACTTCGGGGTTCTGCGCTTCGTGGGGATGCGTGGGACCGTTGTAGACGTGCATGTTCTCGATGATGCGACGGCCGAGACGGTTCTTGGGGAGCATACCTTTTACCACCTTGATGAAGAGGGGGTGATAGCCGGGTTTGATGTGCTTGTTGAACGACTTCTTCATGAGGATCTCGGGGGTAGACACACGCTGTCCGCCGGGATAGCCGGTGTAGCGGAGATACTCACGGTCAGTCATCTTCTTGCCGGTAAGGCGCACTTTGTCGGCATTGATGATGATTACATTATCGCCGCACTCTACGTTGGGAGAGTAGCAGGGCTTGTTCTTACCGCGCAGAATCAGAGCGACGGTAGCGCAGAGACGTCCGAGTACCTGATCGGTAGCATCGATGACGACCCACTTGTGGTCAACGCTTTCGGCGTTGGGGGTGAGGGTTTTGTAGCTTAAAGTATCCACGTTTTAATGTTAATTAATAGATAGTTAAATGTTGGCTTCACGTGCGCTTCGCTCGGCCAAAAGCTCCGCGTAGTTAGGCCGTTGGTTTATTAATTGGACATAATCGGACTGCAAAGGTAGCAATTTTCCCCCGCTTTATCAAATATTTTTAAGATTTTTTAGCAATCATGTTATAATCCCCCACGGCTCTTTCATTTAAGGTTGGCACGCATACTCAAAGATTGTGCTATTTTATAGATGGAATTAATAGTCCCAAGATGAGGTTAATTATTTGATTATAAGAAAAATAAGCACTATAAAAATTTGGTTAAGTGGAGAATTATTCGTAACTTAATAGGTGAAAATCAAATAGTTATGAATAAAACGAAACCACTTAACCAAGTCCGTTCGATTGAGGATGAAATGATCCATCTCATCACAAAAGTACAAAATAAATCCAAACAAAAAGGGAGTATTCTGGAT
>JAIDSW010000135.1 GCA_029061025.1 Duncaniella sp.
TCCATAGCCCAACCAAGAAACACCATGATGAGGCGCGGATTGTTGAGGCGCGATGTGAAGTGATGTTTCATAACACGTCGGAGAGGTTTTTGAGGAAATCATTCACCTCGTCGGCCGACAGGGAGGCCGAAAGGCTTACACGCAACCTGTCGGTGCCGGGCGGAACGGTCGGCACGCGGATCGGGAGTACCTTGAATCCCCGCGCAAGCAACCGCGACGATAATTCCACGGCCTTGACAGGAGAGCCCAAAATCACGGGGGCTATGTGGCTCGGCAAGAGAGTAGCTCCGGGCATTATGGAATTGATTCCGTCGGCCAGAATCGTTCCGAGATGATTGAGATGACGTCTCCGCTCATCCATTTCCACTATCTTGTTGACCACAAACAGAGTCCATGCTGCTGTGACAGGGGGGAGGGCTGTCGAGAATATGAAGCTGCGGGCACGGTTGAGGATAAATTTCTTCAATGTGGGACTTACGGCGCAAAAAGCTCCCATGGAAGCGCAGGCTTTGCCGAGCGTCCCCACGATAACGTCTACTTCGTGAGCCGAATCTGCATCGGCAACCTTTCCGAGCCCTTGGCGTCCCTCTACACCGAAAGCATGAGCTTCATCGACATAGAGGATGATCTGAGGATAGCGGCGTTTCAATTCTATCAGCCGCATTATATCCGCACGGTCGCCGTCCATGCTGTAGACACTTTCCACCGCCACCAATATGTGGCGGTATTCATCGGCATTTTTCCTTATAATTTCTTCAAGCCGCACGAAATCATTGTGGGGAAAGCGTGTGAACCGGCATTTCGACAGCACGGTTCCGTCGATGATGCTTGCGTGCACCAGTTTATCGGCTACGATAAGAGTATCGGGAGCCGAAGCGATGGCGGAGACCAATCCGGTATTGGCATGGTATCCGCTGTTAAAAATCAATATTTCGCGCCCGTAGAGGTCGGCAAGGCGATCTTCAAGGGCTTTATAATATTTCTGCGACGAAGAGAGAAGCCGCGAGGCGGTCGACGACATGGGTATGTCTCTCACCTCGGTGGAGTCATAAAACTCCTCGCGCAGGCCGCGGTCAGTGCCGATGCCGAGATAGTCGTTGGTGGAAAGGTCGATAATGCCGACGGCGTCAGTAGTATCAGCAGGGACTTGGCGGAGATTA
Source organism: Duncaniella sp. (assembly GCA_029061025.1). Lineage (GTDB taxonomy): Bacteria > Bacteroidota > Bacteroidia > Bacteroidales > Muribaculaceae > Duncaniella. Next base: position 1,161 of record JAIDSW010000135.1, read on the forward strand.
CCGGCCGAGGCAAGTGATTCTATATGCTGAGAAAAAAAATCGGTCATACTCTTACACATTCAATCATGTTGCTGACGAGTGTGGAGAGGTCATCATCAGATATTATATAAGGAGGCATGATATAGACATTTCGCCCGAACGGACGCACCCAAATGCCGCGGTCGGTACACTTTTTCTGGAACTCAGCCACATTGACGGGCTCTTTCATCTCTATCACGCCTATGGCGCCGAGCACCCTTACGTCGGCCACATTGTCGAGTTCGGCAGCGGGCGCAAGCAATTCCTTGATTTTTTTCGAAATATGTGCAACTCTTGAAGCGGTGTCATGCTCGCGCAGCATGCGCAGCGATTCCACAGCCACGGCGCAGGCAAGAGGATTGCCCATAAACGTAGGGCCGTGCATCATCACTCCGGCTTCGGAGCGGGAAATGGCGTCGGCAACGGCACGGGTGGTCAATACGGCGCTCATGGTCATGTAGCCTGCCGTCAACCCTTTACCTATGCACATTATATCGGGCTCAACTCCGGCGTGTTCCCACGCGAAGAATTTCCCGGTGCGGAAAAATCCGGTGGCGATTTCGTCGAAAATCACGAGCACACCGTAGCGGCGGCAAAGCGCAACCGCCTCAACAAGATACTGAGGGTGATAAAACCACATTCCGCCGGCTCCCTGCACCACGGGCTCGAGGATAAGGGCGGCTATGCCCGACGCCTCTTTCTCAAGAAGGTCGGCGAGGGGAAGGATGTCATCGGGATTCCACTCGCCGTCGAAGCGCGAGCGCGGTTGAGGTACGAAGTACCTTACAGGCAGCGATGATCCGAATATGGAGTGCATTCCGGTCACGGGGTCGCATACACTCATGGCGTTCCATGTATCGCCGTGATAGCCTGACCTGATGGTGACAAAATTAGTCTTTTCAGCATTCCCGCTCATGGCCACGGCCGCCTGGATAGCCATTTTCATGGCCACTTCCACGGCTACCGAGCCTGAATCGGCGTAGAAAATATTGTTCATCGACGGAGGTGCAACCTCAAGAAGCATTTTCCCGAGCGTGATTGCCGGCTCATGAGTCAGACCGCCGAACATCACATGACTCATCTTGCTTATCTGATCGGTAGCCGCCTTGTTAATGCGAGGATTATTATATCCGTGAATCACACACCACCACGAGGCCATGCCGTCGATGAGCGTACGACCGTCGGCAAGCCGGAGTCTCACGCCGTCGGCACTGTCGACCTTATATGTTGGAAGCGGGTCGATGGTGGATGTATAGGGATGCCACAGGTGGTCGCGATCCCATGAGTCATGAATATTTTTATCGTTCATTTCCACGGTTCGATAGAAGAATTGAGAATATTGTAGAATCCGTTGAGCCATGACTTGGGAGAGCGGGTATCCGCCACCCATTCCCTGATTATTCCTATATGCTCGTCGATGATACCGTTGCGTTCGAGAAAGGTGCACGTGTCCGCGGCAAACTTGCCTATACCGTTAAAAAGTGTATCGCGGTAGGTGGAACGATTGGCGCATCCGACCTTAGTGAGCCGCTGCAGGACTTCGAGCCGCAATGTGGTTTCAGCCTCGAATCCCGGCTCGAGATTGGAAAAGTCTTTCAATATACGCTTTATTACCGAAATGCGTGGCGACTGCTGGCGATGGTGCACCCGGTATATTTCCTTGTTAAGGGCTTCGCGGTAACGATCGGCTGTTTTTTCAATGTCAGGATCAGCAAAAAAGTCAAGAAACTCCTTTGCATCCTTGTACTTGGTATATATATCAAGAATTAACCCCCGAAGTTGTTCGGGGGTAAACTGTGATATGGCTTTTTTTACTGAAAGTTTCGACATCAGTTGGCGCTTTCGTTGTCTGCCGCAGGTTTAAGCCACTTGTCAAACCAGCGGAAGAACAGCCTTTGCCACAATATAGCATTCTGTGGCTTGAGTATCCAGTGGTTTTCATCGGGGAATATCACCATCTCGGCGGGAATACCGCGGAGTTTGGCGGCATTGAAGGCCATCTCTCCCTGCGACGAGAGGATGCGGTAGTCAAGTTCGCCGTGAGAGATCATGATGGGAGTATCCCATTTGTCCACATAGCGGTGGGGTGAGGTGGCGAAAGTGCGCTGTGCAGTAGCATTGTCTTTTTCCCAGAAGGCACCGCCCATATCCCAGTTGGCAAACCACATTTCCTCGGTCTCAAGATACTGAGCCTCGGTGTTGAATATGCCGGCGTGAGCTAAAAGTGCGGCGAAACGCTTGTCGTGGTTACCTGCGAGCCAGTATACCGAGAAGCCACCGTAGGATGCACCGGTAGCACCCACACGCTTGGCGTCGATAGCCGGAGTCACAGACTTGACATAGTCCACGGCGCTGAGATAGTCTTTCATATTCTGGCCGCCGTAGTCGCCCGAAATCTGAGCGTTCCACTCGGTACCGAAGCCGGGGAGGCCGCGGCGGTTGGGAGCGATCACCACATACCCGTTGGCACCCATGAGCGCGAGATTCCAGCGGTAGCTCCAGAACTGGCTTACGGCCTGCTGAGGTCCGCCCTGGCAGTACAGGATTGCAGGATATTCGGCCACCTTGGTAGAATCGAAATCTACGGGATATACCACCCAGGTAGTCATCAGTTTGCCATCGGTGGTAGGTACCATCACCTTCTTCACTTCAGGCATCTTGACCGAAGCAAGAAGCTCGGTGTTGACATTGGAAATCTGCTTTACTTCGCCGTCGGCAGCGATGCGGTATACTTCATTGGGGTAGAGCATCGAGTGGCGCAGCGCGATGAGCGAGCCGTCGGCCACGGGCGCGAGGGCTGCATAGTCACACTGATCCTCTGCTACAGTCTTGACCTCTTTTGAAGCGACATCGATCGAGAATACGGGAGTGACGCCACCCTTGGCTGCAAGGAAATATATCGACTTGCCGTCGGGATTCCAGGCTATTGCATCGGCAGTATAGTCCCAGTCGGCGGTAAGGTCGGTTTTTACACCCGATGCCATGTCGAGGATGAAGATGCGGTTTTTGTCGCTTTCATATCCGTCATGCTCCATCGAAAGCCATGCAAGGGTATTGCCGTCGGGCGAGAATGCCGGGCAGGTATCGTAGCCCATCATGCCTTCGGTGAGGTTGACAGTGGTCTTGTCATCAAGATTATAGAGGTAGAGATCGGAATTGGTCGACACTGCATACTCAAGTCCGGTCTTCTTACGCGATACATATACGAGGCTTTTGCTGTCGGGCGACCATGCGAATGATTCCACGCCGCCGAAAGGTTTCATGGGAGCTTCATAAGGCTCACCCTCCATAATATCGGTGACATTGCTCAGCGAAGCTCCGTCGAAATCAGCTATGAAGGGGTGGGGCACTTCGGTAACCCATTCATCCCAGTGCTTGTACATCAGGTCGTCGATGATGCGGCCGGTAGCCTTGGGCAGGTCAGGATAAAGTTCCGATGCGGGAGTGGTGTATTTCACATTGCTGATTATCACTACTTTTTTACCGTCGGGGGAGAACTTGAATCCGTCTACACCCTTCTCCACATTGCTTACGGCCTTGCGGCCCGAGCCGTCGGCGTTCATCACCCAGAGCTGCGAGACGCCGTCAACAGGATAGGTAAACGCTATCTTTTCGCCTCCGTCGATGAACACTGCTCCGCCTTCCGATGACTCGGTGCGGGTAAGTCTCACGAGGTCACTGCCGTCAGGAGCCATGGTATAGAGGTCATTGTTACTCTTGTTCTGCTCCACGCTTTCGTAGGAGATGCCGAAGAGAACTTTCTTTCCGTCGGGCGACACTTCCACGGCACTTACACGTCCGAGCGCCTCCAGAGCATCGATAGAGAATGCTTCGCCGGGAGTGGCGGTGTAGGAGGGCTTGTCGATGATATTGCCGTCGGATTTATCGGCGGAAGAGCAACCCGCCGTAGCTGCGGCGAGTAATGCTGCTGCCATGATGGTGGTGGATTTCATCGGGGAATTATTTTATGAGATATTGTGAGGAGATGGACTGATTGGAGTGTACGCGGCGAATCGTATCGGCAAACAGGCGGGCTACTGACAGAATGGTAGCTTTCTTGCAGTTTTTGTTAAACGGAATCGAGTTGGTGAATATCATCTCGGTCAGGCCGCAGTTGTCCACTCGCTCCGATGCCGGATCGCTCATGATAGCGTGGGAGCAGAGCGCGCGCACTGACTTGGCACCATTGGCCATCATCAGGTCAGCAGCCTTGGTGATGGTGCCGGCGGTGTCGACCATATCATCCACGAGAATCACGTTTTTATCTTTCACATCGCCTATTACGGTCATGTTGGCGACCACATTGGCCTTTGCGCGCTGCTTGTGGCAGAGCACCAGAGGCACGTTGAGGTACTTGGCGTAGCTGTTGGCACGCTTCGCGCCGCCAACGTCGGGAGTGGCGATGACGATGTCGTCGAGCCCGAGACTCTGGATATAGGGGATAAACACTGACGAGCCGTAAAGGTGATCGACGGGAACATTGAAGAAACCCTGAATCTGGTCAGCGTGAAGGTCCATGGTGATCACACGGTCAACTCCGGCGGTGGAGAGCAGATCGGCCACGAGCTTGGCTGCGATTGATACGCGGGGCTTGTCCTTGCGGTCCTGACGGGCCCATCCGAAGTAGGGCATCACGGCGATAATCGACTTGGCCGAGGCGCGCTTGGCGGCATCGATCATCAGCAGAAGCTCCATGAGATTGTCGGTGTTGGGGAATGTGGACTGCACCAGATAAACCTCGCAGCCGCGGATCGATTCCTCAAATGACACCTCAAATTCGCCGTCGGCGAAATACTGGATGTTCATTTTACCCAACTCAATGCCGAGATCCTTGCAGATTTCTTCGGCCATGTAACGTGACTTTGTTCCTGAAAACACCTTGATAGGCGCTAAGTTATCATTCATGATTTTATGAAGATGTGTATAAGGGTGGTTTTGGATGAGCAAAATTAGCTATTTTTTGTGAATTGACAGCTTTTGTCGGTCAAGTTTTTTATCAACATTTTCCTTACCCGCTGATAATAACACGGAAGCCGCCCGGCATTCCGGTCACCGTTGCGTGGTGACAGCGAGCTGAGCGGCTGGATGTTTAGGGTCATGAGTATTAATGTTTGACGGTTGCACCGGGACGCGATGCGGCTCGCGGCTTGCGGCGGAACGGCTTTATGTCGTCGTGGCGTATCTTCCACATCACGGCGTCGTGGGCGGGTACGGTGACGTCAAATGTATCGTCGGGCACAAGGTTTTTCATATCGGTATCGCCCGATTGCAATTCCTTGGCAAGTACTTGTCCCTGGGGAATGTCGAGATACTCGAAAGCGTGCATGGGGATGTTTACTTTCAGCTCGGCGTCTTCGTCGCCGAAATTGGCCGCTATGAATATCGTCTCGTTTTCATGTGTGCGCATATACACATAGTGGCGGTGAGGATCGAGCGACGGATTCTGATAGTTGACATACATGAGGTCGAAGAATTTACCTTCCGAAAAAGCCTTTTCTTTGTTGAGTAAACCGAGGATGGCGGCGTAGCGGGCGCGCAGATGCTTTTCGGCCTTTGTGAGCTGGGAGCCGTCGGGCTTTCCGCCGTTATACCACCGGCGCAGGGTGGGCACGCTCCAGTAGTCAAATATCGTGGTGCGCCCGTCAAGTCCGCTGAAGCCTTCGGCATCATCGGCTTTCTCGCCGAGCTCCTGACCTGCATAGATCATCATGGGGCCGGTGTTGATGGTAGAGCTGACCACGAGTGCAGGGTAGACCTTTTCGGCATCGCCTGCCTTGAATCGCGATGCAAACCTCTGCTCGTCGTGATTCTCGAGGAAGTTGAGCATGTGAGCGCCCAATCCGTCGGTGCGCTGCCATGCGCTGGTGATGGTAGCGGCCGAGAAGTTGGAGCACTCGATTCCGATAAGCGTGTCGTAAAGATTCACCTTGTCATAAAGGTAGTCAAAACCTCCGCGCTCTATATACGGCCTGTAGAGATATGTATCGTAAATCTCCGCGATGAAAATTACATTGGGGTATCGGTCCTTGACGTTGGGTATCGCCCATTCCCAGAATTCGAGAGGTACCATGTGGACCATATCGCAACGGAAACCGTCGACACCTTTCGAGGCCCAGAACCTCAGGATATTGAGCATCTTGAACCAGGTGGACGGAATAGGGTGGAAGTGGCGCGAACCGTCGCCGTAATCCACTCCGTAGTTGAGCTTTACGGTGTCATACCAGTTATTCACTCCGGGAAATGCCGAGAAGCAGTCATCGCCCGTGGCTTTTGATGGGAATTCCACGTAGGCGTCCTCGCCGTGACCCATGTCGACCGATGGTGAGAAAAGCTGGCGGGTGATGTAATAGTAATTATTGTCGTGTCCGAAAAATAGATTCGGGTCATCATCCTCGCCCAGATCCCGTATTCCGGCAGGTCTCGCGTCGGAGTGATAGGAGCGTGCCGTGTGGTTGGGCACGAAGTCGATTATCACCTTCATGCCTGCCTTGTGGGTGCGCTCTACCAGAGCCTCAAACTCCTTCATGCGGTCAGGGACACTTTCGGCAAGGTCAGGGTCGATGTCGTAGTAGTCCTTGATTGCATAGGGGGAGCCGGCCTGACCTTTGACCACGTGGGGATTGTCGGGCTTGATACCGAAAGCCGAGTAATCTGATTTGGTGGCGTGCTCGATCACACCGGTATACCACACATGAGTGATACCCAGTTCTTTAATCGATTTCAGCACCTTGGGAGTTATGCGGTTGAGTTTGCCCGAACCGTTCTGCTCCACGGTGCCACCGGGCACGCACGTGGGATTGTCGTTGGTGATC
>JAIDSW010000136.1 GCA_029061025.1 Duncaniella sp.
GGTGGAATGGTAGACACGAAGGACTTAAAATCCTTTGGTCATTGCGACCGTGCGGGTTCGAGTCCCGCTTCGAGCACTTCGATATTTTCATCCCACCTCTACAAGCTTAAAGCTCAGTCGGCACGGAATCTCACACTTCCCGCAACCCGACTGAGTTTTTTTCATTAACACTTAACCTTCAACTATTTACCATGATACGAAAATTATCCTCCTTACTTTTATCGCTCGTGTGCGCAGCCTCGTGTCTTGCAGGCGCCAAAGTTTACGAGATCGACATTACCGTGGCCGCCGACGGCTCGGGCGATTACACTTCCCTCACTCAGGCGCTCAAGAAGATGCGCGGCGGTATGGAATACAATACCCGAATTTTCATCAAAAACGGCGTGTATACTGAAAAAGTAGTGATGGGCATTTCGCTTCAGAATATCGACGTAATCGGTGAAAATGCTGACTCGGTAATAATACAATATGGCGACTACGCCTCGCTCAACAATATGGGTACCTCGGGCTCTTACACTTTCAAGGTTGAGAGCAGCAACGTCACTTTCAGTGACATCACGTTTGCCAACACGGCCGGCCCGGTAGGCCAGGCGGTAGCCGTGTATACCACCGGCGACCGCATTTCGTTTACCCGCTGCAAGTTTCTGGGCAATCAGGATACTCTTTATACCGGTGGCGTTGACAAGCGCCTTTATTTCGACAGTTGCTACATAGAAGGCACCACCGACTTTATATTCGGCTCGGCCACAGCACTTTTCGTCAACTGCGACATCCACGCCAAAGCCGATTCCTATCTTACCGCCGCATCTACACCGAGCGATGTAAAACTCGGCTATGTGTTTGACCGCTGCCGCATCACCGCAGCCGAGGGCGTGACAAAAGTATACCTCGGGCGTCCGTGGCGACCTTATGCCTCCACTTATTTCATCAACTGTGAGATGTGCTCTTCCATCCTCCCCGCCGGATGGCACAACTGGAGCAACACCGACAATGAAAAGACAGCCCGCTACGGTCAGTATGGATGCACGGGTCCCGGCGCCGACACGGCCGGGCGCGTGGCATGGAGCAAGGAGCTCACCGCGGCTGAAGCTTCAGAGTATGTGAAGCCCGCTTATATCTTTGAAATCTGTAACACCTGGAATCCCGAAAAATGAAAAAAATATTCCTTTCACTGCTTTGCCTCGCAGTAGCCGCGTTTACCGCCCGAGCTGTAGAAAATTATCCTTATCAGTCAGACTACATGTGGGTCACCGTGCCCGATCATCATGACTGGGTATATGATCAGGGACAGGATGCCCGCATCGAGGTCAT
>JAIDSW010000137.1 GCA_029061025.1 Duncaniella sp.
CCCCCGCCCTACACAGCGCTGCAAAGCCCCGGCCTTGCAGCGCTTTTATTTATGCTTGTAGGGACGCGATTAATCGCGTCCGCCGCGAAAACATGAGGGGAATTATACTCTGAAATTACATTTTTTCGATCCGTATTGCGTATGTGGACGCGAAGTGACCGGCTTGCCGCTTTGCTCGCAAAGAATCGCGTCCCTACACTTTATATTTCAACACATTACATTTTTTCGATCCATGTTGCCTATGCGGACGCGAAAATTCGCGTCCCTACCATCCTATATTTCAATACATTAATACAAAAGCGAAAACATGAATCTCACGTAGGGACATCGCTTTTGTCAACTAAAATCAGTGAAGAAGCTATTTCTTGTGCAGGGAGATGTAGATGGCGCTGAAGATGCCGAGGGCTACGAGCATCATGGCCTGGAAGCTCCACATCACTATGGAGAAGGCGGCGCCGTCGACATTGCTGATGCCGTAGAGCGACAGGGCAAACATCACGGCAAGGTTCCACGGGCCGAGGCCGCCGTTGGAGGGCACGGCCATGGAGTAGCTGCCAAACATGAATATCACAAGTCCGGGCACGAGGCCGTAGAATGAGCCGGGTGTGGTGATGAGCTCGCGGGTGAACGGGAAGGCGTAGAGGCACACGTAGGTCTCGAGGAAGTAGCATCCCCATATGCCGAACGTCAGGATAAGGTACATCCACGGGCGATTGAGATGAAAAAGCACCTTGAAGCCGTTCCACATATTGTCAAGCGTGCCGTCGATGCTCTTCACCACCGCCGAGTTATGGTAGTGGCGGTTGAGGAAGTCAAAGAGGGCGAGGACGCCTAATATCGTGACCCACAGCCACGGGCTGCCTACGTAATGCTCCAGATCGCGACCTATGGCATAGTGGGAGAAAAAGCGGTCGAGCGGCGCGCTTGCCACCGCCCACGTAAGGAGCGACAGCACTATGATGGTGAGGGCGTCGCTTGAGCGGTCGCCCAGGTCGGTACCTATCACGGTGGAGAGGGGTGCTTTCTCTCGCTTTGACATGTAGACGCAGCGCCAGCCTTCGCCCAGCCACGGGAAAACGAGATTGAGGGCATAAGCGCCGAATATGGAGATGCTTTCCACTACCACAGGCACGCGCGGCAGTCCCACCGATCGCAGCTGTATGCCCCAGCGGATACCGCGTATTATGTGGCTGCACATGGTAATGAACATCATCAGGGCTATGTAGCGGAAGTCGCAGCCGCGGCGGATGGTGTCCATCACTTCGTGGAAATCGACCTTGCGGAATAGCCACACGATCATTCCGGCCGATACGGCAAACGGTATCAGGTATTTAAGCCAGCGGAGCACCCTGTGAAGCGCTGACTCGGCGGCGGGGGATACTTTGGGCAGTTGCATGGGAGTGGTTTTATGAGATTAACGCTGCGCGGGGGCGGGTCGTTCACTTTTCTTGCCGAAAAATCGGTTGATGATCACGGCGAGGGCTCCGTCGCCGGTCACGTTGCATGCCGTGCCGAAGCTGTCCATCGCTATGTAGAGGGCTATCATGAGGGCTATCATCTGCTCGTCAAATCCCAGAATGGAGCTGAGCAATCCGAGCGAGGCCATGATGGCTCCGCCGGGTATGCCGGGGGCGGCTATGATGGTGACGCCGAGCATGGCGATGAAGTGGATGAAATGGGCTGTCTCGACCGGCTGCCCGTGCATGATCACGAGCGCGAGGGCGCATGCCACTATCTTGAGCGCGCTGCCCGACATGTGGATGGTGGCGCAGAGCGGCACCACAAATCCGGCTATGTCCTCGTCGACACCCATTTTTATGGTCTGACGCAGGGTGACGGGAATGGTGGCGGCCGACGACTGTGTGCCGAGGGCGGTGAAGTAGGCGGGCATCATGGTGCGAAGCATGGTGAAGGGATTGCCTCCGCCGAAGCAGGCCGCGATACAGTATTGAACCACGAGCACAAGCACATGGAGCACGAATATCACGGCTATGATCTTGATAAACGTCGACAGTATCACTCCCACCGTACCCTCGCAGGTCATTATGAGAAAAATACCGAAGATATATATCGGGAGCAGCGGGAGTATGGCGCGGTCGATGGTCTTGGCCACGATGGTGCGGAACTCGTCCATGCCGCGGCGCAGAGCCGTTCCGCTCAGAAATGCGATGCCGAGGCCGAGCATGAATGAAAGCACCAGTGCCGTCATAACATCGAGCATGGGAGGTATCGACACCGCAAACCACGGCTCGATGGCTTCAGCCTGCTGCTCCACGGCGGCAAGCTGTTCCTGCCCCGAGATCAGCGACGGAAACGTCAGCACCCCCGTGTAGTAGCTCAGAAGACCGGCAAGGAATGTGGCGCCATAAGCCAGCAGTGCGGTAGCCACGAGCAGCTTTCCGGCGCGGGCACCAATGTCGGCGATCGCGGGCACCACGAATCCCACTATTATCATGGGAATCATGAAGCCGAGAAACTGACCGAAAATGCCGTTGAACGTTGCGGCAGCCTCAGCCAGCCATGCGGGCGCGATGTAGCCCACACCTATACCCGCCACGATGGCTATGGCGATACGTCCGAGAAGGGGTATGCGGAGGGTCATCGTCGTCAGCCGAATTTACTGATTTTGCGGAGCACCGGCTCGTTGAGAATCTTGATCTTTCGGCCGTCGACCACTATAATATGCTCGCTGACAAAGTTGCTGAGCGTGCGTATGGCATTGGAGGTGGTCATATTGGAAAGATTGGCGAGATCCTCGCGGCCAAGGTAGATATTGAGAGTCATGCGGTCGTCCTCGTAGCCGTAATTGTCGATAAGGACTATAAGCGCCTCGGCCAGGCGGCCGCGGATATGCTTCTGAGTGAGGTTGACGATTTTTGTATCGGAAGAGCCGAGGTTACGCGACAGCTCGTGGATGAAAAACATCGACAGATCAGAATTGCGGCGTATCATGTCCTCGACCAGCTTCATGGGCAGAGTGCCGAGTATCGAAGGCTCGAGAGTGCCTGCGCTCGACACATAAGTCTCGCCGGCAAAATAGGCGCGATAGCCGAAATACTGTACCGGCTTTATCAGGCGCAGTATCTGCACCCTACCACCCACGCCGTCCTTGTATTTCTTCACCTTTCCCTTCAGGAGCGTCCAGAGGTACTCGGGTTCATCGTTTTCGGCGTATATGATCTGGTTTTTCTTGAATCTGTGAATCTCGAAATTGTCGGTAATGATGCGCTTTTCCTCGCTGTTGAGTATCGACCATATTTCGGCAAGATCCTCAGAAATCACCTGTTCTAATGTGCTTTTTATCATTTATCTACCGTGCAACTATGCTTTACAACACAAAATTAGCTCAATGATTTCAAAAATGCCCGAATCAAGGGTTAAAAAAGGTTAATTCACATTCATCAGGTTATCAGAGGTAGGGACGCGATTCATCGCGTCCGCGGCGAAAACATGTGGCGAATGATGGAATATTGAAATATCCATTTTGGACATTGATAATTCAATCCATGTTGTCGATGCGGACGCGATGTGATCGGCTTGCCGCTTGGCTTCGTCAAGAATCGCGTCCGCGATGAAAACATAAAGCAAACACGCAACTTCGGGAAATACTTTTTGGACATTGATAATTCAATCCATGTTGTCGATGCGGACGCGATTAATCGCGTCCCTACCGGCCTGGAATTCCGCATTTTACAATAAATTCTCCATTCTAAATTCCCGAAGGGAAAAAACGTCAAGCGTCCCGCTCGGATTGCTCCGGGCGGGACGCCGTATTTTAGAGTTGTGTAGATTTATCGGGTGATTTATTTGGTAGCGTCGTCGATGGTGCAGATTGCAACGCGGTTCCAAGACTCTTCGCTGAACATTGTACCGATACCCTGACCTTCGGCAGTGATGCGGTCGGCAGCTACTTTGTATTTCTTAACGAGGGTGTTCTTCACGCTCTCTGCGCGAGCCTTAGCGAGGCGCTCGTTAACTTCGATTGAACCGTCGGGAGAAGCATAACCCTTGATAACAACCTTAGAACCGGCGTGGTGCTTGAGGTAGTCGGCAACCATTTCTACGTTAGGCATCTGGTCAGCGGTGATCACGCTTGAGCCGAGACGGAAGAATACGTAGCGTACTGACTGGAGTTCGTTGGTAGTTTCCTTAACCACGGTAGCGGGCTTGGCTTCGCAAGCTGCGAGAGCTGCGGCGAGGTCGGCTGCGTTGGCATTTGAAGCGGCGAGAGCTACGGCGCTGTCATCGAGAGCGGCACGGAGTTCGTTTACCTTGGCATTGAGGGCAGAAACCTCAGCTGACTGGTCGGCGGGAACGTTTACGCAAGTGTAACCGTTGTTGATGAAGAAGTTGAAGCCGGCTGCAAGGTTGAAGCGTGCACGGTTGATGCTGACTTTCATTGCGGGATCTTCCTGGCTCATGAGGTTCCATACTACTGAAGGCTTGAGCGAGATACCGAATGCGCGGGAGATATTGAAGTTGAAGTTAAGACCGGCCTTTACATCGATTTCGTTGGGATCATAATCGCTGTGGGCGTTGAAGTCGTGTCCCCAGCCTGCACCGAGAAGTGCGTCAACGCTGAACTTGCGGGGTTCGCAGGTAAAGCCGCAGAATGCGTTGGTGAGGTTTAATGTTGCGTAAGCTCCTAAGTAAGAAGTGTCAAATGCAGTCTTGCTGGGAGTGGTATTGATACCGAACATTGATTCGAGACCTGCACCGAAGAGGGGTGTGAACTGCTTGCCTACGTGTACACCTACTTCAGGACGCATGCTGCCGAAGAAAGCGTGGTTGGTAAGGGGAGTTGTTACGCCGGCGTCGACACCGATCTGCCAGTTGTCGCCGAAAGTGGGGCGTTCGATAACATTCTGTGCGTTAGCAACGGCAAACATCGATGCGGCTGCTGTGAGGAGTAAATACTTTTTCATTTTGTAGCGATTTTTGTTTATATTTCTGATTAATTTGATTTTAGTCTGTTTAAGCCTCCCGAGGGAGAAATGCGATGCAAAGGTAATTTAAAAATTTAACTTAATAAAATTTTCAACCTTTTTCTTTGTGAATCCCGTTGTGAAGCGGCATTCGATTAAGTAACAACGGTTGTCGCAAAAAGGTTGAAAGAGGTTGCGAAAAAAAGAAGATTTTATTTAAAAATCGCTAACTGACACGTTTAAATTAGTATCTTTGCAGTGAAAAATTTTTCGCATCACCAAGAATTATCCCCGTTATGGACTACCGAATAATCCCTCCCGAAGGCTGGCTCGAAGCTGAGGCTACGCTGCCGTGGGCGAAAAGCGTGGCCGCGCGCCTGCTCGTCATCAACGCTCTTGCCGGCGAGAAGCCTGCGGCTGGCGAAGGAATGTGTGACGACACCGTCGCCATGACACGCGCGCTCGACGCGATCACCCGGCCTGCGGCAGAACATGTGACGGTGGATATCGACGGCGCCGGCACGGCAATGCGGTTTGCCACCGCCGTGGCAGCCGTCACGCCGGGGACTGACGTGACGCTGACGGGCAACGAGCGCATGCTCGAGCGCCCCGTGGGGCCACTGGTGGATGCGCTTCGCAGCCTCGGAGCCGACATCACTTATGAAGGTGCCGAGGGATTTCCCCCGCTTCACATACGCGGCCGCCGGCTCGACGGCGGAGAGGTAGCCATCGACGCCACGGTAAGCTCACAGTTTGTATCGGCGCTTATGATGACAGCTCCCCTTATGCAGCGCGGGCTGAAAATCACGCTGCGCGGCGAGGCTGTGTCGATGCCCTACGCTCATCTCACCGCCCACATCATGAATCAGGCCGGAGCGGAGACCGATATATATGGTGGCGACACCGTGGAAGTGAAGCCCGGCTGCTATCATCACATAGATTATTACGAGGAGGCCGACTGGAGCGCAGCCGCGCCGTGGTACAGCATCGCAGCCCTTTCGGGCGGCGAGGTGACCGTGAAGTCGCTCGACGGAAACTCCCGTCAGCCTGACCGGAGGCTGGCCGATATATTTCACCGTATAGGCGTCGACACCGAATTTCAGCCCGACGGCAGCGCACTGCTCTCGGCTCATCCCGATGCCGACGCGCGCATCGATCTCGACATGTCGCCCACGCCCGACGCGGTGCCGTCGGTAGCCGTGACATGCGCCATGCTCGGGCTGCCGTTCACGCTCTCGGGTATAGCCACGCTCCGCATCAAGGAGTGCGACCGCGCCGAGGCTCTTGCCACGGAGCTGCGCAAGGTGGGCGTGGAGCTCACATTTCCCGCCTCCGGCATCATGACATGGGACGGGCGGAGGCGACCTGTGGCCGAGCTGCCCCGATTCGCCACCTATGGTGACCACCGCATGGCTATGGCATTCGCTCCCGTGGCTTTGTATATCCCGGGTATCGTGATAGAGCACCCCGAGGTGGTATCGAAATCCTACCCCGGTTTTTGGCAGGGACTTGCCGACGCGGGATTCTTGATAATGGACGTCGACGCGCCTGTGCCCGACGGAGAGGAGGCCGACGACTGATGACGGGAGCGCTCGTACTTCTCGCCATCACTGCCCTAACGGGGCTTGTGCTGTGGCTGTTTCACCGCCCGTCGGCCGACGATGCGGCTGCACCCGCCGCGCCCGAGGCCGAGGAGTGCTGCGGCCTGCATGAGGTGTGCGAGAAAAAGGGGCGGCAGTTGCTTGCTCCGGAGTATTTCGACGACGAGGAGCTCGACGTATATGCCGGTCGTGGCGCCGACGAATATACGCCCGAAGAGACGGAGCAGTTCCGCGACGTGCTTTTCACCCTTCTGCCCGAAGATGTGGAGCCCTGGGGATTCAGCCTGCAGGCTCGCGGGATAGAGATGCCCGCACCCATTCACGACGAATGGGTGATGCTGGCCACCGAACACCGTAACACCACCAACCGCTCATGACGTCACTTCTGCAATACGACTTTTTCCGCAACGCGCTCATAGGCATCATACTGATAGCCGTCAGTTCGGCCGTGATAGGCACCTATGTGGTGGCGCGCCGTCTCGTGTCGATTTCGGGCGGCATCACCCATGCCTGCTTCGGCGGACTCGGTCTGGGATACTTTCTCGGCATAAGCCCCGTGCTGACGGCCATAATCTTCGCCGTAGGGTCAGCGCTGGGAGTGGAGTGGATGTCGCGCTCGCGGCAGGTGCGCGAAGACTCGGCTATAGCAGCCGTGTGGGGTGCGGGCATGGCTCTTGGCGTGCTCTTTGTGTTTCTAACACCCGGCTACGTGCCCGAACTCAACGCATTTCTTTTCGGCAATATACTGACGGTCACCATGACCGACATTGCGGGATATGCCATATACACGGCAGTGCTCCTCACACTTATGGCCGTAGCGTTCCGCCCCATAGTGGCAGTGGCTTTTGACCGCGACTTCGCCGCTGTGCGCGGGCTGCCCGTGGTGCTGATAAGCACGGTGATGACCGTGATGACAGCCGTGTGCATAGTGCTCACCATACGCATGGTGGGTATCATGCTGCTGATGTCGATGCTTTCGCTGCCCCAGATGATGGCCGAAATCTATTGCCGCCGTTTCGTTACCATCATGGTGCTGTCCACGGCCATATCAGTGGCATGCTGCGTGGCCGGACTCTTTCTCGCCACTGTGATCGACGTGCCCTGCTCGGCGCTGATAGTGCTCGTGATGATAGCAGCGCTGATAGTGTTGAAGGTGGTAGGTTTTAGGCGGTAGGTTTTAGGGATGAGGTTTTAGGTTTTAGGGATTAGGCCCGCATCTTCAGTGCGGGGCAAGTGAATGAGATATGCGTCCAGGCAGGACGCTTCATGTCAGGGGGCTTGGCTATCTTGCAATTTTTCATTAACTTTGTCACATGTCAGAGCAGGGCACAAAGCGTCCGTCCCGGACGCTTCTACTGTCATAGCCTCTCGCCCCGCACTGAAGATGCGGGGTTTCCGACAACACCGAGCCTCCGGCTCGACCCCCCTAAAACCTAACCCCTACCACCTAAAACCTAAAACCTCATCCCTAAAACCTAAAACCTATAATAATGGAACTCGGACAGAAACTCCCCGAAGTGCTCGGCACCGATGCCGACGGCAAGATCGTCACCACCGACGACTTTGAAGGTCGCCCCCTGATCATCTACTTCTATCCCAAAGACAACACCCCCGGCTGCTCGGCCGAAGCGTGCTCGATACGCGACGATTATGCCGCCCTGCGCGAAAAAGGCTACGTAATAATAGGTATCAGCAAAGACTCCGCCGCCAGCCATGAGAAATTTGCAGCAAAATATGAGCTGCCGTTCCTGCTGCTCAGCGACGAGTCGACTGAGGTTAATCAGGCATTCGGCGTGTGGCAGAAAAAGAAAATGGCCGGCCGAGAATACATGGGCACCGTCCGCACCACCTTCATCACCGACGCCGACCATCGCGTAGTAGCCATCATCGACAAGGTCAACACCAAGGCCGCCGGCAAGCAGCTGCTCGACACCATCGCCGCGCTCTGATTTCGTCGGCTGCGATTTTTTGCGTAACTTCGCGCTGTGATAGTCCGTGGAGGCTGTCGCGGCTGTAAAGTTATGCCTTCTCAGATATGAAATTTATATATTCTCTCCTGACTGTACTTTTTATGGCAGTAGCGTCGTGCTCGGCGCCGCGCAGCAATCCGGCCCTTGACCGTGCCGACGCCCTCATAGAGTCAGCGCCCGACTCGGCGCTGACCATACTCAGCGCTATCGATCCAGACTCCCTTACCGGACAGGCGCTGAAAGCCCGCCACGCACTGCTGCTGTCGATGGCGCTCGACAAAAACTATATCGACACCACCAATTTCGATGTGCTCCGGCCGGCTATCGACTACTACCCCCGCCACGGTTCGCCCGACGAAAAACTGCGCACGTATTACTACGAAGGCCGCATATACCAGAACCGCGGCGACCGCGACTCGGCACTCAACTCATTTGTCAAGGCCATCAACCTCGCTCCCCTATGCCACGACTCGATGGTGATAGCAAGAGCTTATGAATGGCAAGCTCAAATCTATGAAGATTTTTTCGATTACGCAGGGTCAACAGAGAATCAGTTGATTGCAGCTGATATTTATAGGCAACTAAGATATGAAGAATACGAGTTTGATTGTCTGATGAATGCCTATGAAAATCTGGTGGTGCTCAGGGATAGAGAAAAGGCTGACAGTGTGTTGAGGATCTTGGGATCATTTAATAACATTAACGATACCGAGTACCAAAATCTGCTTCATGCACAGCTTATACATGCCATACAGTTCGGGTCAAAAAATGATATTGACTCGATACTACATACCCACAGCAACCTTTCGGGCATAGACATCAACGTAATACTCAGCTATGCTTATGCATATTACAAATCAGGCAAAATAAAAGAGGCCAAAACCATGCTCGACATTGCTGATGCAAGTGGTTGCGGATATGATACACTTAGATTTCAGTCTATTGCAGTGCGTGTTTATCAAGAAATGGGAGACTATAAGAACGCCTTTTCATTATTGCTTGATTTCAACCATAAGAATGATTCTATTCACTCTTTGCGGTTTATCAGGGAATCGCAACTTATGGAACATAAGCACCGTATAGAGCTTAAGGCACAAATCGACGCACAGCGAAAGAAGCGAATAATTTGGTCGTGCATCGGTGGACTTCTGGTACTCAGCGCCGGGATAATCATTCTTTTGTTGCTCTTGCGCAGCAACCGCATCCGAAAAGATCTCGCCCACCAGCGGGCGCGCACCGCCGAGCTTGAAAATGAGAAACTTAAGACTGAAAACATCAATATCACCCTCCGCGCCGAAAACCTCGCTCACCGCGTAGAGATGCTCGAAAGCGAGAGCGAGAGCCTGAAAGCTCTTATCGAGTCGCAAGATGAGTTACCCCCCGAGGTAGAGCATGTGATTCAGGAGCGCATCGAGATGCTCAACGCCCTTTTGGCAGGATATATCACCGCCAATGACCAATATGAAACGCCCTACGATACTTGGGTAAAGAGTCTGACTGACGACACCGAGGCTTTCATGAACACCAACCGTCTGGCATTTCAGGCATCGCACCCGCGATTTATACGTTACTTCGAGGATCACGATCTCACTACCGATGAGATCAACTACGTGTGTCTCTACGCCTTAGGCCTGCGCGGCAAGGAAGTGGGAAATTACATCAAGAAGCCCGGGCATGTCAACATCAGCAGTACCATCCGCCGCAAGCTCGGCATTGACCGCCATGAAACCAACATAAGCATCTACGTGCGCAAGCTCCTGCAAAATTTCAAATCCTCCCATTAAAGCGAAGTCTTCGCTGCATGGGTTTTGATGTTCGTAATATACGCAACCTTAACTCTCAAGAGGCACCATGTGGCAACTACTCTTTATTCATGCGGCTTTTTAGAACAGGGGATTATGCCTAAATTAAACTTTTTTACTTGCCGCACGAAAAGCACTATACATCTTTTCCTCAATCTATTATTACTATGACGTTTAGCAATATCTATCAACGATAAATCATGAAACTTTTCCTTTGACGATGAAACTTTGACGGTGTAATTTTGAAAATAAAAAATGCCACCAAAAAACATTTCATCTTACTCCGAGAGGGCTGTCGCGCTTATAGTTCTTTCAAAACTGCTCTACGGCATGGCCTCCATGTCAGGGGACTCTGCAGAACTCCGCACTGTGCATCACAAACTCCTAATCGAGTCGGTCAGCACTCTAAAGCCCGATAGCGCGTTGGAGCTGTCATCCATTCCTTGGGACAGGCTATTTGATTCAATCGTAGAAAGCATTCCATATACAATTACACAGCGAAAGTCGGGATGGTTTACTGTCAACGAGCTGCGATACATGGCCGCGATGCTCTGCGGCCTTTCGGGAAAAGAATTCGGCCTCATCACCGGCTATCGTAGTCACTATAATCTTAGTTGGAACATCCGGCAGAAACTCAATCTTACTTCAAGCGACACCAATCTGCGCCAACTTTTGCGAAAACTATCAAAAAACGCACCTATATGAAACTTTTCATCTACCCGTGCTAAAATTATTTTTATTATATTTTGTATCATACTATATATTAACAACTTACGATTTATAAAATCCCAAAAATATGAAACTTATAATTCGCCATATGAAACTTTGCATTCATAATTTTGCATCGTAAACCAATTTTTAAAACCAACCTATTATGAAAAAGCTACTCTTAACTACTCTCTTAATGATGGTCGCAGCATTTCAATCGTTTGCTGATGGAACCGGTAATACTTCTTCACAGAATATCAGAATTGATATTAACTCTAAAGGATTAAGAGGTACGACCATCCGACGTACTCCATCGCAAATTGATCTTAATGTTTATTATGATGCAGAAACGCAGACCATCGAGATATCTTATAGCGGTGATGCTGACGGCGAAGTTTACCTGTATCATAATGAAACACTCGTGGACTATGACACCGAGATTAACACAACATTCTCCCTCCCCTCCCCCACTGGCGTGTACCGCATCGAGGTAACGACCGATAGTTGGACAGCCGACGGTTATCTTGAACTATAACTTAAACAACGAAATAAAAAAACTAATTTGTCGACAAAGTTAGTATTACTAACCAACTAAAAATTTAACAACTTATGAATAAAAACATTATAAAAGTGTTCCACGAGGGACGAACAAAGGACTTAGCTCTTGAGGACATCCGTGGTGGCTGGTGTATCGTTAACGCCGTGTGCAAAAGCGATGACGCTAAGTGCAATGTATACACTTGTAATAAAGCTAACTGTCCTGATAATTGTTCAGAGAATGACAATGAAATAAAACCTGATCCCGTTACTCCTCCACCTTGCAATCCAAATAAAATATCCGGTACAATCGGAGGAGAATACCACCCTTAAATAAAAAATCGAATAAGATAATAATAAAAGGTGTTGCAGCTGGTCATGAACACCTGCAACACCATTTAAACCTGTCATACAAATGCTCATTCAATCACTATATACATATTTTTTTGAAAAAGAGGGAAGATATTTTCTTTACAACTCTCTCAGCGGTCTTTTTTGTGAGATTTCATCTGAAACTTACGAAAACCTTTATAATCGCGATTACACCTGTTTTGATAAAGAAACCCTTGACTACTTTTTAGCCAATAAAATACTTATCCCTGAAGAAGAAAAATACTTATATTATTACGAATGTCAGTCTCGATTCAATTCCGATGCATATAACGATGAATCTTTAAGCTTGGTAATTGCTCCAACTATCATGTGTAATTTTAATTGTCCATATTGCTTTGAATCAAAAGAGAGTACAGCTATAATGACAGAAGAAACAGCCTCAAACTTAATCTCTTTTATCAAGAAGCATGAAAAGGCAAAAAGATTACATCTCACCTGGTATGGAGGTGAACCACTCTTGGCATTCAATCAGATCAAAAGTTTATGGAACAAAATAGCCGATGAACTGCCTGATATAAAAATAAGCTCGCATGGTATTATAACAAACGGCTGGTTTTTAAATAATGACGTAATTCAATTTTTCAAAGAAACAGGTTTAAATCACATACAGATAACCCTTGACGGCATAAAAGACCATCACAACAAAACCCGCTGCCTAAAAAACGGCGCTCCAACTTTTGATGTCATATTTCAAAACATATTAAGCCTTGCCAAAGCTGTTCCTTCACTTCATATTAATGTAAGAGTAAATGTGAACAAGCATAATAATAACGATTACTCCGAGATTTCCAATCTATTCAAAATAGAGAAGCTAAACAACATCCACGTATATGCCGGCTTCATCAGGGAGGACACAGCCGACGGACGCTCTATGGCGTTTAAATCTATTGCTACAAGTTCTGACTGCCATAACTTCTATAAATCGGTATCATCTACCGGTGGAAAATCATCATTCTTCCCCGGGATCGCCGGGTCAAGGGGATGTGTTATTAATTCGACCAATTCTTACATAATCGGACCTACAGGTGAAATATATAAATGCTGGAATGATGTAGGACATGAAGATCGAATTATAGGTAATATCGTAGATAATATTCCGACAAATAAAGTAAGGTTATTCCGTTACCTAAATGATACCTCTGCTTTTTCTGATAAAAATTGCAAGGAATGTTCAGTATTCCCAATATGCAGCGGAGGTTGCGGCCATTATCGATATCGAAATAAATATGAGAATGCCAACTTTGAAATTTGCACACGTTTCGCCAATAAAACTGTATTGGAAGAATCCCTTTTAATGACAATCAGTAGTTAAATCCAAAGAAAATATAAAAGATTTCACTAATTTTGCAAAGAAAAATTTTCTTTTTGTTCAAAATAGCAGAATAAAAAATCGCATTATGAAAAAGATACTCCCGCTTATTATACTCGCAAATTTCCTCACAACTGCAGCTCAAACTGAGCAATCTGACACCACCTCGGTCAACGAACTTGACGAGGTGGTGGTCGAAGCTGCCAATCAATATACCACTGCCAACGTCACTATATATATTCCGGTATCACGAATAAAAAAGACAGCCACTGATGCTATATCACTCTTGGACAAAATGGCGATACCCGAACTTTCTACATCAGGAATGCCCGGAAGCACCTCTGTCACCACAATTTCAGGGGAATCCGTATCAATTTTTATTGATAATGTTCCTGCCACGACTGAGGATCTGACTGGCATGCAGACAATGGATGTGAAACGTGTAGAGTATCTCGTATATCCTAAAGATCCTCGATTTAATGGCGTACACTACGCTATCAATTTCATAATGCAAAAATATGAATGGGGTGGATATACCAAACTGTTGGGTTACAAATGGTTTGGCTCAGGACGTAACGAATCAGCTCAACTATATTCGAAATTCGCTTACAAAAGCATGAAATTTGATATATACGCCGACGAAACATACAAGAAAAGCGACCGCACACGAACTGATATTTCAGAGTCATATAATTTCGTTGATCTTTTTGGCGAAGGGTTGCGTAAGGTTGAACGAGAATCAGCCACTTTATCATCAATGACACGCTCTAACTCCAACAACATCTCCTTCCGAGCCATATACAGCAACCAATCACTGCAAATTATCAATAAGTTATCTATTAATAACACATTAACACCGCGCAATCATGCCGAGTCATCTCTCATTTATAGCGACCCGTTGTTTCCGAATTCAACATATACGACCCACTCATCAGGTCACGTTCAGTCACTCAAGTACAATTTGGATGTATATGCCGCTCTAAGCAAAACAATCGCTCTTGATGTCACGGCTTCATACTCGTTTAGCCATACGACCTCTAACTATAGATATGACAATACCGATCTAAGTATCATCAATAATGCATCTGACTATGGTAGAAGCTTCCGTTTTGCCCCAACCCTACAAGTGCGCCTGAACAGAAATCATTACCTCAGTCCAAGCTTGATGATAGTATACAGCAACGATGGGATTGCTTACACCGGCAATACACCTTCCCACCAAAGACTTATAGATTTCGGTGCTGTCGAAAATATTGCTTACGACTATAATAATGACAACCTTTCAGCAGGTGTTTCATTAGGAATGACGCATCTTATAAATAAGATCTCGGGCTCAGAGGTAAGATCCAACTATATACAAGCCCACGGCTATTTCAACTATTCATTCAACAATAAAAATAAGTTTGGATTTAATTTATCTCACTTCAAAAATTCTCCGGGCATGTCATATAAAAGTCCTAACATGCTGCAGAAAGATGAATTCCTATGGTATACTGGCGATCCATCGTTAGGCAACGTAAGCATTTATACAGGTAGTCTTAACTATACTTGGCTTCCGAACAATACATGGCAAATAGCCACTTTCACACAAATTGAATCAGCAATAGGAAATTTTATTGGATTTTACACTCCCGAAGGCCCTGATGGCACACTCCTTCGCAAATATAGCAACAACGAAAACAACTACCTGTGGAGCACCGGCTTAAACACTTCAGCTAAATTCCTTAAAGGGAATCTTATTGCTTCCATTAATCCCACTCTATACTATTTCAAAAATACCGGTGAGTACGTAGCTTCCATGTGGTCATTGGCATGTAATGCCTCGCTAACATGGTACTTCGGTAACTGGTATATTCAAGGTAAATACAATACTCCGGAGACGGGATTGGAAAACAATGGTACACGTGTATACAATCCGCAAAACTATCGCTTCACTATTGGCTGGGGTAATGGTAACTGGAGGATTTCAGCCATTGCCTACAAATTCTTCAATTCAGGATGGAAAAACGGTTCGCATAACTTTACCAGCCCTTATTACTCATTCAATCAGGTGAATTATTCCACCAGTGGACATCGTCTTTTCTTTATAAACATATCCTACACCTTCGGCTACGGCAAGAAAGTGCAGCGTGGAAATGAAGTCAACGGTATAGGCACAGCCGAGAATGCTATCTTGAAGTAAAATCAACTTCTAAATATCTACTTATGAGTGACTTCAGGCTAATACAGCAGCATGATGCGATGGAGTGCGGCATTGCCTCGCTTGCGATGATATGCGCCGCCTATGGTAAAACCATTTCACTTACTACACTTTCAGAGATATGCCGCCCTACACATGAGGGATGCTCACTGAAAGGCATCAAGGATGCGGGCGATAAGCTCGGCCTCGAATCGGTGGCAGGAAGCCTTACCGTGGAGGACCTGCAAAACATCCACGGGCCGATGATACTGCACTGGAATCAGAACCATTTTGTAGTACTGTACCAAATAAGCAAAAACGGAAAGCGGTATCATGTAGCTGATCCCGCCATGGGAAAAACCGTGTATAGCAAGGAGGAATTCCTGTCACACTGGATCAGCACCGGCGACAGCGAGCGGAGATGCGGAATCGCCATGTATATGTCGCCTACTCCTGCATTTCAGGATCTTAAAGACGAAAAGGAGCAAAGGCGATCGCTGCGGTTCCTGCTCGGGTATCTTCACAGCTACAGGAAATATTTCCTCCAGATTATTCTCGGGCTGCTGCTGGGGTCGGTCATGCAACTGTGCTTCCCGTTTCTTACACAATGGATAGTGGATTTCGGTATCACCAACCGTAATATAGGCTTTATATGGCTCGTACTTATAGGTGAGCTGTTGATAGTATTGGGACGCACGGCCACCGGATTTATTCGCCGATGGCTTCTGCTCCACATTTCCATGAGGATAAACATCTCGCTTGTAAGTGATTTCTTCATAAAGCTATTGAAACTGCCCATGTCGTTTTTCGATAGCAAGATGATGGGAGATCTACTTCAGCGTATAGGCGATCACTCGCGGGTGCAAGGATTTCTGACAGGACAGACACTGGGACTGATGTTCACACTGCTTAACTTCGTAGTGTTCGGGCTGGTGCTGTTGTATTATAATCTCACGATATTCCTGCTGTTTGTTGGTGGAAGCATGATCTACGGTATATGGATAGCATCATTTCTGAAAAAGCGTAAGGTATTGGATTATGAGCTGTTTGCACAGCAGGCCCGCAATCAGAATCTCACCTATCAGTTCATCACCTCAATGCAGGAAATCAAGCTTCAGGACTGTGAGCAACGCCGCCGCAGGGAATGGGAAGATATTCAGGCCGAGCTATTCGATGTGCAGATGAAATCATTGCAGATGCAGCAGACACAGGAAGCAGGCAGCATATTTATCAATGAGATAAAGAATATACTTATCACCGTGTTTGCCGCTACTGCTGTAATCGACGGGCAGATGACGCTTGGCGCTATGCTTGCTGTACAGTTCATAATCGGTCAGCTCAACTCACCGGTGGAGCAACTGATGTCGTTCATATATTCGCTGCAAGACGTGAAAATATCACTGGAACGAATTAACGAGATACATGAAGGTCGAAATGAGGAGACTCCCGAAAACCAAGCAAAAAGTTTCGATACCGAAAAGGGAATTTCACTTGCTAATGTGGATTTCAAATATGACATGCACTCATCAAAAAAGATTCTCGACGGGGTTTCGCTGGATGTCCCCGCGGGGAAGGTGACGGCGATAGTAGGAGCGTCGGGCAGCGGCAAGACTACTCTGATAAAGCTCATGTTAGGTTATTACCCCGTAATGGAAGGCAGCATATCGATAGCGGGAAGGAATATCAGCGAATATAACCTGAAATGGTGGCGGCAACATTGCGGAGTAGTGATGCAGGATGGCGTGATTTTTTCAGAATCCATCGCCCGGAATATTGCTGTTGACGATGGACCAATAGACATCGATCGGTTGGAGACAGCTGCCAGCATCGCCAACATCCATGATTATATTATGGGATTACCATTGAAATATAATACACTGATAGGCAGCGACGGGGTGGGGTTGAGTCAGGGACAGAAGCAACGCATACTCATAGCCCGCGCCGTATATAAAAATCCTGATTTTATATTTCTCGACGAAGCCACCAACGCGCTCGACGCAAAAAACGAGCGGGCGATCGTGGAGAATCTTAATGATTTTTACAAAGGACGCACGGTAGTGGTGGTAGCTCACCGACTATCGACTGTAAAGAATGCCGATCGCATAATAGTGATCGACTCGGCTAAAATAGCAGAAACAGGCAATCATGCTTCACTCATCCGGAAAAAGGGCTCATATTATAACCTCGTAAAAAACCAGCTTGAACTTGGAAACTGACATGAATACATATGATTCTTCACATGAAAAAATCGAGCTTCGACCGGAGCCTCCCCATCGCGAGATCGGCGATATACCGGCAGCTTTGTCAACATGGGGCTTGGTGATTATAACACTGGTTGCTTCTGCTCTTATAGCGGCATTATGTCTACTGCCTTACCCTTATTCTGAAGGAGAAACCATACTCCGTCATATTCTCGACTGTATCATATAATATCGCCCCGAAAAATTCAAAATTCTAATTTCTCAATTTTAAATTTTTAATTCTCAATTCTCCCCATTATGCGCCGCGGGCGGGGCCGAGTGGCTCCGCCCGCGGGGGTATAAGGGGATGTGAAGGAGTGTCAGATGTCTTCCTCGATCGAGAAGTCGTCGGGGAGGTCGGCGTCGAAGTCGTCGCCCAGCATGTCTTCGTCAATCTCGGGTTCTTCCATCTTGGCAGACTTGCGTGTG
This sequence comes from Duncaniella sp., assembly GCA_029061025.1. Classification (GTDB taxonomy): domain Bacteria; phylum Bacteroidota; class Bacteroidia; order Bacteroidales; family Muribaculaceae; genus Duncaniella. The sequence continues at coordinate 18,094 of JAIDSW010000137.1, forward strand.
GCGGGAGCGGCTTTCTTACCCGATTTACGATCCTTGGCCATTTCCTGAAGCGCGGCCATGATTTTTTCCTCAAGCTCGGCGGCGAGTTCGGGATTGTCCTGAATGGCGCGCTTGGCGGCGTCGCGACCCTGGGCTATCTTGGTGCCGTCGTAGCTGAACCATGAGCCTGACTTGGTAATCACGCCGGTGTTGACGCCGAGGTCGATAATCTCGCCCGAGCGGGAGATGCCTTCGCCGAACATGATGTCGAATTCGGCGCGCTTGAAGGGGGGCGCCACCTTGTTTTTCACCACTTTGACCTTGGTGAGCTTGCCGAGCACTTCGTCGCCGTCCTTGATAGCCGTGGAGGGGCGGATGTCGATGCGCACCGAAGCATAAAATTTCAGGGCGTTGCCGCCGGTAGTGGTCTCGGAGGGGCCAAACATCTGGCCGATCTTGTCGCGGAGCTGATTGATGAAGATGCAGGTGGTGCCGGTGCGGGAGATGGCTCCGGTGAGCTTGCGCATGGCCTGCGACATGAGTCGGGCCTGGAGTCCCACGTTGCGCTCGCCCATATCGCCGTCGATCTCACTCTTGGGGGTGAGGGCGGCCACAGAGTCGACCACAAGGATGTCGATGGCCGACGAGCGGATGAGCTGCTCGGCAATCTCGAGGGCCTGCTCGCCGTTGTCGGGCTGAGCCATGAGGAGATTGTTGACGTCGACACCGAGCTGCTCGGCATAGAAGCGGTCAAATGCGTGCTCGGCGTCGATGATGGCGGCGATACCGCCGGCCTTCTGCGCCTCGGCAATGGCATGTATGGCGAGGGTGGTCTTACCTGATGATTCGGGGCCGAAGATCTCGATGATGCGTCCGCGGGGGTAACCGCCTACGCCCAGGGCGAAATTCAGTCCGATGGAGCCGGTGGGTATCACTTCCACATTCTCCACATTTTCATCGCCGAGCTTCATGATGGCGCCGCGGCCGAATGACTTCTCGATCTGGCCGAGAGCCTGCTGGAGGGCATCGAGCTTCACCTTGGCAAGGTCCTGCTCCTTATCGGCGGGGGCGGCTGCACGCTTGGCGGCAGTTTTTTTCTTTTCCATATTATATAAGGTATTTGATTGTTCAACTGATTTATAACGCAAAGTTACGCCATAAAGCGTGCCGAATCAATACCCACGGGTGTTAATTATTCTAAACGACTCGGTATAACCGTTGGGGGATCACTCGGCGCTGAGGGGTGCGGGAGCAGTGTAGGTGCGGGCTGCGAGTTCGGTATTGAACATGTAGAGACCCATGCCGTTGTCGCCTATCATGCGGAGCTTGTCGATAAGCTCGCGGGCGGTGTTTTCTTCCTCGACCTGTTCGGTAACGAACCAAGTGAGGCGGTCGCGGGTGGCGTAGTCTTTCTCAGCCTCGGCAAGGAGATAAAGTTCGTTGATCATCGCGGTCACCTTCTGCTCGTGGTCGAGAGTGGCCTTGAAAGCGTCGATAGGGCTCTCCCACTTCACGGGCACTGCGTCGATAGCCTTGAGCTCCACGCGACCGCCGCGCTGATTCACGTAGTTCATGAATATCATGGCATGGTCCTGCTCCTCCTTAAACTGGATTTTAAACCAGTTGGCCACGCCGGGAAGGCCTTCGGCCTCGAAGTGCATGCCCATCGAGAGATAAAGATAAGCGCTCCAGAGTTCGGCATTGATCTGAGCGTTGAGTGCGTCTTGAATTTTAGGTGTCAGCATGATTGAAATAGTTTTTAGAGTTGGTGATTATGGTTGTGCAAATTTAGAAAAAAATTTCGTAATTTTGTGACCGATGAAACTTCTACGCCTGTTGACAATCCTGACGTGTGCCGCCGCGCTGTGCTGCGGCCTTGCATCGTCGTGTCGCATAAGCTACAAGCTCAACGGCTCGGCCATAGACTATAACGTCTACAAGACCGTTTCGGTTGGCAATTTCCCCATCCGCGCGGCGCTCGTATATCCGCCGCTGCAGCAGACATTTGAAAACGAGCTGCTTGACTACATAGCCCGCAACACGCGCCTGAGCGTGCTCGAAGGCAATACGCCCGCCGATCTTGAGATCGAGGGCGAGATCACGGGCTACAGCCTGTCGCCCCAGGCCGTGACCGAAGATGCCTACGCCTCGCAGACGCGCCTTACCATACAGGTGCGCGTGAAGTATACCGACACCCGCGCCGAGGGCAAGGATATAGACCAGACCTTCAGCGCCTACCGTGACTTTGACGCCTCGCAGATGCTCACCGACGTGCAGGACGAGCTGTGCCAGCAGATATCGAAAGAACTTGTCGAACTGATTTTCAACGCCACACTCGGCGACTGGTGACGCATCATGAGCGAGGATCTCCTGAGTCAGTATGGACACGCTGCCGCCGACCCTGCCGCCCGGCGTCTCACCACCGGCGAGCTGCTGGAGCTCGTCGACCGGTATCCGTGGTGGGCGGCTCCCGCCATAGACCTGCTGCGCCGCAGTGACAGCGACCTCGACACGGCCACCCGCGAGAAGCTGCGCAATCTCATAGCCCTCAACGGCACCGACCTTACCGCCCGCGCCGCCCTCACCAGCGACCGCGGCGACCTGATGGCACGCTTCTATCCGCCCGAAAAGTCCACTGCCGCCACCGGAACCGACGACGCCATAGCCACATTTCTGGAGACCTACGGCCACTCCACCCCCGAGGAGGACCGGCTGCTGGAGCAGATGATATTCAACCCCGTGCCTGACTACGGCGCCGTGCTCGCCGTGGACGACGACGATCCCGAGGTGGACTCAGCCGACGAAAACTCGTCGATCGACGCCTTTGTCAAGGCATTCGCCACTCCCGCCCCCGACACCGAAGCCGAAGCCGCCGAAACACCCGCTCCTCCCGCCGAAACACCCGCACCGCGCCCGGCACCGGCCACACCGCAGCCCGCGCCGGCCTCGTCGCTGAGCGAGAGTTTAGCAAAAATTTACATAAAACAGGGCCGTTATAACAAGGCTTATGAAATTATCCTGCATCTTTACTTGAATAATCCAAAAAAAAGTATTTACTTTGCAGACCAATTGCGCTTTCTGAGAAAACTGATGCTCAACAGCGCATCCTGTGACGATAAAGCAACCAATTAAAAAATCACTAAAAAGCAAGAATAATCATGCTCTATTATCTTCTGATCATCCTCACCCTCATCTGCGCCGTGCTTCTGATCGCAGTGGTTCTTGTACAGAAATCCAAGGGTGGCGGTCTGTCATCGACCTTCGCAGGTTCCAACCAGATCATGGGTGTGCGCCGCACCACCAACTTCATCGAGAAACTCACCTGGTCGCTCGCCGGCATCATCTGCCTGCTCGCCATCCTCTCGACATTCGCCATGCCCCGCGCCATCACTTCGAGCGTATCGAAAGTAGCTCCCGTGGCCACCGAGCAGACCGTAGGCGGTGACTTCGACATGCCCGCTCCCGCAGCTCCCGCACCTGCACCCGCTCCCGCTGCCGGCGAATAATCAGCTGCCGCATACCTTCAAAAAAGCCTCTCATGAAGCAAGGGGGTCGTGCCCGCTCAGCGAGGCCGCAACCCGAAATTTCATGAC
>JAIDSW010000138.1 GCA_029061025.1 Duncaniella sp.
ATGTTCAACGCAGCAACTAAAACCATCGCGGGCGCGGCGCTCGCAGTACTCGTCGCATGCTCGGGCGACAGTGAGAAAAAACTCGCTCAGGATCTTTATGATCAGGCTGCCGAAGCAGTGGAGACCGCACGATATTCATCGGCGGTGATACTCCTTGATTCACTCAAGTCCACATATCCCCGGCAGATTGAAATACGCCGTCGCGCGCTTCACCTTACGGCTCGTGCCAACGAAGGTCTCGCACTTAAACATCTCGAGATCGCTGACTCGACCCTTGCAGCAATATCTGCCGAGACCGAGGCGATGAAAGACCGCATAAAAATGGTGGAAAATCCGGTGGAAAATTACTATGTGGCTGCCGCGACGAAGCACGGCGATTTCATAGGCACCGACGGCCTGCAGGCACGCCTGTCGCCCGAAGGGCACCTCTACCTCATATCTTCACTCGGTTCGAGGAAAATAAAAAGCACATCGGTAGCCGTGGAGTGTGCAGGCGAGCGCGCCGTTACCGCGACAGTGGCTCATGACGGCGAGCGCAACGACCGCTCGATGGGCGCGGAAGTAATAACATTCATGGGCGCGGAATGTGATTCGGTAGCCAATTTTATAGCGTCACACGAGGGAGAGCCCATCACCCTTACGTTTATAGGCGACAAAAGCTATTCGATGAAACTCCCCGCCGGTCAAGCTGAGGAAATTGCGACCTTGACGAGATATGCCACGCTTCTGCGCCGCGGACGCGCCGCACTTATCGAAAAGGAAAAGCAGCAGCGCATACTCGATACAGCCCGGTCACAGGCAGCCCGGACATTTACTGAGGAGACAACTGAGGAATAATCAGGACACAAAAGCGCCGTCGGCAAGCAACTCGCGGTAACCGCGGTTGAAGTAATGGCGCTGGAAGTCTTCCTGACGGAGAATACGGTAATTGTATATCACTACATCAAGATCGATGGTGACATTACCGGTAGGCTCCGACTCCTTGTTTGCCCTGCCGTGGTCAGCCTCATACTCCTTGAGCTTGTCAATGAGTTTCTCAGGCTCGAGGTGTGTGTGGCCATGCACCACCGCATTCAGATACGGATCGTCGACACCATTGAAAGCCGGCGACTCATACACCGACGACCGTCGCACATCGGCAAGAAGTTTGTCGAGAAAACCGAGGGCATTGTTAATCTGCTCCTCACGGTCGGGTGTATTGCTACCCAACCCTATTGTACAGGGATAAGTTGTCATTGATTTATACCTTTCATTGTTAATGCTATACGGCCGCGTGCAACATCCACATCCATCACCTTGACCTTCACGTGCGAGCCTATGCTCACAACTTCGGCAGGCGATGAGATAAACTTGTCGGAGAGCTGAGATATGTGGATGAGTCCATTTTCTTTCATACCGAGATCGACAAACACACCGAAAGCAGTTATATTATTGACCTTTCCGGTGAGCTGCTGACCGATGTAAAGATCGTCGATCTTGCGTATCGTGTTATCGTAATACTCTTCTTCGGGGGCGGTTCGCGGATCGCGACCGGGCTTCTCAAGCTCCATCACTATATCAGTGAGTGTGGGTAAACCCGTGGTTTTGGTGACATACCTTTCAAGATCGATGTTGTGCACAAGATTCTTGTCGCGGAGCAACCGGTTCACGTCGGCTTTATAATCAGCAGCCATCGCCTCCACCACACCGTAACTTTCTGGGTGCACTCCCGTGTTGTCGAGCGGATTGACAGCGCCGGGGATTCGCAGGAATCCCGCACACTGCTGAAAAGCCTTCTCGCCCATGCGCGGAACTTCAAGTAGCTGACGTCGCGAAGTGAAATCGCCATGCTCGGCACGGTACTTCACGATATTGCCTGCAAGCGCCTGCCCTATGCCCGAAACATAGGAAAGCAACTGCTTTGATGCGGTATTTACGTTGACACCCACGGAGTTAACGCAGTTGCTCACCACATAATCGAGTGAATCTTTAAGCCGCGCCTGATTTACATCGTGCTGATACTGCCCTACACCTATCGATTTGGGATCAATCTTCACGAGTTCGGCAAGCGGATCAAGCAGCCGGCGCCCTATCGAAACGGCACCGCGCACCGTTACATCCTCGTCGGGGAATTCCTCACGAGCAACATCGGAGGCCGAATATATACTTGCACCCTGCTCGCTGACCATGTATACCTGCACCTTACGCGGGAAATTGAGACTCTTTACAAATCGCTCGGTCTCGCGTCCGGCCGTGCCGTTGCCTATGGCTATAGCGTCGATACGGTAATTGTCCACATAATATTGCAGAGCTTTCTCGGAGTTGAAATAATCATTGGCCGGCGGATGCGGATAAATCACATCATGATTAAGGAGATTGCCCTGCTCGTCGAGCACCACCAGCTTGCAGCCGGTGCGGAATCCCGGGTCGAGGGCAAGAATTCGTTTCCGACCGAGAGGAGCGCTCATAAGCAGCTGCTTCACATTGTCGGCAAACATCTGAATGGCAGCTTCGTCACTGCGCTCCTTGACCGAAGCACATATTTCATTTTCAATCGACGGGCGGATAAGACGCTTGTAACCGTCTTTTACGGCATTTTTAACCAGTTCGGCGCAAACAGGAGTAGCCTGCGGCTTGACAAACATGCGGTTTAAGCTGTCGATCATCTCATCATCGTCAATCGTCACTGCGACCTTCAGCACACCCTCATTCTCACCGCGGCGTATGGCCAGATAGCGGTGGGAATTACACATGCGAAGCGGCTCGGAATAATTGAAATAGTTGCTGAAAGTATTGCCTTCTTCTTCTTTACCGGGTACGACTTTAGCGGAAATCACAGCGCTTCGCTGATATCGCGAGCGGACGATACTTCGCGCCTTGGCGCTCTCGCTCACCCATTCGGCGATAATATCCGACGCTCCTGCAAGCGCATCGTCGGCTGATGATACTTCCGTGCCTGTAAACTTTTCGGCTGCTGCAACTGCATCATCCACATTCTGCGCCATGATCATGCGGGCAAGCGGCTCAAGGCCTTTGGCGCGTGCCTGCTGGGCACGTGTCTGCCGCTTGGGCTTATAAGGCAGATAAATATCTTCGAGCGCTACGGGATCAAATTCTTCGGCTATACGCTGCTCCATCTCGGGAGTAAGCGCTCCCGCGGCCTTGACGGCTGCAAGAATCGTCTCCTTACGGTGGTCGATTTCAGTAAGCGCCTTATGCCGCTCGGCAACAGCGTGGACGGTAATGTCGGTCATTCCGCCTGTCTTTTCCTTACGGTATCGGCTTATGAACGGAATGGTGGCACCTTCGTCGAGCATCTTCAAAGTTGCCGATATATACTTTTTGAGAATATTGAATTCCTTGCTTATAATATTAACGTGATCGTTTGCCATTTCGGGGTGTTATGGTAATCGTTTCAGAGTTATAAGTGTGATTTCAGGAGTTGCTCCTATACGGGCCGGCATTCCTACTGTGCCGATTCCGATATTTACATATAATTTATTATCAGTATTATCCGATGTATACAGTCCTCCCCATGTAGGATAACGGAACACGGCGGGTGACCAGCCGAATGCTTCGATCTGCATGGCATGGGTGTGACCCGAGAGAGTGAGAGCGATATTCTTGCCTGAATCGTCGGCAATGGACTCGACCCAGTGAGCAGGATTGTGCGACAGCAGAACCTTTGTCAAGCTGTCGCCCGGAGTTGCATAAGCTTTATTAAGGTCGCCGTAGATATGAAAAGGCGGATCACCTATATTCTCCACTCCTATCACAGCTATCTCAGCACTGTCACGACGGATAAAATCCGCTCGATTAAGCAGCAGTTTCCAACCCATATCCTCTTGCTGAAGGCGGTGAAGCAGGTGCAGATTATCGCGCTTGGCCTCATCTGACGGCCATTCGGAATAATCGCCGTAATCGTGGTTGCCCATTATGGAATACACGCCGTCGGGGGCATTAAGACGTGCTAATATGGGTGCATGAGGTATGAGCTCCTCGGAGCGGGAATTCACTATATCACCGGTAAACATTATCACATCGGGATGCAGTGCATTGACCGTCTCAACTACCTTATGAAGATAAGTGGTATCGGTACCGTAAGTTCCCACATGTAGATCTGAAAGCTGCGCGATGGTATACCCGTCGAATTGCTCGGGCAATCCCGGTATCTCTACCGTCACGCGCTCCACGTCGATATTGAACCTATTGAAAAGCGCACCCCACCACATCGCGGCAAATGTCAGCCAGCCGAGTATTATACCTGCCCGATTGAGCCACTTCCACCGCGGAGCATGCCACAAGCGTGGAATTCGCGACAAAAGGCTTAATATGATGAATACGTATTTCGAAGCATAGACGGTGAGGTAAGTGAAGAGCATCCACATGGCTGCTATCAACAGGCCACCGCCAATCGACCTCACAGGCATGACGAGCACCGCCACAATTACCGCAAACATCAGGATGCTTACGGCGACATGTGCCTTTTTTATAAGTCCGCGCAGACCGCGTGCGATATAGTAATCTACGCCGACGTTAAGAAGAATTAGAATCAGAAGGGGGATATACTGCAGTCTCATTGACCTTTAATGAGGTTGGCTAACAGGTAGTGCTCGCGGTGAGCTTGTTTTTGAGCGGATTAGCATACATCTCCCACATGCGCTTACGCATGAAGTCACGTTCTTCGGGGGTGATGTCGGGCAAATCCACCAGATCAAGACGGCTTTCTATATAGTCCATCACCGTCTTTTCTTCTTCAGTCGTATATCTGTCGGCATACATATCACTGTCAAAAGCGTGATCGTAGGCGATATAGTTGATCGGGAAAATCTTATATCCGCTGTGGATGCGGCAGTCAATCATGTGCGCTACAGTCTTGTAAAGCTCGGCCTTGTCCATATCGACGGGCAGATCGAGGAGCTGCGGAGAGATGCAACGTGCAACTGATACATGCACCCTGCCCTTGTGCTGGAGCACGCCTGTCTCCATCGAGAACAGATCGTCATGCTGTGTCTTTTTGAAATCAGGATCGCGGTGACGGAGCAAAAATTCCCTTACCTTGAGGTAATCGTTGGGATCAAATTCATATGATATGGTGGCGGGAGCAATATTGATCTCGGCCAGACGGGCGGCCGGAGTGGCTTCGTCGCCTGCGAGAGCAAGCATCTTGAGCACACTCTCCTGTGTATTGTCAGTCGAATCCTTGGCTCGGCCCTCGCGCTGCGCTATCCACACGCTCTCGCCCTTCTTGCACACGGCATAGTGTATGTAGGCCGAAAGCTGCTTGGCTGCTTCAAGAGCCTGCTTGATGCTGAGATTACGCTTTACGATAAAGCTCTTGTTGATACGCACCAGATCATTTATCCACTCATATATCAGCAGATTGTCACCGATGGCGATCTCACTCGTAGGCATGTCGTTGCGGAGAAATCCGAGGTTGAGGAAAGCGGAGTCAAGGATGATGTCGCGGTGATTGGTGATATAGGTATATCGCTTGTCGGGATCGATGTTATCAAGACCGGAATAGGTAATACCGTCGGTGGTATTGGTAGCGATACGCTCGAGAATGGGACCCATCACGATACGCTGAAACGAATCTTTATCGGGTATATCTTCAAGTTGCTTGAGAAATGTATCGAAATCTACCTCGGGTAGCACCGAAGAAACTGCATGGCGGAAACCGGGCTCATCAAACAGTGCGGCAAGTTTTTCCTTAAACAGTTCGTTATCGTAAGGAGCTATATCAGAAAAATCGTAATTGGATTCCATTAACATATATATTATATGTGAGTGCCGTCAGGAGAGCGATGGGCGACAAATGAGAATATTCAGTTGCGAAATTAACACTTTTCTCTTAATTATTTATCGGACGGCTTAATGTTTAACAATTTTTTCAATCTCCGGCCGAGGCCGCATATCTTTCCCATTTCTCTATGAGCGATGTCATGTCGGGCGGCACGGGTGCCGAGAAAAACATTTCCTCACCGGTGGCCGGGTGCACGAAGCCGAGAGTGCGGGCATGGAGAGCCTGACGCGGGCATATCTCGAGAGCGTTGGTGATGAATTTCTTATAGTTGGCCGTGCGGGTACCGCGCAATATCTCATCGCCGCCATAGCGGGCATCGTTGAAAAGCGGGTGGCCTATATGCTTCATGTGCACTCGTATCTGATGTGTTCGGCCCGTCTCAAGCACACATTTCACCACCGCAACGTGAACCAGCAGTTTCACCACTTCGTAATGAGTCACGGCATGCTTGCCCGAGGGATCATCGTCGGGGAGCACGGTCATCTGCAACCGGTCCTTGGGGTTACGGCCAATATTTCCGACAACCGTACCCTTTTCAGGCGCAGGTATACCCCACACCACCGCTACATATTCGCGTTTTGTGGTCTTGTTGAAAAACTGCTTACCCAGATGAGTCTTGGCGTCGGGAGTTTTTGCCACGACAAGGAGCCCCGATGTATCTTTATCGATACGGTGCACGAGCCCCATGCGCGGGTCATTGACATCATACTCGGGATTGTCGCGGAAATGCCATGCAAGGGCGTTGACAAGGGTGCCGGTATAGTTTCCGTGACCGGGATGCACCACCAGTCCTGCCGGCTTGTTGACCACCAGCACGTGATCGTCCTCATATACGATCTCAAGCGGTATATCCTCGGGGATTATCTCATTCTCATAGCGGGGGCGATCCATCACCACGCTCACAACGTCAAGCGGCTTAACGCGATAATTGCTCTTGACCGGCTTGCCGTTGACGAGTATACACCCGGCCTCGGCAGCCTGCTGCACACGGTTGCGCGAACTGCCTTCGAGACGAGCTACAAGAAATTTGTCGACACGCAGCAGTTGCTGCCCCTTGTCGGCCACGAAACGGAAATGCTCATACAGTTCCTGCGAATCGTCCTCAGCCGGATCTTCAGCGGCAGCCGTGCCGCTGAGTTCCGGGATATTCCGTGATGCAACAATATCGGTCATCGTCAGGTGATTATTATAGCAGATCAAGTTCCTCACCCTCGGCAGGCGCATCGTCGGCCGACTCGGGCGTTTCGGCAGCCCCCTGCCCTATTTCAAGTTCGATCGTGGCATCCACAGGTACACGTGCTCCAGGCGAAAGCCTCTTACCTTTATATATCACACCCAGCACCAGGTCGTGATAATCACTCGGCACCCGGCGCTCGGTGATGCGGGTGATACCGAGACCGCTCAGTGTGGTACGCGCCTGACGCACCGAATTATCGGCCAGCGACGGTATGGTGACCATGCGGGGTGTGAATGCATTGATGGTGACATATACCGTGCGACCCGGCTTCACCTTGGCTCCCGGGCGGGGATTCTGATTTATCACCGCACCTGCCGGCAGCTTCGCATCATATACCGAATCAAGCAGATGCGCCTGAAGATCAGCACCTGCCAGACGGCGGGCAGCCTCATCAAAGTTAAGTGATTTCACTTCGGGAACCACGGTTACCTCACCGTGGTGAGTCCAGCTGCCGAGCCAGAGCATGCATATCCAGCCGATGAGCAAAAGGGTCACCGCCATGGCGCATATATGTATGAGAAGTCGTTTCATATGGCAAAATTAAAAAAAAAATGTATGTCGGGTGTAATTATTTCACCTTTTTTGCGTCATATTATACGTGAATGCACGGCGCGACATAGAAAAGGAGCAAAAATTCCTCAGCATCGTGAAGCAACATCGTCCGATGGTGCTGAAGGTGTGCTACATGTACGCCAACGACGACAATCACCTCAAGGACCTCTACCAGGAGGTGCTCGCCAATCTCTGGCAGGGACTCGACTCTTTTGAAGGATCGGCAAAACTGTCGTCGTGGATCTACCGGGTAGCCATCAACACCTGCGTGTCCTACTTCCGCCGATATGACCGCCACTCGTCGCTCATGTCGCCGATAGAGGATGTGCCTGAAATAGGCGCCGAAGATTCATCGAAAACCGACGATCTGCGCACCATGTACCGGATGATCTACAGTCTCGGAAAACTCGACAAGGCTATAATACTCCTGTGGCTCGACGAGTATTCCTACGACGAGATTGCTGAAATGACCGGACTGTCGCGCAACAATGTCGCAGTGCGCCTGCGACGGATAAAACTTAAACTCATCGATAAAGCCAACCAAACCGAATCATGACTATCGACGAACTTAAACGAACTTGGAACAATATCGACCCCGGCTCCGCAATGCCGGAGTCATCGGCCGAGGGTATCGAGCAACGAGTGGCGCTGCATCTCGTGGCCTCGACACGCGATAAGCTAAGCTCACAGTTTTACCGACTGGCAATATTATGCGCGCTTTCGCCGCTGCTGCTGATTCCTCTGTGGACATTTTCCCACTCACTTGTGATTATCACAACTTGTTTCTTTCTGATAATGGGAGCTTTGGACCTGATTCTGGGACTGAAGACTGACCGCATCGACATCACGCGCACCACTGCCGCTTCAGCACTGCGGCGCACCGTCAGCCTCGAATCGCTGCGCAGCACTTTCCGCTACGTAGGCATGTGTCTGGGCTTGCCGGTGATAGTGTTCTTAGGTTACGTCTTGTACGAGCAGAACGATACCAAGCTGCTCATAGGATTTGCTGCCGGTGTGGTGG
>JAIDSW010000139.1 GCA_029061025.1 Duncaniella sp.
ATATTCGGCGGCAGCGTCAGTTGTTTATAAGAGACAGTCTAGTAAGGTACGCGGAACTCGTCGGTCATTTCGTTGATGGCGGCGGTGATTTCGTTGGCGCCGAATGAACCTTCGGGAGTCTCGAAGCCTGAATCCTGGCAGAGGTTGAGGTGGTAGAGGTCTTCAGTCTGATCAACTACTGTAGCGGCGCGCGATGCCTTGCGGTAGTTGTTGATGAAGATGTTGCGCATTATTGTGAAAACCCATCCCTTGAAGTTGGTGTGCTCGGCATACTTATCCTCATTATCGAGAGCCTTGAGGGTGGTGTCCTGGAGCAGATCGTAGGCATTGTCGCGGTTCTGGGTGAGCATCATCGCGAAGTTGAGAAGATTGCTCTGGAGACACATGAGGTTGTTCTGAAATTGAGTGGTTGCCATAATGTGGGAGGGTTTTAGTGTTATTTGACTGTGTTTATTTTGTTTTGACGATTCAAAATTACAGCCCCTCGCCGAGATGTGAAATTATTTCAGCATGAAAAATCAACTGTTACGGCAATATTTTTCAAAAATTTTCATATCCCGCTGATTATGTGGCATTTATACATACAAAAATATTGTTGCAGAATTGTTGCAGGAGTGAGATTGTTGCAAAATTGTTAAGGTTTTTGCTGCATTTCGCCGCGTATCGGCGGGGAATACTTATTGTAATTTTGGTTACGAAACATTGCGGGATGATGGAAAATATATAATTTTGTAATATAAATATAGAGCTATGAATATCAAAGAGTCGATGGAGCAGATAGTGAGCGCCGAAAGCCGCGCCCTTCTCTCCATTCCCTACACTGAAAACTATGATAAGGCGGTAGAGCTGATAGTGGATCATGTGCATCGCCGCGGCGGCAAGCTCGTGACCTCGGGCATGGGCAAGGCCGGGCAGATAGCCATGAATATCGCCACCACGTTTTCGTCGACGGGTATTCCGGCCGTGAATCTGCATCCGTCGGAAGCGCAGCACGGCGATCTGGGAGTGCTTCAGCCCGACGACGTGATGCTGCTCATCTCCAATTCGGGCAAGACCCGTGAGATACTCGACCTGGTTATGCTCACCCGCAACCTGTATCCCGCCATCCCCATGATAGTGATAACAGGCAATCCCGACAGCGAGCTGTCGCGCATCACCGACCTGACACTTCCCACCGGTGGAGCGCCCGAGGTGTGTCCGCTCGGGCTCACCCCCACCACCTCCACTACGGTGATGACGGTGATAGGCGACATACTGGTGGTGAACGTGATGCGGGCCACCGGTTTCTCGCGTGAAGAATATGCCAAGCGCCACCACGGCGGGTATCTCGGACACAAGTCGCGCACCGGTCATGAGTAAGCGTGTGTATTTCATGAGCGGACTCTCGCTGCGCATCGATCTTGATACATCGGGCGAGGCGACGTGGGCGCTCGACGACCTGATGGCCAACGCCGCTCTGGCAGCCGCACCGCGGCGCGAGACGGCTTTCATAGGTCGCGCGTCGGCCGACATTACCGGCACTCTGGCCGCCGACATTCTCGTAAAGGCGGGAATAGACGTGACGGGGCTCGACCGGTATTCCGACGTACCTCTGCCGCTGACACTCGCATCGGGCGATGCGGAGACAATATGCAGCATACCTTCGGCAGAAGCTTTCAATCCCGTGTGGCCGCGCTTCGAGGCGGGCGACGTGATGGTGTGGGGCGGATATTTCTCGCTCGACCCTACGGTGCACGCCATGATGCTCGATCTGCTGCGGTATGCCGCCGCCCGCAAGGTGACGATGGTATATGTGCCCTATTTCAATGCGCTTCAGGTGCCCCGCGTCACCCGCGTGATGCCGCTGATATTTGACAACCTCGAGCTTGCCGATACGGTGATAGCAACCACTGACATAATTGAGACAATATTCGGCAACTCCGACATGGCTGCCGTATATAACAATAACATCAACTTCTACGCACCCCGCTTCTTTGCCGTCGACAGCAAGAAGGGCACCCTCGCCGAGTACTGCAAAGGTGAGGCCGTGACCCGCCCCGCCGCCATGGGTGCAGCCGAAGTGATAGCCTCGATAGTAATTTCATTATGAAATCCACGAGCCTCGAGCCGGTATTCGCGTCGCCGTCGCCTGCAGTGGCACCCCTCGGCGGGTCGGCACCCGAAATGGCCGCGACTCTCATAAGCCTGTCGTTCAACGACGCGCTCGATGCCTTGCGCGCCCGTGCCGCAGCAGAAATCACATCGGGCAATACTCCCTCAGCCATTGCCGCCATGACGGCGCTCGACGAGGTGATGACCTCGCGGGCCGATGAGTCGGCTCACACTTTCAACCTCCACTCGGCTGTGAAACATGTGCTCACGGCTCTCCACATCGAGGTTGAGGAATATGACTCGGCCATGACCACGGCCGCCGCCACGCTCTCGCTGCTGGCCGCCACACCGCGGCGCAAGGACGAGCCTTTCATGGCCCTGCTCGCCGCCCAGCTCTACGATCTCGCTTTCATTCACAACGAGCGCAAGGAATACCGCCAGGCCGAGCGCAATCTGGAGAAATCGATGAGGGTACTTGAGCGACTCGCCCGCACCAACCCGGGACGATACGGCTCGGCCCACATCATGGCACTCAACGCGGCCACGGTGGTATATCGCAGCCGCGAGCAGCAGAATCAGCTCCTGGAACAATATCAGGCATCGACCAACACCTATCTGCGCATGGTCAATGCCGGCGTGGGCGATGCTACAGTAAGACTTGTCGACTCGATTGCCACCGAGGGTGAAACGCTGGCGCGCATGGGACGCTACCGCGAGGCGGTGCAATATTATGTTCGCGCGATCAAATATCTCACCCGCATCGAGGAAACCATGTCGCTGAGGCAGCTCAACCTCTCGATAGCCTTGGGCGATGCCATGCTCCACCTCGAAGCGATGCGCGACAAGGCTATACACCTGCTCAACACCCTGCTCCACAAAGCCACACGCATCAATGCCGAGGCCGAACACCGTCGCATAGTCGACATCCTCGCCTCCTCCCGCTCTCGCGACCTCGACATCCTCGGCTTCTGGCACAAAATCTTTCCTAAATAGCTCAAATTGATTAATGATTAATGATTATATACATCGACCTGATACCAAGTATTTTATCTATCCACAAAAAAAATCGTTAATCTTTAATCATAAATCATTAATCAAAAAAAGAATCATTAATCGTTAATCATTAATCATAAAAAGATGTCAACCTACCGTCCCTCCGACACCCTCCCCGCTCTTGAAGATGCCAACGTGGCTATCGTTCAGGCACGCTGGAACTCACATATCACCGACGCCCTTGCTGCAGGCGCCATGGAAGTAGTGGATTACTACCGCAAGGCCGTGCCTTCGTGCACACTCGAGGCCGACGTGTTCTACGTGCCCGGCACCGTGGAACTCACCTTCGCCGCCTCAAAACTCATCGAGACCGGCAGCTACGACGCCGTGGTGATACTCGGCTGCGTGATACGCGGCGACACTCCCCACTTTGACTATGTGTGTCAGAGCGTAACGCAGGGCATGACCCACCTCAACTCGGAGTGCGACATCCCCGTAGTGTTCGGTGTCATCACCGTCAACGATGAGCAGCAGGCTCTCGACCGCGCCGGCGGCAAAGTGGGCAACAAGGGAGCCGAGGCTATGGAGACAGCTCTCCACATGATCGCCTTCAACCGCATGCTCTGACAAGGCCACCTCTCTCCACTTCCCGGCATGGAACGACTGATGCAATATGTGTGGCAGCACCGCCTGCTTCTGCCCGCCGACCTCAAGACGGTCGACGGCCGCCGCGTATCGGTCATCGATCCGGGACGCCTCAACACCGACGCCGGGCCCGACTTCTTCAATGCCAAGGTGAGAATCGACGACCACATGTGGGTGGGCGATGTGGAGATACACGTGCGCGCGTCGGACTGGCACCGCCACGGCCACGACGACGACCCGGCCTATGACTCGGTGGTGCTCCACGTGGTGGACCGCGACGATACGGTGATCACCCGCCGCAACGGCGAGGTGATACCGCAGATGGTGATGGCGTGTGCTCCGGAATTCAATCAGCGCTACAATGAGCTGGTGGGACGCGCGGCCACCGAGCTGCCATGTGCGGCCGAACTCGCCGCCATACCACCGATATACGTGTCAGACTGGATGACGGCTCTTGCTTTCGAGCGCTGCCATGAGAAATCCGACCGCATACTCGATATGCTTTCCGCGATGGCCGACGACTGGGAATCAGTGTGCTACATCACCGTGGCACGCGCGCTCGGCTTCGGCACCAACGGCGAGCCAATGGAGCGGCTCGCGCGCACCGTCCCGCTCCGCATCCTTCATAAGCATGCCGATTCTACCGAAGCCGTCGAAGCTCTGCTTTTCGGACAAAGCGGACTTCTCGACCGCGCTCCGGCCGACGATGAATATGCGGCCTCATTGCGGCGCGAGCATGCATTTTATGTACACAAATTCGGCCTCTCACAGCCACAGCCGATGGGATGGAAAATGGCGCGGATGCGTCCGCCCAACTTCCCCCACCGCCGCATAGCCCTGCTGGCGGCACTCGTCACGGGCGGCTACCGATTACTCGACGATATAATCCATGTGGAGAGTGCCGAGAAGGCGATCGAAATGTTTCGCATCCCTCTTTCGGGCTACTGGAGTCGTCACTACACATTCGGGCCTGAATCGGAAGGCAGCGTACCGCTCACCATCAGCCGCCCTTCGGCAATAGGGCTCATCATCAATGCCGTAGTACCGTTGATAATGGCTTATGGCCAACGCCACGGCGACGACGATATGTGGCACCGCGGATTTCAGCTCCTGTCGGAACTGCCGCCCGAAAGCAACTCCATCATCACCCTTTTCACCTCGGCGGGAATGAAATGCCGCGACGCCTCGATGTCGCAGGCCCTCATCCAGCTACGCCGCGCCTACTGCGAGCCGCGCAAGTGCCTCTACTGCCGCCTGGGTCACCGCCTCCTCGCCGCCAGAGCCAAGCGGTGAATGAGGGGGTATACAGGAAGCAATTTCATCATCATTGCTCTTCATTGGGCGCCTGACTCGCGCCATACATTAGCAACGGCTTGCGATCCTTTCACCATATAATTTTTACTTCATGATGTATGTAGTTGATTATGTGTGAATTTACAAAAATTCGAGGATAGTTTCAGCAAAAAACTACAAAAATTCAAGGATAGTTTCAGCAAAAATCTACAAAAATTCGAGGGTTAACAATTCAGCTGACATACTGAGTTGGCTATTTGTGCCGGAGGCACATTATGATCGGAAGAGGCTGTGTCAAAATTTGCTATTTCAAAATGTGTATCGGCGTCCGCAGGCCGCCGAATATAATGGGAATCAACAAGTTTTTCAATCGGCGGCCTTACGGGCGCCTATGCTTAAGTATCAGATGACCGGCGACGCCTTCGCTGAGCTACGGCGGCGCCGGTTACGAATAATTCAGCGCCCACGGGCGCTATTTGATTTTTGACGCAGCCTCTTTCATACAATATTGTGCCTCCGGCACTTACACTAAGCTTATCCGGTAGATTTGCCTCGGTTATTTATAGAGGTGTAATTACATTTATGCTCTGCCGGACGCACCCGAGTGTGCGCCCCTACAGGTTATGCGATTGGTTTATAGTTTTTTATACCATTCATATTCTTCGCAATATTGAGTAATCGGGTGGAAATTATGACTGATTTGGCCGGGATGGGAGCAAGTGAAGCATTTTTTTGCTAATTTTGCGGGAAAGATTTTTTAATAACCAAAACTGAAAAATAATATAGAAGTTATGGCAAACTGGTTTGAATGTAAAGTACGTTACGATAAAACAATGGAAAACGGCGCGATCAAGAAGGTAACCGAGCCTTATCTTGTCGATGCCCTGTCGTTTACCGAGGCTGAGGCCCGCATTATCGAGGAGATGACTCCGTTTATCTCGGGCGAGTATTCGGTATCGGCCGTGAAGCGCACCAAGATCGCCGAGATTTTCCGCGATGACTCAGCTGACCGCTGGTATCTTGTCAAGGTGGCATTCATCACCATCGATGAAAAGACGGCCGCCGAGAAGCGCGCCGTGTCGCAGATACTTGTGGCCGCCACAGGCTTCAAAGGTGCTTATGACCGCTTCATGGAGGGCATGAAAGGCACCATGGCCGACTTTGAGATCGTATCCATCTCCGAGACCCCCATCATGGATGTTTATGCCGCCAACCTCGGTGGCAAGAAAGAGGAGGAATAAGCCGCGATGACCGACGTTGCCGCCAATCTGAGCCGCGTTGCCGCCACTGTCCCTGAAGGGGTGACGCTGGTGGCCGTGTCGAAATTTCACCCCGTCGAGGCGCTCCGCAGCGCCTACGACGCCGGGCAGCGTGTGTTTGCCGAGAGCCGCGCGCAGGAACTGGCAGCCAAGGCTCCCGCTCTCCCCGACGATATAGAGTGGCATTTCATAGGTCATCTGCAGACCAACAAGGTGCGCTCCGTGATACCCCACGCCTCACTGATACAGAGCGTCGACTCGGCACGGCTGCTCGAAGCCATCAGCACCGAGGCTGTGAAGCAGGGCAAAATAATGGATGTGCTGCTTGAGGTAAACGTGTCGGCCGACGGCTCCAAGACCGGAATGTCGCCCGAGGACTTTGCCGCGCTGACTGAAGGATTCGATGCCGGCGACTATCCCGGAGTGAGGGTGCGCGGACTGATGGGTATGGCAACATTTACCGACGACCGCGCGGTGGTGCGCCGCGATTTCGAAGCATTGCGCCGGCTCTTTGACGACTTGCGCGCGGGAACATTTGCCGCCTCGCCCTGCTTCGACACCCTTTCGATGGGCATGAGCGACGACCGCGACATCGCCATAGCCTGCGGCTCGACAATGGTGAGAGTAGGCACCGACATTTTCGGCCAACGAGAGTATTGAGATGGAGAGCAAGCG
>JAIDSW010000014.1 GCA_029061025.1 Duncaniella sp.
ACTCCTCGCCGTACTCAATTCCATGCGCATCATGTGGAAGCGGTATTGAGCGATTGAAAAACTATTTCGGCATGTCCCCCGTTCAAAAATCGTGACAATAAATCAAATTCGGATAAATCTCACTAATATTGTATCAGTCATAAACAAACTTAATTATGGGAAAAACTTACGTGATATTGGCCGACGGTTTCGAGGAAATCGAGGCTCTTGCAACAGTTGATCTTCTGCGCCGCGCCGGAATCGACACTGTTACTCTGTCGATAAACAAAACAACTGCCGTGCGCGGTGCTCACGGGATAGAAGTGGCAGCCGACGGTATAATAAATCCGGCCGAAATGACCGAGGCCGAAATGATAGTGCTCCCGGGCGGTATGCCCGGCGCTGCCAATCTGGTGGATTGCGCCGAAGTAGTGGAAGTACTCCTTGCCCAACATAAAAAAGGGGGAAGAATCGCCGCCATTTGCGCCGCTCCCGCCGTGGTGCTGGCTCAACTCGGCTTGCTCGAAGGGAAGCATGCCACCGCTTATCCCGGCTTTGAGGAAGGACTCGAAGCAGGCGGTGCGATTGTAAAGAATCAGCGTGTGGTGAAAGACGGCCACATCATTACCGCCAACGGTCCTTCATCAGCCGTACCTTTTGCCCTCACTATCATCGAGACCTTGAAAAATCAGGAAGCCGCTGATGCAGTGGCCGCCCAGATACTCCTATAACAATACGGGCGTGAACTCTTTACCGGGGCGAAGCAATGCCATCGCTCCTGAAGGTAACATACCGCGGTGCCACATGAGGCGCCGCGGTTGCTTTATATCGAGACGTGAAGCAATCGCCATCGCGACAAATCCCATTGTAAGCCTGAGATTGATTTCAATACACGGCATCAGCCTGATTTCACCGCGATTGTCGCGGTAAATCATCATGTCGACACCCAGCGGCCCGGAATAATGCCGGCCGAGAATCCTGTCAAGTCCCTTTTCTACTATTTCTATCGTATCCGCCAATACCGATTCGGGCACATGGTCGCAAATCCTCTCAGAGATATATTGCTGAGGAGCAACTGTATTGCCTGCATACATTCCTCTTGCTTCTGCCTCAAAAAGCGACAGACCGTGAAACTTCACCCCGTCAGCTCCGGCACGAAACAGTGCGGCCATATCCATAACCTTGTCGAGCGGTTTTTCGATAATGACGCTTCCTTGGCGGTGAATAATGCCCTCGATTCTGCGACGCAGCGGAGCGGCAGCAAGACCGGCCGAATGAAATACACCGCGTCCGCTGCCCGACCACGGACTTTTCACGAAACCGTGGCCGAAGCGTGAAATGGCCGCCATGGCTGCGTCGGCGTTATCCGTCACGACAGGCATTTCACCGTCATACACCGCCTCTTTAAGCAACGCTGTAGCGTGACGGCGATGACTGAGGTCGCGGTATAATGAAAGTGTGTCCCGATCGGGAAGACACGCATCCCCTACTCCCGCGAGATGAAACTGACGGCATGCGTTTCTGCTCCATCCCCACGGATGCGGCTCGCATGCCTCAGCAGTGAAACTCTCGGCGGTAACTATCCCGAAATTCTCCCGAAGCCATTCTCGATCGGCATATTCGGCAAGGGGAGCTATCACATAATCGTCAGCTTCGGCCCACCACGCGGGAAACAACTCCCCCGCTTCGTGAAGCGCCCGGGCATGTGGTGAAGGCGTGTAATTCAGGCAGTCGATACCCAGCGCAAGATCGTTTTCGGGATTGAAAAGATGTACCTTCATAATCAGGAAGAGGTCGGCACGGTATCCGCGCCGACCTCACATGCTTATTTTTTTCTCAGTCTTTTATCTTCTTGGCTACTGACTTGGGAAGCGCCTCCTTGTTTACGAGAATACTGATTGTCTTGGCAAGGAAATAAGGCTCCGATACATAGAAGTATCCGTCGTATACCTGATTGGTATCCCATGAATTTTTCACCTTATAATACTTGTTGCCTTTCTGATCCTCGGCTTTGCCAACGATTACCATGCCATGGTCATCGGTCGTCTCCAGGCGGTCAAACATATCCTGACGCACTTCAGGAGTTACCTCTATTTCCTCAACGGGTCCGCTGAGATCGTAGCGCGACGCCTCGCGTTCCTTGTCGGAAAGTTTCACCCATCGCGACAGTTCCGTGCCGTCCATATCGGCCTCGGTCTTGGCCTTGGGTATCACGGCATATCCTTCGCGCCACTTGAAGCCGCCTTCACTCACGTCGGCCGCCCATTCCACACTGTAGCCGTTGTCAAGCGCGTTGTCAACCACGGCTTTAAATTCATCGAGGGGAAGATTTACATAGCCGTCGTTGGTCCAGTTATCGCACACCTCCAGGATGAACGGCTTATAATAGGGATGATGAGTGAACGAAGTAAGCGCCACATAGTCATCGCGGTTGAGGCCGAGCGACTTGGCATAGCTTTGAGGTGTATATGTGACACCCTCGTATACAAATGTTTCGGGTATCTTGCCGAGATACGCATCAAGTATTCCGTCGAAACCGGCCTTCCACGCGGTAGAGAGATGCTTGCCCTTATTGTTGTAAACGGCTTTGAGATAAGCTGACAGAGCGGCATCCAGTTCGCCGTGATCATGCTTCTCCTCACCGTAATTAAGACCCGAATAAACCTCTTCGGGGATAGCGCCGTAGGCGGCATAGACATTGGGAACATCAACTATCGAGCCTCCCGCGGCAAAATTGGTATTGCCTTGCATGCGCATGAATTTCACGGCCTTGTCCTCATAGCAATGGCGCACGGTAAACATTTCGCTCAGGTCGACCTCCTTGCCGGTCTTGCGCAGGATTTCGTCTTCGAGAAACGATGTACCGGCAAAACTCCAGCATGTGCCCGACTTGTTCTGATCCTTGACCGAAGTTGTGGGCACCACTTTTATATCGGTAAAAATGAATCCCGTGATCGAATCGGCGGGAATCGAGTCATTTTCAACAGCCCATGCGCCGGATGCAACCCCGAGCACAACAGCCGAAAGAATAATTTTTTTCATATTTATGTGATAATGTATTATGAATTATTTTTGCAGCATTAACGGTATGCAAATTTAATGATAAATATTATAAAAACCAACATATACAAATTTTTATGCAAATAATAGCTTAAAAATAAACTATTATTGCTATATTTGCATAGCAATAGGTTAATATTAAGCTATGAATGAAAATATATATATGCTGAGTGACGGAGAGATCCGACGGAAAATCGGGCAGAAAATCCGCTCCGTACGGCTGCGCCAAAACATCACCCAAAAATCACTCGCCGAGCAAGCACAGATCTCCGAATCATCGGTAAAGAAGATCGAAAACGGTGAAATCGGGTCATTCGATTCTCTCATGCGAGTAATGCGTATATTGGGAGAACTTGACATATTCACATCATTTATATCCGATGATGAAATGAGTCCTAATGAATATCTTGAGTTTGTGGAGGCTGCGAGAAAAAAACGCAGAAAAAGAGCCGGATCAATCAAAATGACATCTTCAACAATCAATAAGGAAGAATCGGAATGGTAGATATAGCTAAAGTGAATCTTTACGGTCAACATATTGGGACCGTGCGCTGGGACAACAATCGTAATACCGCTCTATTTGAATACACCGAAAATTTTATCGGGAAAGGTATTGAGCCGTCACCATTGCTTATGCCTGTAAGCCGAGGACGCATATACTCATTCGGCAATATAGGCCGCGAAACCTTCAAAGGTCTGCCGGGGATGCTTGCCGATTCACTTCCCGACACTTATGGCCGCGCGCTGTTCGAGCGATGGCTCGCTCTTACCGGCAGGCACAGTGGCAACTCGGTAGAAACATTGTGTTTTCTTGGCAAACGTTGCATGGGCGCATTGGAATTTGAGCTGGCCATGAATGTGCCATATGACAGGAATGTAAAGATTGAAATTGACACATTAGTCAATACCGCGCGTGCGGCGCTGTCAGAAAAAAACAGTTTCGCTACCAACCTCGATGCCGATAAGAGATCAGCCATAGCCGAGATTGTAAGGCTCGGCACTTCGGCGGGAGGACAAAGGGCAAAAGCCATTATAGCCTATAACGAAGATACGGGGGAAGTGCGCTCCGGACAGATAGAAGCTCCCGAAGGGTTCGACTATTACCTTATAAAACTTGACGGGGTGACTGCCGAGGCCGGTTTTCGCGATACTCAGAATTTCGGACGCCTTGAATACTCTTTTTACAAATTGGTAAGAAAATGCGGAATCGAGATGGCCGATTGCAGGCTGATCGAAGAAAACGGACGCGCTCACTTTCTCACGCGGCGTTTTGACCGTATTGCCGGTGAAAAGATTCACATGCAGACACTCTGTGGTATTGCTCATTATGATTACCGCATGCCTCATTCCTACTCTTACGAGCAGGCTTTCAACATAATGAGATTTTTACATCTGCCTTATTCGCAGGCGCAGGAAATGTTTCGCAGGATGGTATTCAATGTCGTGGTAAGAAATCAGGATGACCATACTAAAAACATATCGTTTCTTATGGACAGATCCGGTAAATGGAGACTCTCGCCTGCCTATGATATGGGATTTGCTTATAATCCCGCAGGTGGATGGACATCTCAACACCAGATGTCAATAAACGGGAAATTTGATGATATTACACGAAAGGATCTGCTTGCTTTTGCAAAAAACAACAATATAAAAGAAGCGGCTGAGATTATCGACAGTATTATCGACTCAGCCGCTCAATGGGATGTTATCGCCAAGGAATGTGAGGTTCCTCAGGCAATGATCGACGCTATTGTCCCTGAAATGAGACTGAAAATCTGATCAATGCCGCTTGTGAGACTTTTCATTTTTCGATGAGCGGGAGCGGGTTTTGGTCTTGTCTTTTCCGGAGCTCTTCAGCGCCTGAGCCACGCTGACTTTCCGCCCCATCTGATCCTCGTCCTTTCTGCGCACAGGGGCATCGGCAAGCACAAAATCAAGCTGCTTCTTCTCAAGGTCGGCACGCGCCACGCGCACCCTTATCTTATCGCCGAGACGGTAGCGGGTGTTGCTGCGGCGACCTACCAGACAATGATTTTTCTCATCGAAGTCATAGTAATCATCGGCAAGATCTCTCATGGGGATGAGTCCTTCACAGAGGTTTTCCTCGATCTCTACATAAAGACCCCACTCGGTCACACCCGAGATCATACCGGCGTATTCCTCGCCTATATGGTCGCGCATGTATTCCACCTGCTTGTACTTGATTGAGGCGCGCTCGGCATTTGCGGCGAGCTGCTCCATATCGGAATCATGCTTGCACTCATCCTCGAGTTTCTGAAGGTTGACGCTGCGGCCTCCGTCGAGATAGCGGGCCAGCAGGCGGTGAACGAGCATATCGGGATAGCGACGGATAGGCGAAGTGAAATGGGTGTAATATTCAAAGCCGAGTCCGTAGTGACCGATATTGTCGGTGGTATAGATTGCCTTGGCCATGGAGCGTATGGCAAGCGTAGCGAGATAGTTTTCCTCGGGAGCATTCTTGATGTCGTTGAGCATCTTGTTGATCGAGCGGTTGACCTCGCGGGGAGATCCGTTAACCTTTATCTTATAACCGAAACTGCGGGCAACCTTGGCAAGATCTTCGAGCTTGGTGGCATCGGGCATATCATGCACGCGGTACACGAATGCCTTGGCTTTCTTCTTTCCTTTCACGGCGCCTACATGGCGGGCCACAGTCTTGTTGGCCAGCAGCATGAATTCCTCGATAAGCTTGTTGGCATCCTTCGATACCTTAAAGTATACTCCGGTGGGATGTCCTTTATCATCTATATCAAATTTCACTTCGGCGCGGTCAAATTCCACCGAGCCGTTTTCATAACGCTTCTTGCGCAGTATCTTGGCAAGGCTGTCAAGTGTAAGGATTTCCTCCACATAGTCACCCAGGTGAGTCTCTATCACGTCCTGAGCTTCTTCGTAGGTAAAGCGGCGATTGGAGTTGATTACGGTGCGGCATATCTTGTAGTCGAGCACACGTGCATTGCTGTCCATCTCGAATACTACTGAAAAAGCGAGTTTTTCTTCATTGGGGCGGAGCGAGCAAACGCCGTTGCACAGATGCTCGGGAAGCATGGGCACCACTCGGTCAACGAGATATACCGAAGTGGCGCGCTTTGATGCCTCGCGGTCGATAATCGTATCGGGGTGCACGTAGTGGGTGACATCAGCGATATGTACTCCCACCTCGAAATTTCCGTTGGGCAGCTTGCGGAACGAAAGGGCGTCGTCAAAGTCCTTGGCATCTTTAGGGTCGATGGTAAATGTGGTGACGTCGCGCATATCCACTCGCGATGCTATTTCCTCGGGAGTGATACCGGCGTCGATCTTGTTGGCAGCGCGTTCTACTGTTTCGGGATACTTGTAAGGCAGTCCGAACTCAGCAAGGATAGCGTGCATCTCGGTATTGTTGTCGCCTTTCTTGCCTATGATATCGATTACCTCGCCTTTAGGATTCTTTGAGCCATCTTTCCATTCGGTAATCTTCACTATAGCTTTGTCGCCGGTCTGACCTCCTTTGAGTTTGCCCTTGGGAATGAAAATATCGGTTGCAAGGAATTTTGAGTCGGTGAGCAGATAAGCGAAATGCTTGTCGACCTCGAGAGTACCTATGAATTGCTGGTCAGCTTTCTCAAGAATCTCCACCACCATGGCCTCAGGCTCGACACCGCGGCGTCGGGCTGCGATCTCTACCTTGA
>JAIDSW010000140.1 GCA_029061025.1 Duncaniella sp.
ACTCCCGAAGGTTCATTCGGCGCCAACGAAATCACCGCCGCCATCAACGAAATGACCGACGAGTTCCGCGTACCTTTCTCGATGCACGTTGCAGGTTACAAATACCACGAGATCGCCGACAAAATGAATCTCCCCCTCGGCACTATCAAGAGCCGCATCTTCTTCGCCCGCAAGCGCCTCCAGGAACGTTTCGCCGACTACGTTTAATCTCCCCGGACAATAAAGGTTTTAAGTGTTATACACGCTGCCGCATCCTCCATCAGGATGCGGCAGCTGTCTTTTTGGGGGAATATGGTCATGCCGAAAATACCCAACTTGTAGGGGCGCTCCATCGGAGCGCCCGGCGGCTGATGGTGCGATACGATAGGAAATATCTAATCACAACGATTTAATAATCAATATAGTAGGGACGCACACTGGGGTGCGTCCGGCAGCGGATACGGCGATAGATTCAGCGAAAGTTTCCTTTTTGCTCGGCCGGACGCTCCCCAGTGAGCGACCCTACAGGGCAATGTGCTGAATCATACCGGATTAATCAACTCTGTGGTGTGCTCTCCTACTGTAAGTGTGGCCGGGGCGGAGACCATTAGAGGATAGTTGAGGTCGACGTGGCCTGTGGGGAAGTTGAAAGCAACGGGAATACCGAGGTCGGCGACGAGCGGGGCGATCATCTGCTCCATGGTTTCGTAGAGATCGGTGGGGCGGTAGTTGGTAAATTGCCCGAAGATGAGCCCGCGCAGCCGTGAGAGAGTGCCGTTTAGGTGGAGGGTGTAGAGCATGCGCTCCACTTTGTAGATGGGTTCGGAAATATCCTCGAGGAAAAGAATTGTGTCGTCGTAACGGGTGATGGTGTCAAACGGCGTGGAGATCAGCGACGAAAGCACTGCGAAATTTCCGCCACGCAACACTCCCGTAGCTTTTCCAGCCACGGCGAGCGGGTGGGTGGGGACGGTGATGGGCGCAGGACTGTTTCCCGTAAGAATGTCGCGTAGTCTCGCAGAGCAGTCGTCGAGGCCGCGGTGGATAGCGAGATGGCGGCAGTTAGGGGCGTGGAGCGATGCTATGCCGCGTGCGTTCATGAGGCAGTGAAGCGCAGTGATGTCGCTGTAGCCTGTCAACCACTTGGGATTGTCGCGAAGCGGCAGGCGAGAGAGCGATTCGAGCAGATGCACGGCTCCGAATCCTCCGCGCGAGCACATCACGGCATCATATCGCGGTGAGGTCAGTGCCTCGGTGATGTCGGCCAGCCGCTCAGCGGTCGTGCCGGCAAAAGATCCGTGGCGCCCTAAAGCATGAGGCATGATTTCAGGCACGAAGCCCCACGACTCTATCACCTCCGCTGCACCGCGCACTACATCGGCGTCCACCACGCCCGATGGCGACACGATGGCTATGCGGCTGCCCTGACGGAGGGGCGGCGGAGTGATGAAAGGATGATTCATGCCACGCTTACGTCGATTCCGGTCTCGCGGCGGATACGGTCGGCTATTTGCTCCAGCTCTTCGCGCGGCACTTTCTCCAGCTCACGGGCGGGAGTGCGCCGGTCGATGGAATATATCATCACCTGCCGCGGACCGATGGTGCGGTAGGCTTCGATGAGAGCCGAGATTTCTTCGGGTGTGGTGTTGTCGACATGCTGCCCTTCCCACGAGCCGCGCAGCAGCATGGTCTGCACCACGCAGTCGCGCCCGAAGGGGCGTATCATCTCCACGGCTTTCTCCGATGTGTATGAATCCGATACGGGGCGGTCGATCAGCCTCATGGTCGAGGTGACGGCCGAGTCGAGTTTTACAATATTGTTGTCGACGCGACGCAGCGCCTCGGCCACCTCGGGGCGGTCAAGACGGGTGGAATTGGTGAGCACGCTGATTTTCACCTCGGGAAACCAGCGGTCGCGCAGCGCTATGGTATCGTCGATTATTCCCGCAAAATCGGGGTGCATCGTTGGCTCGCCGTTGCCCGAGAAGGTAATCACGTCGAGGTGCTCGCCGGCGCTGTGCATGGCTTCGAGCTTGTCGCCCAGCATGCGTTTCACATGATCGCGCGGTGGAAGCCCGGTGGTGCCGGTGCCCTGCGCGTTGAATCCCGCCTCGCAGTAGAGGCAGTCAAATGAGCATACCTTTCCGTCGTCGGGATCAAGATTAATTCCCAGCGACACGCCGAGTCGCCGGGAATGTATAGGACCGAATACGGTGGAATGAAACAGTACCGTCTGCATTATTTCGCAGCGCCTTCAGCGTCGGCCTGCTGCTTGAGAAGGTCGCGGATTTCGGTGAGAAGCACCTCTTCCTTGGTGGGCTCGGCAGGAGCGGCAGCCTCTTCAGCGGCAGCGGCTTCCTCCTTGCGGAAGCGGTTCATGACCTTGATGGCGAGGAAGATGCAGAATGCCACGATGAGGAAGTTGACGATGGTCTGTATCCATGTGCCCCAGTTGAGGGTTACTTCGGGCTTGATGATTTCAGTGCCGTCCATCACGGCCTTCTGTATCACCCACTTGTAGTCAGTGAAGTTGATACCGCCGGTGGCTACACCCACCAGAGGCATGATAAGGTCATCGACAAGCGAGGAAACGATTTTACCGAACGCGGCACCGATTACTACACCGACTGCCATGTCAATCACATTGCCACGCATGGCAAAATCCTTGAATTCTTTTAAAAGCGACATAATGTATAAATGAGTAAAGTGATTATTCTTATAACGTTATAATGCGTTATCCCGTCGGAGTGTTTAACAAAAATAAAGATTATAATAGTTATATCCCTATTTTTAACATTATTTAACTAATTCTACGGTTTTGTCTCCGAGTGTGTCGCCGAGTGTGCGGGCGGCAACGAAATCGTTGAATGCCTGGCGGTAGCTGTCAGATACAGGCACGTAGCTGTTGCCGAACACTATGCGGTTGCGCTCTATGGTGGAGATTCGCGAGGTGTTGACTATGAAACTGCGGTGCACGCGCATAAACTGCTGCTCGGGCAGCTTGCTCTCTATCGATTTCATGCTCAGGAGTGTCATCACCGGGCGCTCGCGCGTGGCGGTGTATATTCGCACATAGTCTTTGAGTCCTTCTATGTAGAGTATATCGTCCACCGGTATCTGGATGAGCTTGTATTCGCTTTTTACTATTATGAAGCGCTCATCGGCCGCGGCCGACTGCTGTACGGGCTGCGGCGCCGTCGACTCCTTCCATTGCAGGGCGCGGTTGGCCGCTTCGAGAAATTCGGGATAGCTCACCGGCTTGAGCAGATAGTCGAGCGCGTTTAGACGGAATCCTTCCACGGCATAACTGTCGTAGGCGGTGGTGAATATCACCCGTGTCGACGGCGGAATTATCCGCGCGAATTCCACCCCGCTTATCTGGGGCATGTTGATGTCGAGAAATACCACGTCGAAGTTTCCGGCCAATATGGCGGGAGTGGCATCGTTGGGCGACGAATATTCACCCCCGAGTTCGAGAAATGGTGTCTTGAGTATATATGAGGCGATCAGGCCAGATGCAAGGGGCTCGTCGTCGATCACGCAGCAGCGCAGTTTATTCATTTTCAGTAGGGTTTAGGTCGATTGATAATGTTGCCACGAACCGTCCGTCGGTCACCGACGTTTTTAGCGAGGCGCGGTCGCCGTAGAGCAGCGCAAGACGCCGGTTGAGATTGGCCAGACCTATTCCGCCCTCGGCTTTTTCCGACGAGCGGGGCGCTATGGCGTTGGACGTGACGCAGTGTACCACACCCCCTCTTGCCGTCAGTGATATGTCGACCGGTTTATACGGGGCAGACGTGTCGCCATGCTTGAACACGTTTTCCACCAGTGTGATGAATATCAGCGGAGCCACGGGCATATCGGCGCAGTCGCCAGCGTCGAGGTTCACTTCGAGCGGCAGGGCCGGGTTCAGTCGCAGTTTCATCAGCTCGATATAGTTGCTGATGAAGTTGAGTTCATGGGCGAGCGGCACGGTGGCGTGGCTTTCGTAGAGCATGTAGCGCAGCATGCGGCTCAACTCGTGCACCGCCGCCTGGGCTTTTTCGGGCGCTATTGCTATGAGGGCGTAGATACTGTTGAGGGTGTTGAAGAGGAAGTGAGGGTTGAGCTGGCTTTTCAGGTTGGCGAGTTCCTCGGCGCGCTGGGAGTCGATCAGTTCGCGGCGACGCGATTCGAGATAACGCCATTGCTCGCCCAGCTTCATGGCTACGGCCAGACCGATGGTGAGTATTATCATCACGCCGTCGCGCATCAGCTTCACCGCCGTCTTGGATATGAACGATACATGATCGGGATTCTTGGGCGGTCGCGATGACGCGAATCCCGACAGGTAAAACGCCGTAAGTACGCCGGCTATAAGCACCATGTTCCACAGCACAAACCGTCCCCACTGGCGGCTGCGCGAGGGCACACGCTTGAGTATCAGGTAAAACTCCACGTAAAACACTCCCACAAACGACAGTGCCTTGATGAAAAATTCCGGATGCACCTTCTTCCACGGGAAAGCGAGACTCCACAGCACCTCGGGGAGCACGAAGAGCATCGAGATCACGAGCAGGTGCGTGAGAAATGTTAGTATTTTGTTGCGGTTGACTTGAGTTTTCATTGCTGCGCTGTGATGCGGTATATCGGGCTCAAAGTTGGCGAATTTTTCCGACTCTCGCAAGCTTCATCGACAATCGCGCCGCAATTATCGACGAAGAGGGAGCGCCCGCAGGTCAGTGATGACCTCGCGGGCGCTCCCGGCATGAGTTATGGTGATAATTCAGAAAGTTCGGTGATTACTTCGCAGCGGCTTTCTTGTTGCGGCGGGCATCGGTAAGATAAGCCACGGGAGCAGCAAGGTAGATGGTGGCGAGAGTACCGATGATTACACCGAAGATCATTGCGAAGGTAAACGAGCGGATCGAGTCACCGCCGAGCACGAAGATCGACAGGAGCACGAGCAGCGTAGAGCTCGAAGTCATTACCGTACGGCTCAGTGTGGAGTTGAGCGAAGAGTTGATCGTGGTGTAGAAATCCTGCTTGGGATAGAGTGCAACATTCTCGCGCACACGGTCAAATACCACCACGGTATCGTTGATCTGGTAACCGATCACTGTAAGCACTGCGGCGATAAATGTCTGGTCAACCTCCATTGCGAAGGGGAACAGACCCCAGAAGAGCGAGTAGAAGCCCACGATGGTGAAGGCGGTGAACGATACGGCTGCGAGTGCGCCGAGCGAGAAGGCGATGTTGTGGAAGCGGATAAGGATGTAGAAGAACATTGCCACAAGCGCTATGATCACGGCGATGATGGCGTCGGTGCGCATATCGTTTGCCACGGTAGGACCTACCTTGGCCGACGACATGATACCTACGTTCTCGTTGGTGGTCGAGAAGTCTTCGATCGACATGCCGTTGAGCTCGTCGGAAAGACCGTTGTAGAGGATGCCGGTGATTTCTTCGTCTACACCTTCATCATCGGAGTCGATCTTATAGTTGGTCGAGATACGTACCTTGTGGTCGTCGTCGATGGTGATTACACTCACCTGTGCGCCCTCGAAGAGGGGAGCGAGTTTTTCCTGAATCTCATGGGTCTTTACCGAGTGGTCAAACTGTACCACGTAGTTGCGACCGCCCGAGAAGTCGATACCCTGGTTGAGACCGCGCATGAAGAACGAGCAGATTACCACGATCACTGCGATACCTACCACGGTGAAGCTGATCTTGCGTGCGCCGAGGAAGTTGAAGTGAGTGTTGTTGAACATCTTGCTCGAAAGAGCGGTGGTGAAAGTCAGGTTTTCGAAAGGCTTGGTTTTGGCAAATGCGATGTAGACCAGACGGGTCAGATATACTGCGGTGAAGAACGAGCAGATGATACCGATGATGAGCGTGGTGGCGAAGCCCTTGATGGGACCTGTACCGAAGATGAGGAGGATTACACCGGTGATGATCGACGTAAGGTTGGAGTCGAAGATGGCCGAGAAGGCGTTGGAGTAACCGTCGGAGATGGCGTTGCGCACATTCTTGCCGGCGCGGAGCTCTTCCTTGGCGCGCTCATAGATAAGCACGTTGGCGTCCACTGCCATACCCAGCGCGAGCACGATACCGGCGATACCCGAGAGCGTCAGCACTGCCTGGAACGATGCGAGGATACCGAACGTGAAGAAGATGTTGAATACGAGGGCGAGGTTGGCGATGAGGCCGGGGATGAAGCCGTAGAAGAGACACATGAAGATCATAAGGAGCACAAGTGCCACTACGAATGACCAGAGACCGTCCTGAATAGCCTGCTGGCCGAGCGAGGGACCGATCACGGTGTCGGAGATGATGTCAACCTTGGCTGCCATCTTACCGCTCTTGAGCACGTTGGCAAGGTCCTTTGCCTCATCGGTAGTGAAGTTACCGGTGATCTGTGAGCGACCGCCTTCGATCACACTGTTGACGTTGGGAGCCGAG
The DNA here is from genome assembly GCA_029061025.1 of Duncaniella sp. Lineage (GTDB taxonomy): Bacteria > Bacteroidota > Bacteroidia > Bacteroidales > Muribaculaceae > Duncaniella. The sequence goes on from JAIDSW010000140.1 coordinate 6,421, forward strand.
TAAACCTGATCGTCGAGCACGATAGCAACCTGCTTGTTGAGGTTGGCGGCAGTGATGCGTGCCCAGGTGCGGGCTGCATCGGGCTTCATGTTCATTGATACGTAGTTACCGCCCTGCATCTGATCATACTCGCTGGTGGCCGAGGTGATCACGTCGCCCGAGAGAGCGGGCTTGCCGTTGGTGGTCTTGAGAGCCACGAGCTCATATACGGCGATGTTGCGCTTGCCGCGCACCGAGTCATTCTCGGGTACGATAGTGGGCTTGAATTCCCATGCAAGCTTGATATTGCCTGGGAGGATGCGTTTGGCGGTCTCCGATGCAAGGAGATTGTTGATAGTATCGCGTGCGGTTTCAGCAGCGATACCTATACCGATAGGATTGCCGGTGCCGCCGAGCTGCTTGAAGTATTCGGCAAGACCGCGGCCGTTGTTGAGCGAATCGGCGCGGAGAGCGGCATCGAGCTGCTGGATGTAGGGCATAACCTCGGTGAACTGAGCGGTCTCGTAGAATTCGAGGTTGGCGCTCGATTTCAGAAGGTCGCGCACACGGTCATGCTCCTTCACGCCCGGAAGTTCGAGAAGGATCTGACCATCCTTTTCAAGCTCCTGGATGTTGGGGGCAACGACACCAAACTGGTCGATACGGGTGCGGAGCACATTGGTAGAGCTGCTCACGCGGTCCTTCACTTCCTGCTTCAGTGCGTTGCGCACAGCCTCGGGACTCTGGCCGCGCTTAACCTGATCCTTGAACACAACCGAGAGGTCGCCCGAAGGATCGAGTGCGGTATACTGCTGATAGAAAATATCCACATAATCATTGCTCTTGGTGGCGCGCACTACCGAGTCGGTGGCGGCGAGGGCCTTTTCAAAGTAGGGATTGCCCTCAGCGTTGGCCATCGAGCGGAGAATATCGGGAACCGATACCTGAAGGGTGACGTTCATACCGCCCTTAAGGTCGAGGCCGAGACCTACACCAAGTTTCTGAACTTCATTGAAAGTGTAACCAAGATAGACTTTTTCGTTAGCGATGTTCTTGATGTAATCGCTGTAAGCCTTGCGGTAAGTTTCGGGGTCGTCGTTGAATTTAGCAGCCTCGGCCTTTGCCACAGCCTCGGCCTTGTCCTCGTAGTGGTTGGTTACCACGGTAAAGGAAAGGTAGAAGAGACAGATGAGCACGAGGAATATTGCTATCACTCCTGCAACAACGCTTCCCAATGATCCTTTTTGCATTGTGTTAGTAGAATGTATTAAAAGATTGATTAATTGATTTAGTTCAAGGTAGTTAACCGTCCCATAGCGACACCGGGCGGCATTTCAGCTTGCAAATATAGCAATTTTTATTTCAATTTCCGCCACAATGGCTTAATAATTATGAAATTTTATAAAAATCCTCCGCCCCACGACCTTGCCGGTCGTCATTCATCAGGCTTCCCTGCGTACTTCATTTCCCGCTTTCTCCCGCTTCCTCATTCCCTCCTTCTCTACTTAATTGTTAAATTCCTTAAAATCCTTGGCCGATGTTGATTTTGGTTGTAATTTTGCACTCCGTAAAAACATAGTGGACAAATTTGGCTGCTTGCAACCACTTCAAAAAATGCTAAAACCGCAACCTCCCCGGCCTTAGGGCCGCTCAATCCGTCGGCTTCGCGACGGCTTTATGGCAAGAAAGGTTTTTTGAAGTTACATAAGGGTACGTGCTCACGGGCACGCACGCGAAAATGTTGAAAAACAGGCTCCGAGTTTTCCACCGCCTCTTTTTCGACATTTTAATTTTATATATCTATATGAAGACTTATCTTTTTACTTCCGAAAGCGTGTCGGAAGGTCACCCCGATAAGGTGGCCGATCAGATTTCCGATGCTATACTCGATGAGTTTCTCGCCCACGACCCCGAGTCGAAAGTGGCTTGTGAGACTCTCGTTACCACCGGCCAGGTGGTGATCGCCGGCGAGGTTCGCTCCAAGGCCTACATTGACCTTCAGGATGTGACGCGCCGCGTGATCAAGCAAATTGGTTATGACCGCTCTGAGCTGAAATTTGACGGCGAGGCCTGCGGTATTCTCTCGGCGCTCCACGAGCAGAGTCCCGACATCAACCGCGGTGT
>JAIDSW010000141.1 GCA_029061025.1 Duncaniella sp.
CGCCGCTGGGATTGAGCGAGCGTCTCGCGCACCGTCCCACTGCCCTGTCGGGGGGTGAAGGCCAGCGTGCGGCTGTGGCCCGCGCGCTCATCAACAGTCCGCGCGTGATTCTCGCCGACGAGCCTTCGGGAAGCCTCGACTCACGCAACCGCCGCGAACTCTACAACCTGTTTTTCAATCTGCGCGACACCACCGGCACCACATTCATCATCGTGACTCACGACGAAATGCTGGCCGAAGAGTCCCACCGCGTAATCCGCATGGCCGACGGCCGAATCGTATCATGAACCACGCCATCCGATTCCTGCTATCGCTCCTCGTGCTCGCCTCTGCTGCGGCATGTCACGACAATGATCCGGGCGCGCCCAACGAGCTCGACGCAGCGTGGACCCTCGCCACTTTCACCGGCACTATCGACGGTCACGCCACATTTGAATTCCGCAAGGACGGCGACTCACCCCTTATAACCCTCACGGCGCAGGGCGAGGTGCAGACCAATGATAATCTCCGGCCTCAGTCAAGAGTCTACATCGCCTACGTGCCTCAGAGCGGCGACCCGTATTCATCAGGTCCGATAACCTTACTCACGCTCAGTACCATCACATCATCGGCCGTATCGGTGGCCGACGCCGCCACACTCGCTGGCTGGGACACTACACCGGTATATCTGCTTACCGCATGGCGCTCGGGCGAATATATCAACATCTACTGCCGTCTGCCCTACGACAAATCTCCGCGCCGCTTCGCGCTCCTTGCCGACGAGACCACAATCGACACGCCGCGCCCGCAGCTCTATCTCTGCCACGAGATGCCACGCGAGGTCAATACATTCATGCGCGCCTACTATGCGTCGTTCGACATATCGTCGCTCCTTTCCCGCACCGACGTGGAAGCAGTTGACGTTCACATCAATAACTCCAACCTCCCCGTCACCGTCTACACCTTCCCGATAGATAGATGACATATCCCTGCCAATCTCAATCCCTGAATTTCATGAATCAATTCAAAATTTCTGAAATCAACGTTAATCTATGGAATAAACGCAACGTTTCGTTTGTTCCCCATTCCGATGTAAACATTATCGTCGGGATAAATGGCAGTGGCAAGACTACGTTATTGAACGAGATTGAAAAAATTGCAAGGCTGCGATTGGAAAATGAGGAATCATGCATATACATCCCCTCGGTAGATAATCTTCAGGCGCGGGATAAACGACAGAAGGCCACGCCGCTTTCGCAGGCTCTCGATGCCTATATCTATGACATGAAAAGCGGCCCGTCGCTCATGTATTACCGCATGTCGATGCTTGATGCATCATTATCGCAGCAATCACGTGTGCGTGAGCGAATCCACAATTTTTGCAGCCTTATCAACAGCTTGTTTTCCGATACCGGGAAGCATATTGAAGTTGAGGGGAATAAATTCCTTATATATTCCGATGGCATCCTTTTGCCTACCGACAGCCTGTCGTCAGGTGAAAAGCAGATATTGCTGACCTTGCTCAGAGTGTTTCTTCTTGATGAGAGAGACTCGGTGATATTAATTGACGAGCCTGAAAATTCACTTGACATAAGCTGGCAATATAAGTTGGTGGATATTCTGGTAAAACTCAATCCAAATGCTCAATATTTCATCACTACCCACTCTCCAAGTATCTTCAGCGATGGCTGGGGCAACAATATAATCTACATGGAGGATGTGACTACCCCAACGGATAAATCGCTATGAGCCGCATAGAAGATCAAGCTAACTATTACAAGAATCTTCCTTTGCGTTACAGAAACATCAAGGGAGTGGTGCACATTGAGGATAAGGATGACAAGGAGTTTTGGAACAATCAGCTGCAGAATGTATCGCCGGGGTATTATCATTTTGTCGTGCACAGCAGAAGTGAAAACGGCAACGATACTTCGGGCTGCGAGCAGTGCATGAGGTATCTTCCGTATATCAACAGGAAGTTCTTTATTTGTATCGACAGTGATCTCAGATTGCTGCGGCATGAGGAAAACCTGACGGCTGAAAATTATGTCGCTCAAACTTATGCCTATTCCTGGGAAAGTCATTATTGCGAGGCGTCGCATCTTCAGGAAAGATATTTTGCTGCGACCGGTGAAAATGACTTTGATTTCGTGTTATTTACACGCCGGCTTTCGGAGATTGTTTACCGGCCGCTTCTAATCTTAATCCGAAGCAATACACCCGGGCTCAGCAAGAATTGGAATATCACGAAGTTCAATAGTTGCATACCACTGCAACCTTCAAGAGCGGAGATGGCCGGTAATGGCGAGGGTTATCTGATGAAGGTGGCACGCCTGTTTGAGACGGCCCTGCCGCAAGTGGATACGGCTGACATGACCGATGTAGAAGGTATCACGCCCGAAAACGCTTACCTTCACATTCAAGGTCACAGATTATATGACCTTATCATGCACATAGGCACATTGATATGCCGGGGTAAAAATGTGCCGTTCAAGTCGCGGATACTTGATACTGCCTGCCATTACTCGGGGTATACTGAAATCGATAATGTGCAATCTGACCTTAGTGCAATTCTTTCTTAATACTGCAGGCCGAATATTTTTCATAAAAAAACAGAAAAATTGCGGGACTTCGCGAAATTTTTGCTATTTTTGAGAAAATTATATCATTCAAAACTTTCTTATTATGGCAAAAGTTTTAGGTGCAGTCGAAATCGACCGCGAGCGCTGCAAGGGATGCGACCTGTGTGTGGTGGCTTGTCCGTGCGGGGTGCTTGCGCTACAGACCCGTGAGGTCAACAACCGCGGTTATAATTTCGCTTACGACAACGATCCTGAAAAGTGTATAGGCTGCGCGGCGTGTGCCGAAGTGTGCCCCGACGGCTGCATTACCGTATACCGCCTCGTGGAGCGCTGAGTATACCACATTTTCTCATAGAGTATTAACGCATAAAAATATAAGTCAATGGAAGAAGAAATCCGATTGATGAAAGGCAATGAAGCAGTTGCCCACGCCGCGATACGCTACGGCGTCGACGGCTACTTCGGCTACCCCATCACGCCTCAGAGTGAAATCCTCGAGACGCTCGAAGAACTCATGCCTTGGGATACCACCGGCATGGTGGTGCTTCAGGCCGAGAGCGAGGTGGCGGCTATCAACATGGTGTATGGCGGCGCCTCTACAGGTAAGGCTGTCATGACATCGTCATCGTCGCCCGGCATAAGCCTGAAGATGGAAGGTATATCTTATGTGGCTGCAGGCGAGCTGCCCGCGCTCATCATCAACTGTATGCGCGGAGGTCCCGGCCTCGGCACCATCCAGCCCTCGCAGGCCGACTATTTTCAGGCCACAAAGGGGGGCGGTCACGGTGACTACCGCCTGATAGTGCTCGCTCCCGCCACCGTGCAGGAGATGGCCGACTTCGTAGGCCTGGGCTTCGATCTGGCATTCAAGTACCGCAACCCCGTGATGATGTTGGCCGACGGCGTAGTGGGTCAAATGATGGAGAAGGTCGTGCTGCCTCCGTATCGTCCGCGCCGCACCGCCGAGCAGATTGCCGAGCAGTGTCCGTGGGCCGTGACCGGAAAGCCTGCCACCCGCAAGCCCAACGTGCTCACCACCCTTGAGCTTGACCCCGTACTGATGGAGAAGCACAACGACGATCTTCAGGAAAAATACCGCATTATCTCCGAAAATGAGGTGCGCTATCAGGAATATTACACCGACGATTGCGAATACCTCATCATGGCTTTCGGCTCTGTGGCACGCATATGCCTCAAAGCTATCGAGGAACTCCGCAAGGAAGGCGTGAAAGTAGGCTTGCTACGTCCAATCACCCTCTGGCCTTTCCCCGCCGACGCCGTTGCGCAGCTGGCCTCGAAGGTAAAGGGCATCATCGTGGCCGAGCTTAATGCCGGTCAGATGATCGAGGATGTGATGCTCGCATCCAAAAATGTTACTCCCGTATATCACTTCGGACGCACCGGCGGTATCGTCCCCGACCCGCAGGAAGTGATAGACTCATTCTACAACTATTTCACCCCCGAGTCATGACACGCGACTATATAAAGAAACCCGAAAATATCGTTGCCGCCAAGCCCCGGCTGCTCAACGACAACACTATGCACTACTGCCCCGGCTGCTCCCACGGCGTGGTCCACAAGATCATAGCGCAGGTTATCGAGGAGATGGGCGTAGAGGACAAGACCATCGGCATCGCCCCCGTGGGGTGCGCCGTGATGGCTTACAATTACATCGATGTCGACTGGATCGAGGCCGCCCACGGTCGTGCGCCCGCAATAGCCACGGCTGTCAACCGCCTTAATCCCGATCGTCTGGTATTCACCTATCAGGGCGACGGCGATTTCGCAGCCATCGGTACTGCCGAATCGATCCATGCCGCAAACCGCGGCGAAAATATCGCCATAATCTTCATCAACAACGCTATCTACGGTATGACCGGCGGACAGATGGCTCCCACCACCCTCGAGGGCATGAAGACCGCCACCACCCCCTACGGACGCCGCGTTGACCTCAACGGTTACCCCATAAAGATTTCCGATATTCTTGCCATGCTCGACGGCACATGCTACGTCACCCGTCAGGCCGTGCACACAC
>JAIDSW010000142.1 GCA_029061025.1 Duncaniella sp.
CGGGCTACAATGCTAGGTCAATCGGAATATGCAATATCGGCGGACTAGAAGCCAGGGACACAAATGGTACTATGAATAAGGACACCAGAACTCGCGAGCAGAAAGCGAGCCTCATCCGTCTTATTAAAGACATCAAAGCCCGCTATAAGACAATAAGAAAAGTAATGGGACATCGAGACACCTCCCCTGATCTCAACGGAAACGGTATTATTGAGCCTTACGAGTTCATCAAGGGATGTCCCTGCTTCGATGCGATAAGTGAATACAAAAATATTTAAGACATGAAAAGATTTATACCCATAATCATATGTGCTCTTATGGCATTCTTGGTCTCATGCCACACTCAGAAGCACATATTATCATCGCCTCCCGTCGTTATCAATAATACTGATAGCATTATCACAATGTATGTTGAAACTGTCAGGATTGATACTGTAACAGTCGAAATCCCTATTCCTCAGGAATCCGACCGACGCGAGGCAAATGACAGCACCAGTCATCTTGAGACCCAATTTGCAGAGTCAGATGCTTGGATCAATCCTGATGGAACACTCGGACACAGCATAAAGAATAAGGATGAAGTTTTCAAGGCGGAAGTACCCGTTCCGGTCAAAGACACGGAGAAAAGCACTTCATCTTTAAAGAATAAAGAGACACCATTACCATGTCCCGAGCCTGTCTATATTGAAAGAGATTTTACATGGTGGGAAAGATTTCGGCTCGGATCATTCTGGTATCTCCTGACTATAGCCATATTAGAAACATGCTGGATTACACGAAAATATTTGGTAAATGTAATAAGGAAATGTTTTTGTTGATTATGTGGACAGCCTCGTTGTGAAACGGGGCTGTCTTTGCGAACTTTTCAATGTGTTGTTGGTAATCAGTAACGAAGCACCTTTGATGATGTTGAAAACTTTGATGATGTGTGGTGCTTCAAGGCTGCCGTGATGGCAGCCTTTTTATTTTGCAAGTGAAAGATTATGGTATGCGAGGAAGTCCTCTAACCGTTCAACGGATATTTTTCCGAGCTGCTTTATCTGTAAAAGGTCCTTGCGCGTTCTACTGACAAGATCTCCAAGAGTGACGATTCCGGCGCTTTCCAACGGAAGCAATATCCGTATAGAAATGTCGAATTCCACTAACTTCGCCTTAAGCAGCCTTTCCATGTGCAATCTCGGCTCATCGTATTTGTCGAAACTGTCGGGAGTTTCTGAGTAACGTACAAACATTGGCATGTAGATTTTGAGGAGAAACAATAAGAGGTGGGAACCACCCCACCTCCAAAGTCAAACCAATAAGTCTATCCACAATGGAAAGAACCTACTGACAGCACAAAGATAGTAAAAATACCTCAACCCGGCAATAGTGCGGTGGATATTTTACTCTGAGCCTTTCAGATTGTCGAGCACTTTCCTGATCGCTGCAGTTGCCATATCCGAAGGAACTGTAATATAAGCATACAGACAAGATTTGCTTTTAGGCTGTGTGTGTCCGAGGATATAATCTATGACAGTCGTACTGATACCGAGCTCAAAGGCATGCTGGCTGAAAGATTTCCTTGCTGAATAATAGATTAGATTCTTTATTCCCGTAATTTGGGCAAGTTTATTCATATTGTATCTTAGTTGAGTCTTGGAGTATAATTTTAGATAACCTTTTTTATCAGTGTGTCTCTCTATGATTGGGAGAGCTTCTTCAGGAATTTTAAACTCAATCGGCGCCTTTGATCGAGTGCGATTTCTTACTTTCTTACGGCAGTATCTCAATATCCCTTTATTTTCTTTGAAATTTTGTTCTTTAAGGTCTGCGAAATTGATTCCGCCCAAATAATAGGACAACATGAACAGATCCCGACAATAGATAAGATTCGATTTTTTCAAATCAAGATCTCTTATTTTCCTTATTTCATCAACAGAAATCCATGAGTTTCTTATACCAGCTGAAGGCAATTTAATTCCGGTAAAAGGTGAAATTTTGTAAGAGACATAACCGCATTTAACTGCATAATTTATCACTGCTTTAAACGCACTTATTGTAATGGTTATCGTACCGGGAGCAAATCTTTTCCCTCTTAAATAATTCTCAGCAGATACGACAGTTCCATAAGTTATGTTATCAATCAACATATTTTTGTCAATATGTCTGAATAATCGTTTGAAGTGATTATTATAGATGATTCGTGATTGTTCACTAATGCCCATCTTTTCAATGTATTCTTCGGCAACTGAGACTAAAGAACGATGAGAACCGTTCAAGCCGTTTTGGAGTTGCCAAATCAATTCTGGACACGAAAGGCCGTTAACATAAGGAAGTTCATCAATTAAATCCTGATACCTCTGTATAAGCCCTCGCAATTTTGTGTTAAGATACGCAGCGTCGTTACGTTTAACAACAACGCCATTCTTAAACTCCTTCTCTGAGTCTAACACAATATTCGTTATGATATAACGAGTTTGCCCATTATGGGCAACTGATATTCTAACTTTGTGCTTGCCGTTCTTAAGGGACTTTCCGGGTACTATCACTGCTTTTAAAGATGCCATAATTAAAATTAGTTTTTGGACAATTTTTGGACAATAAAATGGAAATGTTTTCGTCAAATCGGGGAAAATTTCCAGTTGTCGGAACCGATTTTGAGGCAATTATTTATACTAATAAATGCGGGATCAGTTCGGAATAATTAAAGCAAACCAATAAAAATACAGCTATTAATATAGTATATATCAGCATGTTATACTTGACTACCTATTTAATATTTCATCTATTAAAGTACTTTTTTTGAACAAAAGAAATTTTGTGAATATTTTTCGCATTAAAAGTAGTAATTTTGTGAAAATTATGGAAAAGTACAACGAAATTCAGCAAATAAAGCGCCGGTTTTACGCGATGCGCAACGGCGTCACCGCCGATTCCCTCCGCCGCGCAGGTCTCGGTTATAAATATATATTTGGCCTTAACCTCCCCCAGCTCACCGAAATCGCTGCAGAAATCGGTCATAACGACAGTCTTGCTTTAGAGCTTCGGGATGATACTCTGTGTCGTGAAAGCCAGCTTCTCGCCCCCATGCTTTACTCACCCGAGTTGCTTACGGCTGACAAGGCACTGGAATGGATATCGAAAGTCACTTCAATAGAAGTAGCGGATATTTTGTGTCACAGACTGTTGCGCAAAATACCTTCGGCCTGGGAGGTGGTGGAAAAGGCTGTGGTAAGCGAAAATCAGCTGACCCGCTACACTGCCGCGCGACTTACATTCAATCTGCTGTATGCAGCTCCTGACCGCGCCGAAAAGGTCGCAAAAGCATTAAGCGGCGATACCGATACGCTCGTGTCAAGAATAGCGGTTCAGATGCTTGAAGAACTCGAATTTCTCAAGGACTGAGCGAGCGCATCAGCACACTTTTCTCCATCCATTGCGGCCGATACTATTCCGCCTGCATATCCCGCTCCTTCGCCGCAGGGATAAAGACCGGGGATATGGATATGAGCAAGTGAAATTTCGTCGCGTGGTATGCGCACGGGCGACGATGTGCGGGTCTCAGCGCCTATCAACACGGCTTCATTGGTAAGAAAACCGCGATTTTTTCTGTCGAAATCCCTGAATCCCTGCTGAAGTCTGCCGGCGATGAAAGGTGGCAGCAGCTTATCCATTCGGGCGGGATGGATGCCGGGAGCGTAGGAAGTGTCGGGCAGCGAAGCCGAAGGTCGCGAGTTTACGAAGTCGTCCATACGCTGCGCGGGAGAATTTTGTGTTTTGCCCGCTTCTTCCCAAAAAGCACGCTCGATACTTTCCTGATAATCCATCATTTTGAGCGAAGAATCACCGGGGACATCCTCAGGAAGTATTTCAACTACCATACCGGAATTGGCCCAGCGAGTGCCGCGGTTGGAAGGCGACATGCCGTTAACCACCAACTGTCCGTCGGCACTCGCCGCGGGGATAATGAACCCGCCGGGGCACATGCAGAATGAATATACAGCCCTGTCGTCGACACGGGTAAGCATGGTGTATTCCGCAGCGGGCAGATATTTTCCACGACCATCACGGGAGTGATAGCGCAGGCAGTCGATGAGATGCTGAGGGTGCTCAAGACGCACTCCTATGGCAAGCCCTTTCGGCTCGAGAGTCACGCCCGATGCATTGAGCATACGGTAGACATCGCGCGCCGAGTGGCCGGTGGCAAGTATCACAGGCCCGCGATATTCATTGCCCGCAGCGTCAATCACGCCCTCAACCCTGCCGTCGCTTATTATCAGCCGCTCCACTCTTGTGCCGAACCTGATTTCTCCGCCGGCTCCTTCGATAGTGAGCCGCATGGCTTTGATGACACCCGGCAGGCGGTCAGTGCCGATGTGAGGATGCGCATCGCGGAGTATATCTTCCGAGGCACCGTGCTGACAGAATATGTTGAGAATTTTTTCGATACTTCCGCGTTTCTTGCTGCGTGTATACAGCTTTCCGTCGGAGAAAGCTCCGGCGCCGCCTTCGCCGAAACAATAGTTGGAATCAGGGTCGACGAAGTTTTCGCGCGCAATACGTGCCATATCCTTGCGTCGGGCATCCACATCTTTGCCTCTCTCAAGTATTACCG